>JABJED010000400.1 GCA_018665025.1 Gammaproteobacteria bacterium
ATGCAGTCACAGCCACAAAAGAGCTTAACCAGAGATTGCTGAAGTTGATATGATCAGGTATGGCTGCAATGAACGAACGAGGACTGGCATGAGCTGGGAAAATGAAATCTCCGAATTAGCTTTACGCAACAACCTGGCCGAGAAGATGGGTGGGGAAGAAAAAGTAGCCCGGCAACATGAGTTCGGGAAACTGACCATTCGGGAGCGCGTGGACAAAATAGTCGACCCAGAGAGCTTCCATGAAATAGGCAAGCTGGCCGGCGTAGGGGAATACGACGAAAACGGAAACCTCAAGGATTTCACCCCCTCAAACTATATTTTCGGAACCGCAGAAATAGACGGTAAACCGGTTATTGTTTCAGGCGATGATTTCACGGTCCGAGGCGGATCGGCAGATGCCTCGATAGCGGGCAAGAGGCAACAGGCTGAAGGCCTGGCAGTTGAGCTTAGACTTCCACATATACGTCTGGTCGATGGCATGGGTGGCGGCGGCTCGGTGAAGACCATAGAAACAGCTGGCCGAACCTATATTCCAAGAGTAGCTGGCTGGGAAGTCATCGTCGGCCATTTAGGTATTGCTCCTTCAGTCTCACTGGCGCTCGGCAGCGTCGCCGGTATAGGCGCAGCGCGGGTATCCTCCTCACATTATTCCGTCATCGTCAAAGACACCGCACAAATGATGATCGCCGGCCCGGCACTGGTTGACTGGGCAAACCTGGGCGACGTCAGCAAGGAAGAACTCGGTTCGAGCAAAATCCATACTCGAAACGGTGCCATCGACGACGAAGCACAGTCGGAAGAAGAAGCCTTTGCCATGGCGAAACAGTTTCTATCTTACCTGCCCGAGAACGTCGACCAGATTCCATCGCGAATCCCCACCAACGACCCGATTGACCGAAAAGAGACGTTTCTACTGGACGTCGTCCCCAAAAACCCGAGGAAGGTGTACAAAATGCGCCCGGTCATCAATGCCGTAGTAGATACCGGTTCATTCTTTGAGATTGGCAGAAAATGGGGCAAATCTATTATTACCGGGCTCGCCAGGCTCGACGGAGTTCCTGTGGCGGTTTTCGCCGAAGATCCGATGATTTACGGCGGAGCCTGGACAGCAGATGCCTGCCGAAAACTCATCAGACACTGTGACCTTGCATCGACTTTCCACCTGCCATTGGTGCACCTCGTTGATTGCCCGGGGTTTCTTATTGGCAAACAGTCAGAGGAAAACTCGACGATTCGGTTTGGATCCCAGGCACTCGCTGCACTGGGGCAAACTACTGTGCCATTTTGCAGCGTTGTAATCCGAAAGGCTTTTGGGGTTGCTGGCGCCGCCAATAGCAAACCCGGCAGCCACCACTTCCGCTTTTCATGGCCTTCGGGGGATTGGGGTTCGCTACCGATCGAAGGGGGAATTGAGGTTGCCTACAAGGCGGAACTAGTCGAAGCAGACGATTTCGATGGACACCTGGCCGCTATAAAAGAGCGACTCAACAAACTTCGCTCGCCCTTTAGGTCGGCAGAGTTCTTTGAGATTGAAGAGATTATCGACCCACGAGACACCCGGGAAAACCTGTGCCGCTGGGCAAACCTGTCCTACCGGGCACTGGTGCCAGGAAGCTCACAATTCACTTACCGACCCTAACAGGATGAGAATAATGCGCCGATCGATCTGTATGCTAATTGTATTCTTGGCCAGTCCAACGGTATTGGCTAGTGAATTTACCTGTCGAGCCAATAACGAAATCAGGATGATTTCTGTCGAGTACGAACATAAAGGCTGGCAGGTACCCTGCAGGGTTAAATATGAGAAACTCTCAGAAAACTTGACCGAATATCCTTGGAGCGCAAAGGCCTCGGCGGGGTACTGCGAAGACAGAGCTACATTTTTGGCAGCCAAACTGGAAAACTGGGGTTGGACTTGTGAAGAACAACCCTCGGAAAGCGAAAAACCCTAGAGCCTTCCTTTACCGAGCTCCAGTTTTCCTTTCGCAATGTTGAGCCGCAAAAGGTCACTCGCACCTTCAACGAATCGCAAGGACCTTGCTTCCCTATAGAGTTTTTCCAACGGATGTCCGGCAACCAGCGCCTGTCCTCCAAATAACTGCACGCCCTGGTCGACCACCCGACCTGCTGTCTCAGTGGTAAAGACTTTTGTTATAGCTGTTTCATTAACTGAATTATCACCACTGTCCACGACTCTTGCTGTTCGATACAAGGCGCTACGTGCCACAAATGTCTCGATTCGCATATCTGCAAACCTTAAACGAACACCCTCTTTGTCCCCAAGGGGAACGCCTGAACGGTGCGGCGACTTAATGTGTTTCTCGATGAAATCGAGGACAAACATACACATTCCCGAGGCTTGTGCTGACACCATGAGCCGTACGTTGCCAATATTCGCGAGCGCCCTTGGCATACCTTCGCCAAGCTCGCCAATGATGTTAGTTATCGGCACCGAGACGTTTTCGAAAGTCATTGACACATGACTGCTACCATCAAGGGAAGTAAACACTCGATCTATCGCTACACCCTGCGCCTTACGATCGATCACCACCATCGCCGTTCCTGCTTTGTCGCCATTTGCTTGTTCGACATTGACCAGTGCAGAAATGAAATCAGCCGAACCACCACCCGTGATATAGGATTTCTGGCCATTAATGACAAGTTTGTCTCCGGCCACCACACCCCACGTAGCCCGCGGAGCACTGTCGGGTTCGGTAAACGCAAATGCGCCTCTTTTCTCCCCCCTCAAAACCGGATCAAGGTACCCTGATTTAAGGTCTCCCTGAACAGCGTGAAGAACGCCGGGGCCCGGCCCAAATACGAAGCGTGTCAGTGGAAGATTAGTACGGCCAAACAACTCACGTAAAACCGTCAGCTCGAGTGTCGAAGCAGGTGTACCGCCAAACTCTACCGGTTGTGTCTTAAAGAAAAACCCGGCTTTCCTGGAGGCTTCCTTCACAGACCTAATGGAGTCTTCACTCACTTCAGCACCCTCTTTATCACTGAGGGGTCTGATCACCTTATCGATAAAATCCTCTGCCTGTCGCTTTACTGCAACTAGGGCCTCTGGCAAGTTATCAGGCATCTGCTTTTCCTATTTATTGTCAACGCACAATCAAATCAGTTTACCTGCAAGCTCGCAAGCAACTCCGCACTACATAGCTGGTGACATATTGCCGTCTATATTGATGGCAGTTCCGGAGACAAACCCGCAGTCGTCGGAACAGAGCAGACAAGCCAGGTTCGCACATTCTTCCGCCTCGCCGTACCTACCGATCGGAACTGACTTTTTACCAGCCCTTGCTACAAATTCATCGAAAGATTCTTCGCGCGGCTTGCTGTCATACCCGCGCTGAATCTGGTCAGATTTAATCAACCCGATGTTGAATCCATTCACAAGGATGTTGTGCGGTGCACCTTCACCTGCCAGAACCTTGGTTAGCGCCATGCCTGCTGCGCGGGTAACTGAAGTCGGCGCACTGCCTCTGGCCGGCGTTTTCGCGAGCGTATTAAGCATGTTGATAATTCGTCCCCAGCGACGCTCTTTCATTCCGGGGAACACCAGCCTCGACATGCGGACCGCTGCCATTAACTTAAGGTCAAAGTCATACTGCCACTCTTCATCTGTAATCGATTCAAACTCACCTGCCATTGCATGCCCGGCATTGTTGATGAGTATGTCCACCTTCCCAAATGTTTCGATGCATGAATCAAACACCGACTGGAGCTGACCAGCCTGGCTAACATCACAAGCGAGCCCTAATGAACCTGCGCCCGTTTCAAGCTTAATCCGCTTAGCGGCCTCCTCCACCTCGCCTCCATTGCGGGCAACTACGCAAACCTGCGCGCCGCTCGCAGCAAACTTATGCGCCATGGCGTATCCAAGCCCTTTACTGCCTCCAGTAACAAGGGCCACCCGCCCATCCATTCTCAGTTCCATCATTGTTCTCCGGTGGTCAGTTGATCCAGAGCTATTTCCACTCCAGTTAGTGCAATTCATATTACCGCAATATGAGTCGTGTACTACTGCGGGACTGACGGCACAACATTATCAGCTCAATCAACTCTCTCGTACTGCGATCTTCGGGGCTCGATACGCGCCCAAGGAAAGAACCGTCATGAGATAATTTTACTAACGGTTATACTCTGTCTTACCCCTCTTATTATTAGTTGGTATGTTTAGGCGAAACACCAACGCAACTTTTAGCTGGCCTGTCTATCCAGGCGCATCAGTTACTCTAGAAAATATTTACCCCTTCATTACGTACCAACATGAAATAAAATCATGAATTTATTTCCTTTATATACAATAACTTACACCTTACTTCATAGGATTTTCACATTTCCTACATCACTATCAGGAAATATTCTGACTTACCCAAAGGTTATCCACAGCTAATCCACCGCTAGTTGCAATCGTTTCAATAGCCAAATCGCCAGGACCTCTGTAAATTGTACTTCGACGGTTGAGGGAGGTTAGGAGAACCGGAAACGGGAAACCAAACTAAACTCAAACCGATAGACCTGTGCCGGGTCGCAGTCGCCAGGGCAAGGGCGGCTTAAGGGTTACCGGGTGTCACCTTCGGGAGGCAGCGGAACACGGAACCTTCGGGGGAAGTGAATCGTAGACCGGATATCCGACCCATTACACAGAGGGCGATCGACCCCTAGTAGTGGAGACGTAGCAAGGCGTCTTAAAATAACGGCTCGCTGGGCCAGGTTGCGGAAATCGCCAGAGACGTTTGGCACGATGGAAACAGCCACCCGCGGCAGGAAGCAGAAGTGGAGACTAAAGGAAGCAGAAGGCCTCGGCCGGAAGTGGAGAATAGAGGAAACAGAACGCAGAGAGCTGCACGAGTCCGACCAGGGTCTAGACCCTGGTCATGGACTCAACCCGGGCCGAAAGGTTCGGAGGATAGACCAAGCAATGGAAGGTTCGCCCGAAATTGTCCCGGCCAAAATCCGAAAGAAACCCTGCCTCGGCAGGGTTTTTTTTGTTCTGAATTTCATCCCGGAAAATTTGAACTACAGTAACTAATATCCCGATTCCTGCATAAGTACAGATCAATGAGTCATGGGAAGCAGGACCGGGGGGCACCAAGATTCGCATCACAAATGATCAGCAGGACCCAGCTCTCTCCAACGATGTTAGGTATTTGAAGCAGCGAACCCTTCATATCTGCAACTAATTCAGCCTTCATCATCCTGACGCACCTCATCGATTGGGTTTAATCAAGCAACCGGCATAGCTGTAGGTTTACTCAACGTGATTGATCAGGTACTTTCTTTCCAGTTTTAAAAGCTTTTATGATGGAATTAACCTGCACCTTATTATTGGAGTCAGTCTGTGATCGTTGAATTTCATTTTGATTTTGGCAGTCCAAATGCCTACCTTAGCCATCGCGCTATACCCTCAATAGAAAAACGCACTGGCGTGAAATTCACCTATGTGCCGGTGCTGATCGGTGGTGTGTTCAAAGCCACGGGTAACGCTTCACCGGCGGTGACTTTGCAGGGTATTAAAAATAAAGGCGAATACCAGAATGTTGAGATGGAACGTTTCTTAAATAAGCACAACATCACCGATTACAACCGAAACCCTTTTTTCCCGGTTAATACCCTGCAGGTCATGCGTGGCGCGATCTTTGCCCAGACCCAGGATTACTACGAGCGATACATCCATGAAATCTATCAGCACATGTGGTGTGAACCAAAGAAAATGGACGAACCGGATATTATCCGCACCGCATTCGAGGAGTCAGGGCTTCCCGCCGCCGCCATCTTCGAGGGTATGCAGGACCCTATTATCAAACAAACGCTTATAGACAACACCAATCGATCCGTTGAGATGGGTGCATTCGGCTCCCCCACTTTTTTTGTCGAAAATGAGATATTCTTCGGCAAAGATAAACTGATCGATGTTGAAGACGAGATCATCAAAAATAATTAGAAGAGATAGATATGAAGACAGGAATTGGGATCGGAAGCGCTTATTACAACGGCGAAGACTGGGATGAATTGGTGGATTACACCGTAGAGGCAGACAAGATGGGCGTTGATTTTGTCTGGTCGGCTGAAGCCTGGGGGATGGACGCGATTGTACCTTTGGCCTATTTGGCAGCGGTTACAAAAAACATCACACTGGGCACAGGGATCATGCAGATCAGCTCCAGGGTTCCCTCGATGATTGCAATGACCAGCCAGAGCCTGGCAACTGTGTCCAATAACCGGTTCGTTCTGGGACTTGGCGTCAGTGGCCCCCAGGTTGTCGAGGGTCTTCATGGCGCAGCTTTCGCAAACCCGCTCGGGCGCTTGAGGGAATGCGTAGAGATCGTTAAAAAAGGTTTGAGTGGCGAGCGACTGGAATATGAGGGTAAACATTACCTGTTACCTCGCCCTGGCGGCGAGGGCAAACCCATCAAACTCTCGCAGCCCCCAAGAAAGGACTTGCCTATTTATCTTGCCACACTTGGTCCCAAGTCCATGGAGATGACCGGAGAGTTAGCTGACGGTTGGCTGGGTACCTCCTTTATTCCAGAGCATGCAGATGTATTCCTTGAGCCTTTGAAAAGGGGGCTTCAAAAGTCCGGCCGAACCCTGGCAGATATCGACATTCAGGTTGGCGGCAGTCTTGAGGTGGGCGACGATGTCGAACGAATGATTGAGGCCAGGAAACCCGCCATGGCATTTACCCTTGGAGGAATGGGCTCGGCAAAAACCAATTTCTACAACGATGCTTTTAAACGCGCTGGCTACGTTGATGAAGCTGTTGAAATCCAGGGCCTCTGGATTAACGGCAAGAAGGATGAAGCCATTCGCAGGGTTCCCGATGATATGATTCTAAAGACCAACCTGATTGGCACAGAGGCTATGATCAAGGAAAGGTTAAAGGCTTATCGTGACGCTGGTGTCTCGACTCTGCGGGTCAGCACTGGAGGAAAGAACTGGAGGGAACGAACAGAGTCTCTAGCAGAAGCCATCGACCTGATCCAAAGAGAGGCCAGCCAATGAACCAGTGGCAAGTAGGTAACGTCAAGATCACCCGAGTGATTGAAATGGA
>JABJED010000401.1 GCA_018665025.1 Gammaproteobacteria bacterium
AGCCTTCCGGATCGCAAAAGAAGAGATGCATGAGGAAGGTGAGCGAATACTGGCTTTGCGGGAGCGTCTGTGGGACGGCTTTAATGGAATGGAAGAAGTGTATGTCTCCGGACATATAGATCATCATATTCCTGGCATCATCAACATCAGCTTCAATTTCGTGGAAGGTGAGTCGCTGATCATGTCTCTACCGGACATCGCGTTATCTTCAGGATCCGCGTGTACATCTGCGAGTTTGGAGCCTTCCTATGTGCTCCGGGCGCTTGGCCTGAACGATGAACTTGCACACAGTTCGCTGCGGTTTTCTATCGGCCGTTTCACGACTGAGGAAGACGTTGATCAGGCGATCGGCAGTGTCAGGGCAGCCGTAGAAAAACTGAGAGAATTGTCACCGCTTTGGGATATGTACAAGGACGGTGTGGATATGGACAAAATCGAGTGGGCTGCACACTAATTAATATTTTTGAATGGAATCTATCTGGGTTCTATTCATCTTAGGAGAGAAAGCAAAATGGCATACAGCGACAAAGTACTGGACCACTACGATAATCCGCGTAACGTCGGAAAAATGGACGCCGAAAGTGGTGAGGTAGGTACAGGTATGGTCGGTGCCCCAGCCTGTGGTGACGTGATGCGTTTGCAGATCAAGGTTGGCGAAGACGGCGTGATCCAGGATGCTAAATTCAAGACGTATGGCTGTGGTAGTGCTATTGCGTCTAGTTCATTGCTGACCGAATGGGTTAAGGGGCGAACGCTGGACGAGGCAGAAGGCATAAAGAATACAGAGATTGCTGAAGAGTTGGCGCTGCCCCCTGTGAAAATACATTGTTCGGTGCTGGCAGAAGATGCCATAAAGGCGGCTATTCAGGACTATCGATCAAAACATGTCGGTGACGAAGAGTCATCGGCGGCAGCGGCAGGATAAGAATATGGGTGTCAGCCTGACAGAAAAGGCGGCGGAACACGTCACTGGCTATCTGGCCTCAAGAGGCAAGGGTGTTGGGATTCGCGTCGCTGTGAAGACCACCGGATGCTCGGGCTTGATGTATGTCATGGAGCCGGTCGATGAAATTTTGCCGGAAGATCTCAGGTTCTCTTCTCAGGGCGTTGACGTGTTTGTGGACCCAAAGTCACTGGTTTACATCGATGGCACGCAAATGGACTATGTGAAGCAGGGCCTTAATGAAGGGTTTGAATTTAAGAATCCAAACGTCCAGGGCGAATGCGGCTGTGGTGAGAGTTTCACCGTCTAACTTGAAGGGCCTGCTGTGAAGCCAGGCGTCCTTACTATTCGTGGATTTCAACAAAAACTATTTCGAGATATTTGGCCTGCCGGTTGATTACGCCGTGGATCAGGAGCTTCTTGGCGACCGTTTTCTGGACTTGCAGAAACAAGTTCATCCGGATCGGTTTGCCGCGGGAACGGATCAGGAGAAGCGGTTGGCCGTGCAGTGGGCGACCCTGGTAAATACGGCGAATGAAACGCTGCGGACATCCTTGCCACGCGCGATTTATATATTGGGGCTGCGGGGAGTAGAACTGGAACATAACCCGACTTTGCCAGCAGCGTTCCTGATGGATCAGATTGAGCTCAGGGAGCAACTCGAATCTATTGAAGAAGGTGAGGGTAATCTCGAAGAACTTGATTCGTTTCGTCAAAAAATGCGGCAGGCGATCAACGAGCTGCAGGCAAAATTTCAAGAAGCATTGGATGAGGACACTGATAAGGCAGAGCGGTTGGTGTATGAACTCCAGTTCCTGTCCAAGTTGATGGTTTCGGCGAACCGTCTTGAAGAAAAGTTGTTGGATTATTAGGACGCTACTGAAGAAAAGTAATTGGGATATAGATGGCACTATTACAAATCACAGAACCCGGCCAGGCGGTCGACCCCCACCAGCGTAAACGAGCTGCCGGAATAGACCTGGGTACGACTAACTCGCTAATTGCGAGTGTTCGCGCGGGTGTTGCTGAAACACTTGCCGATGAGCAGGGCAGGCATATGCTACCTTCAGTCGTGCGCTATACATCCAGCGGGATAATCGTTGGTGATGAAGCATTGACCGAAGCTGTGAATGATTCCATGAACACCATCGTGTCCGTAAAAAGACTGATGGGCCGCGGCATTAAAGATGTGGCGACACTCGGTGACCAGCTTCCTTACCGGTTTTCTGCTTCTGAGGGTGGAATGCCGCGAATAGAAACCGTCAGCGGAAATGTGACTCCGGTTGAGGTCTCTGCAGAAATCCTTCGTACCCTGGTAGATCGAGCGAGCGCTACACTGGCGGGCGACCTGGATGGCGTTGTTATTACGGTGCCAGCCTATTTTGATGATGCCCAAAGGCAGGCGACGAAAGATGCGGCGCAGCTCGCCGGTGTCAACGTATTGAGATTACTGAATGAACCCACTGCCGCTGCGATAGCCTATGGCCTCGATTCCGGTAGTGAAGGTGTGATTGCTGTCTACGACCTGGGCGGGGGTACTTTTGATATCTCGTTGCTCAGGCTCCGTAAGGGGGTCTTCGAAGTGCTCGCAACCGGCGGGGATTCGGCGCTCGGCGGTGATGATTTTGACAGGGCGATAGCCGCCTGGATAGTTGAGCAGTCCGGATATGTGAAACCGCTGGCAAGCGAACAGTTACGTGGATTGCTGATGGCGTCCAGATCAATCAAGGAAAGCCTCACTGATAACGCCAAGGTCGACATAGATTTTGATCGTGATGGTGTGCAGTTCAAGGGAATACTGGATCGAACCACTTTCGATGATCTAGTGGCGCCGCTGGTTGATGCGTCTATTAAAGCGTGCCTGCGAGCCGTGAGGGATGCTGGGATTGAGCTCGGTGAGATTCATAATGTTGTCCTGGTGGGTGGCTCTACACGGGTCCCTCAGGTCATCGCTAAGGTCGCGGAGTATTTCGGTAAAACGCCGCTCAATAACATGGATCCTGACAAAGTGGTTGCCGTCGGTGCAGCCGTCCAGGCGAATGTTCTGGTTGGCAATAAGCCCGATGACGAAATGCTGCTGCTGGATGTATTGCCACTTTCTCTGGGTCTGGAGACGGTAGGAGGCCTGGCAGAAAAGGTGATTTCGCGAAATACAGCGATACCTGCTGTGCGGGCTCAGGAATTCACGACCTACAAAGATGGCCAGACTGCGATGCTCATCCATGTCCTGCAGGGTGAGCGCGAGCTGGTGACGGATTGTCGATCGTTGGCGCGATTCGAGCTAACCGGCATTCCTCCGATGGTGGCCGGTGCGGCGAAAATTGAAGTGATGTTTAACGTTGATGCCGATGGCCTGCTTTCTGTTTCTGCCCGCGAAACCAGTACAGGCACTCAAGCCGGTGTAGAGGTTAAGCCCTCTTATGGCCTGACTGATAA
>JABJED010000402.1 GCA_018665025.1 Gammaproteobacteria bacterium
CATCGCAACGTTATTTATCGTGATGGTGCAGAGCAAGCACGTATGCTCGAGCCATTCACGACTCAGAAGCCTGCAGGTAGCCCAAACCCACGTGACCTCTGGCGATGGATGGAAAGATACGAACAAACAACCGGCGGCCAGCTGCTTGCGATTGCTCACAATGGCAATTTAAGTAATGGACTCATGTTTCCAATACTTGACCCTGATACCGGATTGCTTATCGACCGAGAGTACGCGGAAATACGAGCGAGATGGGAACCGCTTTATGAAGCGACACAAATCAAAGGTGATGGAGAGACGCATCCGAAGCTCTCACCCGATGATGAGTTTGCCGATTACGAAACCTGGGACCAGGGCAACCTTGATCTAACTGAGTTAAAAAAAGATGAAATGCTCCAGCGCGAATACGCGCGTCGTGCGCTGCAATTAGGTTTAGCGGTCGAGCAGAGTGTTGGGGTCAATCCCTACAAATTTGGACTGATAGGCGCGACAGATAGTCACACGGCGTTAGCAACAGCTAGCGAGGATAATTTCTTCGGCAAACACAGTGGAGCGGAACCAAGTCCTGAGCGAACGGCACGCCCGATGGCAAAATTTGGGGAACTGGAGTATCCCGGTTGGTCCATGGCTTCCTCTGGATACCAAGGCGTCTGGGCTATCGAGAATACTCGCGAAGCCCTGTTCGATGCAATGATGCGTCGTGAAACCTACGCAACAACGGGTTCTCGAATCAGGATTCGCTTCTTTGGTGGCTGGCACTTTGATGATCAGGATGTTTGGCATTCAGACTTTACTAATATCGGTTACGCAAAAGGTGTCCCAATGGGTGGTGACCTCAGGCGAAATAACATGGGCGCCGACGAAAAGGACCATAAAGAGAACCGCAAGAGTCCATCATTCGTCTTTGCTGCCGCTCACGATCCCTTGTCCGGTAACCTTGATCGCATCCAAATAATAAAGGGCTGGGTTAATCAACAAGGCAAACGTCAAGAGAAGGTCTATAACGTCGTGTGGTCAGGGGATAGATTGATAGACCACGATGGTAAGCTTCCTTCTGTGGGTAACACAGTCGATATCGCCACTGCGACCTGGACCAATACTATTGGCGAGCCTGCACTAAGGGGTGTCTGGCACGACCCAGACTTTGACCCGGAAGTTCCAAGCGTCTATTACGCGCGCGTGCTGGAAATTCCGACACCCAGGTGGACTGCTTACGACGCCGCCCGTTTTAATATCGAAATGCCAAGCGAAGATGTGCCGATGATCACACAGGAAAGAGCTTATACTTCACCTATCTGGTATACGCCTTAAAAAACAATCGGAGCTGTCGCATCAGCCAACGAGCTTAATGATTACTATACTCAGCAGTTTTGGAGTTATTGTCGTACACTCCGTCTGAAATAACGTCATAACGCAGTCCTATGAAGCAACGCTCTTGCAAGAAAGAATAGTCGTCCTGGACTTTGAAACCACCGGCTTGTCTGCTGACGGTGGTGACCGCGCCATTGAGGTCGGCGCCGTGGCGCTTGAAAACGGAAAGATCACAGACAAGTACCAGAACTTGATACAACCGGGTTTTAAGGTCGACAGTTTTATTGAGCACTACACCGGTATCACTAATCATATGCTGGACCAGGCACCCCAACCCGACGAGGTCTTTCCCGACCTGTATCGCTTTATCGATAGTTCGGTAATGGTCGCCCACAATGCCGGTTTCGACCGCAAGTTCCTAGACATGGAGCTGGACCAGTTGGGTTATACCCGTCAGCAACCTTTCCTGTGCTCTATGCGCATCGCCCGACGCCTCTACCAAAATGCCCCCAACCACAAACTGGGCACCTTGGTGAAGTACGCCAAAGTGCCCGTTACCGGCACCTTTCATAGAGCGCTGGCAGACGCCGAGATGACAGCATTGTTATGGCTAGAGATGATGGACGTGCTGCGCCGCCGCTATCAAATTACAGAAATTGGATTACACCTACTGCTACAACTTGAGAAAAAAGCGATCAAGCAAACGGATGGCTGGTTGCGAGAAACACAAAGCCCTTAAACACAAAGCCCTTAAACACAAAGCCCTTAA
>JABJED010000068.1 GCA_018665025.1 Gammaproteobacteria bacterium
ACCTATTCTGTTTGTACGATCTGTGACATTGGCTGTCAGCTGCGTACCGAAGTTGCCGATGGGAAAGTGAAACGAGTCATTGCCCATGACAACCCCATGCTCGCCGCTAATGTCTGCTACAAAGGAATTGCCGCCGCGGATATCCACAATCACGCTGACCGACTCAAGGTACCGCTGAAGCGAGTTGGTAAAAGGGGTGAAGACAAATGGGAAGAGATTTCCTATGAGCAGGCAATGGACGAAATCGCTGAGCGGCTCGGCAAGGTGGTCGCCGAGCATGGTCCTGAGGCACTCGCGGTTTCAACGTCAGGCTGGAATACGCAGTCGACCCACAGCACCGACCGACGGTTTATGAACCTCCTGGGTTCGCCGAACTGGATCAGTGGCGTTGCGCTGTGCGCAGGAAACACCGCAGCGGTCAACAAACTGACCTATGGCTGGTTTCCAATGCCAGACTGGGGCAGCACTAACTGTATCGTGCTTTTTGGACACAACCCTCGCAAGCACTCATGGACTCCAATCTTTAATTCGATTAATGCAGCACGGAGTCGTGGCGCCAAAGTGATCGTGCTGGACCCCCGGGTGTCCGATCAGGCCGAAACGGCGGACCTACACCTTCGGCTGCGAACGGGTACTGATGCGGCGATGTGTCTGGGTTGGCTGAAAGTCATTTTTGATGAAGAACTTTATGACAAGGATTTTGTTGCAAGCTGGTGCACAGGGTTCGAAGAACTGCGCCAGCGCGTAGATGAGTACCCACTTGAACGTGTCGAAGAGATCACCGGCGTCGATCGTGAGCTTATCGCAGAAGCCGCCCGAATGTACGCTAACGCTAATGGCGCGGTCATCCCCTGGACCCCAATCACCGATCAGCAGATTTCTTCCACCTCGGCGATTCGACTACATTCAATACTGCGAGCCGTTACAGGCAACCTTGATGTTGTGGGTGGCGAAACTCTGGGTGGCTTCAATCCTAACTATATTCCTGAATCTGAAATAGGCATGCATGAAGTCCTTTCTGATGAGCAAAAAGCCAAACAGCTAGGGTTCGATGATCATCCCGTGTTTACCTACCGCGTGGCAGAAATGCTTAAAGAAGAGACCGAGAAGGTCTGGGGTTTTCCCTACGCAGACATTGTGATGGGTTGCCAGATGGCCAACCCGACCAACGTCTTTCGTGCGATGGCAAACAGTGACCCCTACCCTATCAAGGCCTTCTTTGCGTTAGGTAATAACGCACTAATGAGTTACCCAAACCAACACCAGATTCTGAAAGGAATGATGAACCAGGACCTGATCGTTGCGCATGAAATATTTATGACACCCACCGCGATGCTCGCCGACTATGTTTTGCCCGGCGATGTGTTTACCGAAAGAAACCATATCGCCGATAGCTGGAGTTGGACTACCCGACTGACGCTGTCTCAAAAAGCCGTCGAACCGCCCCCGGAGGCATCAAGCACTTATGAATTCTGGCACGATCTGGCGCATCGCATGGGATTTTCCGAGCATTTCCCGTGGCAGACACTCGATGACATATTGGACTACCGCCTGTCACGATCCGGGCGTACTTTTGAAGAGTTTGCGAATACGACAATGATGGAAGCACCAAAACCAGAGTTCAAAAAGTATGAAAAACGAGGCTTTGCAACGCCCTCGGGAAAGGTCGAGCTTTACTCAAGTATTCTTGAGGATCTCGGCTTTGACCCGCTGCCCTATCACCGGGAAGGACCTGCTATCTCTGATGACTACCCTTACAGAGTATTTACCGGGGTCAGGGAGGATTCTTTTTTCCAAACCGGACAAAGAAATATCAAGGTACTGCGCGATCGCGCGCCCTCGCCCAAACTGTTTCTGCATCCGGAAGATGCTGCGCGGGAAAACGTCCAGGATCACGATTGGGTCAGGCTGGAGACAGCGCATGGCGCTGTGACGGCAAAAATACTGGTCCAGGAGTCGATGAAGTCTGGGCATATACGAGTACCACACGGCTGGTGGTATCCGGAACTTAGATCCAGCGAACATCTTGCGGGTGCATTCATCTCGAGCGATGCGGTTCTGTGTTCCGACGAAGAGGAGTTTCTTGATTACGAACAGGGAGTACCTCACTTTAAAGGCTTTCCCGGGAGAAT
>JABJED010000403.1 GCA_018665025.1 Gammaproteobacteria bacterium
ACCAGTCTAGCTCAATCTGTGAGAGTGCGTCGATTCAATTCGGGGTAAGGCGAGTAGAAGGACATCCAGCATCACAAGTGTAGGTAAAAGGAAAGCAGCACGATTGTAAGAAAGTTGGATTTCATTATCCCGGTTATCGCTTCGTGACCGGTAATGTTTGAAGATTAATGTTGGTCGGTTGGTTGTCCGTGAGCGGGTTTTGTACGGACTTTTTCCATCGCAATTTCCACAGTGCTATCGATTTCGCGCAGGGTCTTGCTCAGGCCAATAAACGCGGCTGTAACCACGACCAGCGCAATGCAAGCACCCAGTATTGCATTTGCAGCGCCAAAGTAGTCTGCTGCGATGGCCATAGGAAATACCCCGAGGGGAGTCAGACCAAACGACATCATCATAAAACTACTCATTCGCCCCCTGACACTATCATCCACTAAAATTTGAACTGTCGCGTTATTGACGGTCTGGAATGCGCTAGCGCAGAGGTTCGCCAGGGCAAGGGGCAGCAACGCAAGGTAGAAAATACTTGTCTGGGTAAACACGCCCAGCAACACTGCAAAGCCTATAACCGTTACACACATTAACTGCAGCCTCTCGGACTTGTCTCCACGCCTTGCGATCCAGATCGAACCCAGCACGCCGCCAACGCCGCCGGCGCCCATGAGAATACCGATGCCTGTTTCGCCCGTTTGCCAGCTTTGTTCCACGAGCATGACTAATAGACTTTGAAACGGCATCGCGAGAAACATGGGTACCAGGCCAAAGAGAAGACAAACCATCACTGGTTTGTTGACTTTGATGTACTGAAACCCATAAACGATATCCGCCAGAAGCGGCTGCTTTCCTCCCTCGGGTTGAATCGCAATATTGCGTTTGACGAACAGCATACAAATTACGGCTGCACCGTACAGCAAGGTTGAGACGATGTAAGCTGCCACAATCGAAAACTGAGCAATGATAATCCCGGCCATCGCAGGTCCGGCGACTCGACTCAGAT
Organism: Gammaproteobacteria bacterium; assembly: GCA_018665025.1. Lineage (GTDB taxonomy): Bacteria > Pseudomonadota > Gammaproteobacteria > Pseudomonadales > Azotimanducaceae > UBA9659. The sequence continues at coordinate 995 of JABJED010000403.1, forward strand.
TCATGGCACCGCCTGAAATCGCCATGGCACTTTGAATGCGCTCGTGACCGACAACGTTGATAGTAATCGCCATCCTTGCAGGCATGATAAACGGAAAAGCGCAGCCGGCTATAAATGCAGTGCAGAGCAGGTGCCAAAACTCTAGTTGCCCCAGCAGCAGCAGAATCAAGATAAAAATTTCGTTTCCCGTAATAAGGCACTGCCCAACAATGACCAGCTGGCGCCTCTCAACGCGATCGGTTATCGCGCCACCAATCATTGATGCAAACATCATTGGCACGGCGACAACGAGGTTGATGTAGGCGAGCGATTGGGCTGAACCCGTTAGGTCCCAAGCAAGAATGCTACGGGTCAATATTTGGCCCTGCATAGCAAAGAAAAAAGCGACATTACCGACGAAAAGCCACCTAAACTCAGGGATCGACAGTACTGAAAAAACACCGGGCTTGCGAATAGAAGGCTCTATCGAAGGGGTGGTGATGGTCAAGCATCCTTAAATGAATCGGAAATTAGAAGCAGACGTAAGGTCTCTTCTGTAGAAGCGGCCAGAGTATAACGCAATCAGGCACAATGAGTGGCGAGTTGCTCGAGCCACTTTTAGCATCCGCTGTTAAAAGTTCACTTAACCATGCCTTCCCTAGTATGCTTTGGGCAACCCAAGAAAAGGAACCGCTACGATGTCCATCGCCGAAGAAGTTAAGTTCGACAACCCGCACCTGCGAAAAAATAACGAACCTGTTTATGATGAAATCACAGCAGAAAACCTCGAGGTGATTGGTGAGATCCCCAGCGATGTTGAGGGCAATTTCCTAAGAGTTGGACCGAACCCCTACTACGTGCCAGATGAGGCTAAGTATCACATCTTTGATGGTGATGGGATGATTCATGGTGTTCATCTCAAAGATGGGAAGGCAACCTACCGGAATCGATTTATCGATTCGCCAGGGCTACGAGAAGAGCGAGAGAAAGGTGGGTGGATTTACCCCGGCCTTAATATGTTCGGTGAGTACATTGCTCGTGGTGAAATGCCAGGCAATAAAAATACTGGCAACACGGCGATGGTTCACCACCAAGGTCAATTGTTCGCAATGATGGAAGGCGGTACACCCTATCGGATATCGCTGCCGGAACTGACGACGGAAGGCGAACACGACTTTAAGGGCACGCTGACGCATAACTTTACGGCGCACCCTAAGGTGGATGCTAAAACCGGAGAGATGATGACCTTTGGCTATGGTATTACACCACCATTTTTGACCTATTCAGTCGTTGGTGTTGACGGAACGGCAGGGCACACCACTGAGATTGAAATCCCGAAGCCTGTCATGATGCATGATTGTGCAATCACCGAAAACTATACGATCTTCCCTGATCTTCCTCTTGTATTTGACCTGGAGAAAATGATGTCAGGTGGCGGGCTTGTAAACTGGGATCCGCAAAATGGCTGCAGGATAGGTATCGTGCCTCGATTGGGCGATGACACTTCTATACGGTGGTTCGAGATTGAAGAAAGTTTTTTGTTTCACGTGGCGAATGCGTGGGAAGAGGGCGATGAGGTGGTTTTCCAGGCATGCCGTTCAAACAGAGGCGGCATTGAAACCAGCGAAGACACTCAAGTGCAGGACCAACTGGGTCAGTTGCATGAGTGGCGATTCAATATGGGGACCGGTGACGTCATCTCCAAACCAATCGATCGACAATATTATTGCGACTTTCCGAGAATTCATGACGAATTGGTCGGGCACAAGAATCGATATACCTACGCCGCCAGGTTTCGTGTTCAGGATATGCCGGTCTTTGATGGCGAGATGAAATACGACAATGAAACCGGTGAGATTCAGGTGCATCAGTTCGGTGACGGTCGGGAATCGGGTGAAGCGGTTTTTGCGCCTCGAATAAATGCCAAGTCGGAAGATGACGGGTATGTTATTTGTTTTGTCTATGACGAGAACCTGGGCACGAGTGAATGCCAGATTATTGATGCGCTCCGGTTTGAAGACGAGCCTGTGGCGCGGATCAAAATCCCTCAGCGTGTGCCGCATGGCTTTCACGCGTCTTGGGTTCCCGCGAGTCACTCGTAGCGAGTCAAACGCCGAAAAGAAATGTGCGCACCGCATAGCCTTTGCTCTAGCAGTATTGCGTGCTAAGCCGGGCGTGGTTTCGTTAACACTATGTCATAGCCCTGTTCTTCTGAGCATGTCATGACCTGATCAAACGCTTTAGTGAACGTGATATTTCACTTAAAGTAACGGTATATTATTCCTTGCACGAGTGCGTGTTAGAGAGTTTCGGCCATTTTTTTACTCCGCAATGTGGAAATAGTTAAATATGAAAACAGTCACGGTACAAGAGCTCTATGTGTATCCCGTCAAAGGTTGTAATGGCAGCCCTGTCGAGGCGTTAGATATTACAGAACAAGGCATTGTCGGTGACCGCGAATTTAGTTTCGTTGGCGATGGAGGTGTCCTGATTGAACAAAAACAATACCCGAAGATCGCTTCGGTTCAGGTGGAACAGACCAGTGAAGGGCTCGTTTTCAAGCATGAGGCAGAAGGCTCAATTCTCCACAAAACAAGAACCGAGGGTAAGTCGGTACCCGCAAAATGGGTATTAGACGAATTTGAAGGTACGGATCAGGGTGATGAGATTTCGCAGTGGATATCTCACATTTTAGATATGCCTATTCGATTGATTCGGATTAATCAGCCTTGGACGGTCAACTTCCCGGTGCCAGATATGGCCCGTCTTCACGGTAAGTCTAAACGACGATTTACAGCAGCTTCTGAATTGTCGCTAACAAACCTCGCTTCTTTAGAAGCGCTTAATGCCGATCTAGACGTGCCTATTCCCATGGACAGGTTTAGATCCAATATTGTTATAGATGGCATAGCCGCTTACGAAGAAGATGAGATGGATTTTGTCGTGGGTGAGAACGTTGAGATATTGCAGGTCACACCAGCAGAACGTTGCGCAATAATTTCTACAGATCAGAAAACCGGCGACCGACCGGAGAACAATATTTTTGAGGTTCTGAGAAAAACTCGCGTCAAAACGGAAGGTAAGTTTGGCAGTGGATTGATCTTTGGTAACTACATGACCGTGAAGAAACCAGGCAAGCTTTATTTAGGTGATCAACTGACCTTTGAGCCGGCGGCTAAGATCGGTGTGTCCAATGGTTCAGACTGAGAAGCTGAAACGCTATTCGTGATGTCGTTGAATAAGGCCGGTACCAGATAGAGCGCGAGGATGGCTGAGCCGGTGCCACCGTTATAATTGTTCGGTGACAGCCCGGTCAGCTGCGTCAATTGCACCATCGATATAAGCGTAAGCGCTTGCATCGGAGTTTGCGATGGATATGCGCCCTACCTGCGCCCGCCCATCGATATGGGGACCCTTGTAACGACCGAAGCTTGGGTCGTCCCACAAATCATTGTACTCATAGGCGTAACCATGTGGCCATCGATTCACAGTGATGGCCGCAATATCACGCCCGGCATCAAAACCGCCACCGCCGAGTGCGCCGCTCATTTGCGAGACGATTTTTTGCTCAAAATTATCGAAACTCATTTCATACAAGTCTCGTCGACCAGCCTTGTGCTGCTCTAACGAACTCATGCCGCTGTCCGGCCGCGCGGGAACGTAGGTACCATGAATGACGGTCGGCTGATCAGGGCTGCTGGTGAAGTTGTAGCCACCCATGCTGACAGGGAAATCCATACCAAAAGAATGCATCAACGATGGTTGCGCGACATTCACCTGCCGGATCCCCAGATTGTCGAAGGCCTGCCAGTTGCGCAATGCAATGCTGATGTACACCAGCGGTACTTTTGTCACTGAGTTTATCGCCACAGTTTGCTTGTCAGTCAATTCGTTACAGATGTGAGGCAGCATTCCCAGATAGCCTGCGTAGATCACATGTTTGCCGCGCACATTATGTGTTTTATTGCTATTGACGTAGGTGATATCGACTGCCTTGCCGTCTGGTGTATTGCGCATATTGACGCCGGTGCTGTTGAGCCGAATGCGTACATTCGAGCCAGGGATATCAAGGAGATCGTAGTCAACGGTAGCCAACACCAGATCTTCCATTGTCGAACCAGGTATCGCCTCCGGAATCAGCTTTCTGACCAGCGATCGGGCAACCCCGGCATTGCCATCCGGAAAATGGAATATATAGGGCTCATCGCGATCCGCCAACCACCCACGATCTTCCGAGGTCAGCCCCAAATTTTGGGTACCCGGGTTTGACCATCGAGCCCCCTCCATTGCGCTGCAGGCATCCCAACCCACACCCCAAATCCCGCGAGGCGTGTCGCGAAAAATGTCGGTAACTTCCTTTGGTGTGCCTGTGTAGTTGTGAACAAAGTCGGTGTAACTCATGCTGAGGAGATGCTTGACCTTCTCGTCATGACCGAGGTCAGGCAGGTAGTCCGTGTCACTTGCCAACAGCTTGAGCGTCGCTGCTTTTGCCTCAGGGGAAATCGGATAACCGGCAATGACTTTCTCCTGGTTGAGCGATCCGTCGCTGTCGAACCAGTTGCCAAACACATTGTCTGTCAAAACGTCCTTTCCGTAGACCTCCGATGGAAAATACAACGAGCTGCCAAGATCACGCTTCTTGAAATAATCCTGATCGAAGTATTCGTAGAATGGATCCGTGTTGATCCCAATGTCGCGCAATACACCGGTTGATGCTTTTGAATAGTTGCCCGGACCATCGATAGACTGACTGCCGCCATAACAAATAAGTTTTTTGCCATCGACATCAAATTCATTACGCTTGGCGTGGCCACCAAAGTCGTCATGATTATCCAGAATCAGAATCTTTTTATCCGCGCCTGCGCGCTGCTGATAGAGCAGCGCGGCTGACAAGCCGGACACGCCGCCGCCGACAATGACAAGGTCGTACAAATCATCCGTACGTTGCTTGGGCGCGGGGAAACGCGCTCCTCCCCAGGATACGGCATGCGAAATTTCAAAGGATCCGGCGTGGCTGCCGCGCATTCCAGTAAGAGACGGTGGATAGAATGACTGGCTTTTTGCGAACAATTCCAGAGGTGACAATGCGGTGCCAGCGGCAAGGCTCAGCGCCGCGCCACCCAGAAAATCGCGCCGTGAAATCTTCAGCTTTTCCGCCACTAATAAATCCTCAGTCGTCGAGCGTCCTATTGTAGATGAGTCTACCACCAGGGTAGGTCTGGTCGACCATGATATCCATAACCTGAGTGGACCAACTATTTAGCAGTGAAGGTAAGCCGAGGGACGAAGCAATACCGCCCCTGTTCCGGAAAGCATAGATTCTTTAGCTGCCGTGTTGATCATAATCAACATAGAAATTGGCCGGCACATATGTTGCTACCCCTCAAAGCCCGTCAACACATTCACCACATTGACGCCAATTTCATCAATATCGTATCCCCCCTCCATAACAAACAATGTTGGGATATTCAGACTACCGATCATCTCCCCGGTGGTGAGAAAATCGTCTGTAGTCAATTTGAAAAAACTAATCGGATCATTCTCAAAGGCATCCACCCCAAGAGACACCACCAGAAACCGCGGCGAGAACTGCCCGATGTGTTCCAGGGCATCCGACAATGAATCCCGCCACTGCGCGAACTGCGTACCCGGAGCCATGGGATAGTTTCGGTTATAGCCGATACCTGCACCGGATCCCGTCTCATCGGCATACCCGAGAAAATGTGGAAATGCATCTTCGGGATCTCCGTGCAAGGAACAGAAAAGCACATCATCGCGGTCGTAAAATATATCCTGTGTCCCGTTGCCGTGATGAAAATCTATGTCCAGAACAGCCACTCGCCCGGCGCCGTTAGCGCATAAATGCTGCGCTGCAATGGCGGCGTTATTTAAAAAGCAGTAGCCGCCAAACATGTCGCGGGCGGCGTGGTGGCCGGGCGGCCGACACAGAGAAAAGATACCGCTGTCTCCCTTCAACAAGTCCGTTGCTCCGGTTAGTGCAACATCTTTAGCAGCCAGCGCCGCTTGCCAGGTGCCCTCAGAGATCGACGTCTCCGCTGCAAGCGCGTAGTACCCCACCTTGCCTTCGATGTCGCGGGGTACCCGACATTGCATGCGTCTGGCAGGCCAGACGTTGGCGATTACCTCTCCGGCGTAACCTTTTTTCTGCCATTCCTTCCAGACGGTCTCCAGGAATGCCACGAAATCCGCATCGTGCACAGCCAAGACCGGATCCAGGGAAAACATGTCCGGATCGCTAATCTCACCCAACCCGGACTCAACTAACGCCTTGAGGATGATGTCGGCACGCGATGGTCGCTCAAAGGGTTGGACAAGTTCCCCACCGTAGAGCTCTGTTTTGGCGTCCCGCAACCGGTGCTGTTCGCTGTAGATGGTTTTCATATGGCAATTCCTGTCCTGATATCACTACGCTAGCATCAACCGAAGGCAACAGCGCTGATCAGCGCTCGATGGATCTTCGTGCCCCGTTTCGGCGTCACCCGGTTACAACCCGGAGCCATCCTCAGAATAGATTACCCAAATCTTGGTATAGCCGTCAGTATCCCAAACGCCGATCCATTCTTTGGGCACCGTTACCCCTTCACCAACGTTGATAACCTGCACGGAGCCATCCGCTGAAGTCAATGTAACGCCGCCTTCGAGAAAAAACATGAATTCATCAACACCGTATGGCTCCTTGATCTCGAAACGAGTTTTACCGGAACGATACATGCCAGAGGCAAACTTCTTGTCGCTGCTCAATAATGTCGTGACATCAAGCGTAACGTGACCGTCTTTGTGTTTTGATTCAAGCATATCCGAGCGCTCGAATATCGTGCCTGAGATATCTGACTTGCTGAGTTTTGCTGGCAACACGGTGCCTTCACGGTCCGCTGCGATCGCCGCGGAAATTCCAAGAATGGTAATACCAACTGTAACAAGAAATTTTTTCATTGATCTGACCTCGTTGAGAAAATTCACTACCAATAAGCGAGTACAGCGTAACCCGCTAAAAAATTTTTTGGGCCTTAAGTGCGTAGGTAAGAAGTGGTTCCATGGTCCCCACGACACAGCCTGCCAGCGCGGCGATGGCTGACCAGAAGCCTCCGCCAGGATCTATTCTAAACATGCCTGATGAAGATACTTTTGTATTCCTGGAAAAACACGCTTTATACTTGCCATTCTGCTGTGAGCAATTGGATCAAGATAAAGCGGTTTGGGACCGGCAGCGATACATCGAACAGCCGCAGTTATGCGCTGGGGATGGTCCTGTCATTGGTTTCCGGGCATTGGTTTCC
>JABJED010000404.1 GCA_018665025.1 Gammaproteobacteria bacterium
AACCAGATTGACCTGAACATCATAGGGCAAACTGGTACTGATACCGTTCGGATAGAGTTCATGGGTACCCAGCCCTTCTGGCTCGATAAATATCTGGTGGGAATTCTTATCCGAAAATCTAACAACCTTGTCCTCAATCGATGGACAATAACGAGGCCCTACGCCTTCTATTTCTCCGGAATACAGGGGAGAACGGTCCAATCCGCCACGAATAATATCGTGGGTTTGTTCACTCGTGTGGGTGATATGACAGGAAACCTGTCTCGGGTGATCCGCCAGGGTAGACAGATAAGACATCATCGGCCTTGGTTCATCACCGGGCTGTTCTTCCAGATCGCTAAAATCGACTGATCTGCCATCAATCCTTGGCGGGGTTCCTGTTTTTAACCGATCTACCGTGAAGGGTAATTCTCGCAGTCTGTCTGCCAGAGCGTTGGACGGCGCATCACCGGCTCGACCACCGGCTTGTTTGTCCATACCTACATGGATCAAGCCCCCCAAAAATGTTCCGACGGTCAGTACGACCGTAGGTGCATGGAACGAAAGCCCCATATTGGTGAGTACACCGGTGACACGCCCATTTTCAATGTGCAGATCGTCAACCGATTGTTGGAAAAGTGATAATCCTGGCTGGTTTTCAAGAATTTGCCGGATGGCCACCCTGTATAACTGGCGATCGGCCTGGGCCCGGGTAGCCCTGACAGCCGGGCCTTTTCTGGAATTCAATATTCTGAAGTGAATACCCGCGTGATCAGCGGCAATGGCCATTGCACCGCCCAGAGCATCTATTTCTTTGACCAAATGACTTTTGCCAATCCCGCCAATTGCTGGATTACAAGACATCTGACCAAGCGTTTCGATGTTCTGAGTCAGCAATAGTGTCGCTGCACCTGCTCGCGCAGACGCGAGGGCAGCCTCGGTTCCGGCATGACCGCCACCAACAACTATTACATCAAAACGGGTCTGGTTACTCACGATCTCTGCCCTTCGAGGGGGGAATGTCTTATAGAGAATGACGGGACGGGAAGTATACGGAAGGCTCTACCAAAGTCACGCCCCTCATTATTCTACTTTCCTATGCAAAAACTGCCAAATATCTCGCCCAGCAGGTCGTCCGCCGTAAACACCCCGGTTATTTCTGAAAGATTCTGCTGGCAAACCCTTAGCTCCTCGGCCACGAGCTCCCCGGCTCGCTGTTCTACCAACAGACTTCTGGCCGCAACAAGAGCGTCTCTTGCGTAGCCAAGGGCAACAATATGTCGAGTCCTGGCCGTGAACCCGGACGACACATTTAGCGAAAGTCCCAGTGTTTTCTTTAGTTGATCTTTAAGGCTCTGCAACCCCAAACCAGTCTTGGCAGACATCTGTATTCCATCGATTAACAGGTCTGTATCGGCGACAAGGTCAATTTTATTGAAGACAACCACCGTTCGTCGATCTTCCAGCAGCGATTCGGCCTGTTTCATTGCATCTGGCTCGCTGGCATCTACCACCGCAATGACCAGGTCTGCTTCCTCTCCCGCCGCCAGTGCCCGTTTGACTCCCTCTGCCTCGATTTCATCCAGGCTTTCTCTTATCCCTGCAGTGTCAACAAGCTGCAATGGTATTCCGTCCAGCTGCAGGGTTTCGTTAACGACATCCCGCGTGGTACCTGGAATATCTGTCACTATCGATGTTTCTCTTCCTGTAAGAAGATTCATCAAGCTCGATTTTCCTGCGTTCGGCTTGCCCATTAGAACGACAGAAGCACCTTCAACCAAAAGAGCACCGTGGCTGGTTTCATCCAGGACCTTATCCAGTTCCTGGTGCACTTCAGCCAGCTGTACCTCTATTCTTTCGTCAGAAAGGAAGTCTATTTCTTCCTCTGGAAAATCAATTGATGCTTCAACAAAAATACGCAGCTCTATAACTTTGGCGACAAGGTGGTTAATCCTGGTAGAAAATTCACCCTGCAGCGAACGTACCGCACCCCTTGCTGCAGCCTCTGTACTGCTGTTGATCAGGTCTGCTATTGCTTCTGCCTGGGCCAGGTCCATTTTGTCATTCAGGTAGGCTCGCTGACTAAACTCACCCGGTGCCGCTATTCTTGCGCCTAAACTAATAACTCTATTGAGGAGCATTTCGAGCACGACCGGCCCACCGTGAGCTTGCAGTTCAAGCACGTCCTCGCCTGTAAACGAACCGGGTGAGTTGAAATAGAGCGCTATCCCTTGGTCAATAACATCTTCGTCGTCGCTAAAATCCGAATAGGTCGCCAGCCGTGGCTCGGGTATCTCTCCCAGGATCTGACGACTAATCTCTTTTACACCGGGACCAGAAACACGAATGATACCGATACCACCTCTGCCTGGAGCAGTTGCCCTGGCAGCTATCGTGTCTTTGATATAAGGCATCTATTTAGGGGGTAACAGCGATCGTTGTCAGGAAGCTTTGTCTAACTGTCTGGTCACATAAACTTGCTGAAGGATCGACAAGATATTGTTAACAAGCCAGTACAGAACAAGACCGGATGGAAACCACAAGAAAAAGAAGGTAAACATAATAGGCATGAACTTGAAAACCTTTGCCTGCACGGGGTCAGGTGGTTCCGGCTGCATTCGTTGCGTCAAGAACATGGAGATACCCATCAATATCGGGAGGATAAAGTACGGGTCCATCGCTGACAGGTCATAGATCCACAAAAAGAAAGGTGCCTGGCGCAGCTCAACACTTTCCATCAGCGTCCAGTAAAGGGCAAGAAACACTGGCATCTGCAACAAAATAGGCAAGCAACCACCCAACGGGTTCGCTCCCTCTTTCTTGTACAATTCCATCATTGCCTGGGAGAATTGCTGGCGATCATCACCAAAACGTTCTTTCAGGCGGGCCATTTCAGGCTGGAGCTTACGCATCTTTGCCATCGACCTGAAGCTCGCTGCCGATAAGGGGTAAAGGCAGGATTTAACGATTATCGTGAGGCCAATAATTGCAAGACCCCAGTTCCCAACAAACGAATGAATGCCCGTAAGCATGAAAAACAGAGGTTGGGCCAGCCACCAGAGAAAGCCGTAATCAGTTGTTAGCTCAAGCCCCGTTGCTATCTCTTCAAGTCTGTACTGGTCTTTCGGCCCGGCATAAAAGCTGGCTCCAATGGTCCCTGTCTCTCCCGGGGCTATCGTGACCGGAGGTGTGGTGAGCCCAAATAGATAAATATCCTGATCTTTTAATTTTCGGCTACGGTAGGTATTTCCAATAACCTCACGGGGCACCCAGGCACTCACGAAGTAGTGCTGTACCATGGCGATATAACCCTCATCAAGAGTCAGCTTGTAGCTTTCCTCCTCGATGTCATCAAATTCCAGCTTCCTATATAACTCCTCCTCTGAACGGGTGGCACCGCCAACGTAAGGCTGCATTCCCATCACATTTTCTGATGTAGACGCAGGGCTCTGGCCGTCCCGCTTGATTTGCGCGAATAGTCCACCTTTCCAGGGATCAGGACCCAAATTAGTGATGTGGTAGTCCACATCAATCAGGTATTCCCCACGCGTAAAGTGGTAACTTTTAAGAATCCTGCTGCCATCCTGTTGGACTGTGGTCAAGGTAACAGACAGCTCCGGTGCGTTACCCATTTCAAAAGAAGTACTGTCGGCGGTGAAAGTCGGCCTAAACCCTTGTTTATCTGTGCCGCTCGGGCCAATGAGTCCACTCTGCGCAACATATAAATTCTTGGGGTCTACCAGGACAAAAGGAACGTCAGGCGTTTCTAACTGCGCCGGATACTTCGGTAGGGCCACACTAACAATATCACCGCCCAGGGTATCGATCTTGACGACCAGCACATCGGTCGTGACCGTCACAAGATTTCTGGGTACCTGAACCTCCGCTATTTTTGGCGCTATATCTTCGCCTTCCAGAGAGGGAACGATATCTGCTTGACCCACCTGGGTTGATTCGGAAATTGTCGGCAGTATGTCTCCGAATGAAGATGGCTCGTTGCTAACGACTGACTCAGCTGGCGTTTGGGTCGAGCCCTGATAATAGTCTTCGTTCCACGCCAGAATAAGCATGTAGGAGGTCACTGCCAGGCCCAACAGGATTAGTACGCGTTGAATATCCATTTAAATTCCCTCTTCAACTGTACTGGGTTGCTGGTCAGTGGGTACAGGGTCATATCCACCAGGATGAAAAGGGTGACATTTACCGACTCGAACTGCTGTCATTCCCAGGCCTCTAATCACGCCGTGAGACTCTATGGCTTCTGTACTGTAGGCAGAACAAGAGGGATGAAAACGACAACGTGGTCCAAGAAAGACACTGATCGTCAATTGGTAGAATCGAATGAGTGACACTAAAGCTCGTTTCATATCTTACGTAATTACCTAAGTTTCTCAGCGAGGGACGTAAAGGAATTTTGTAGATGCCCTGTAAGATCCACTTCGGCATTGAGTTTTGGCCGTGTCAACACCACGATATCCCATCCTAATTCGTGTTCTGGCGCAATCTTGCGAAATGTTTCCCTGATTCTGCGCTTAACTTTACTGCGCTGAACCGACCCAGGAATACTCTTTTTGCTTACGATCATGCCCAGGCGATTAAATCCCCGGGTGTTTTGCTTTGCAAGAAGCAACAACGAAGCAGAGCTAATTCGAGCTTCGTTGTTGTCAAACACTGCATCAAATTCATAGGAATGTGCCAGTCGATGACTTAAAGGGAAGCTCTGATTCAGCTGTTTTTGGATAGCGATGGCACTCGCCTCAAAGGCCAGTCGGGTTAGCGCAAGGGCCCTGTATCAGGCGGAAAGTATTTTACGGCCTTTAGCTCTGCGCCTTTTTATAACCAGACGTCCACCCTTGGTGGCCATCCTGGCGCGGAAGCCATGGGTTCTTTTCATTTTAAGAACGCTGGGTTGGAATGTTCGCTTCATGATAATTACCCGGTAATTCGATGTCGAAAAGGAGCGCGATTCTAAAGAAGATGTGGGGTTAGGTCAATTCCATGTTTATGGGGGTTTCTGAAAATCAGTGTATTTCTTATAAATAAAATTCTTATATATATATAATTTATTATTACTATTTTTATTATAGGCCGCTTTCCTGTGTGTAAGTAGGCATTATGTTTGGATATCAATGGTTTATAAGCTTAATAACTACCGTGTTATCCGGTGTCTTAACACTGGGTAGCCTGTGTAAAAACTGGTGGTAAATAGGAGACTTATCCACAGACCCAACAGGTTTACTAAGGGGGTGGGTTTAACCCACAGCTTATCCACAGGTTAACCACCGGTTAGGCAGTGCGTTTGTGCATAAATAACTGAAAAATAAATACTTTTCGGGATTTTTTTTACATCATTTGCTTGGCTTGAATGGTGAAATCAAGTTACTATCCTTTCGTGCTTCAAGCATTATCAGGTGCCTCGATTTACCACTGAACCAGTTCATCTCGGTAGAGAAAATCCAAGCAAAGCAAGAAACACGAACAATAATTAGCATAGCTATTATGGGGGTATTGTGGGGGCCAAAACTTGGCAGAAGTGTCTTGATAAGCTTGAAGATGAACTATCTTCTCAGCAATTTAATACCTGGATAAGGCCATTGCAGGCGGTTGGCGATGATGACAACGTTAAGTTACTGGCGCCAAACAGGTATATCAAGGATCAGGTTAACACTCAGTTCCTGGATAGAATTCGGGAACTGCTATCAGAAAATGGTTCAGGGTCTGTAGCGCTGGAGATTGGCAGTAGTGGTAGGCTGGTTGAGGGAAAATCCGAAGCATCTAACACCTTTGCGGCGCGGGAGCGTTTCTATCCGCTGTTGGATCTCAATAAAGCGTTTACGTTTGATACCTTTGTGGAAGGTCGTTCTAATCAAATAGCCAGAGCAGCTGCACTGCAGGTTTCAGAGAATATTGGTGGCTCTTCATATAACCCGCTGTTGCTCTATGGAGGAGTTGGGCTCGGCAAGACTCACCTGATGCATGCGGTGGGTAATTCCATCGCCGATCGTCACCCGAATTTGAAGGTGGCTTACATGTACTCGCAGCGATTTATGGAAGACATGGTTAGGGCCATCGAGCACGGTACCATGGGTGATTTCACGCAATACTACCGGTCTGTCGACGTGCTCTTGATGGATGATATTCAGTTTCTGGCAAAGGGAATGAAAACTCAGGAGGAATTCTTCCATGTTTTCAATAGGTTACAAGAAGACGGAAGCCAAATTGTGTTGACCTGCGACCGCTATCCGAAGGAGATTGAGGGGCTGGAACCCCGTCTGGAGAGTCGGTTTGTCTGGGGTATGACTGCTCCGGTTGAGCCACCCGATCTGGAAACCCGGGTAGCGATTCTACTGAAGAAAGCAGAGATCGATCAGGTGCACCTGCCGAGCGAATCAGCCTTTTTCATAGCGGAAAGAATTAGATCAAACGTGAGGGAGCTGGAAGGCGCATTGAAGCGTGTTATTGCCAACTCAAACTTTACAGGCGAAGCAATTAGCAACGAGCAGGTTCGGGAGTCGCTCCGGGACTTGCTGGCGATCCAGGATCGGCAGATCGGAGTGGATAACATACAGAAAACAGTTGCTGACTATTATAAAATTCGCCTTGGTGACCTTCACTCAAAAACACGAACCCGATCAATCGCGAGACCAAGGCAGGTTGCCATGGCATTGGCAAAAGAGCTGACTAATCACAGTCTGCCGGAAATTGGCAATGCCTTTGGTGGCAGGGATCACACTACGGTCCTTCACGCGTGTCGCAAGATCGAGGAACTTAAGGAAAGTAACCGGGACATCAGGGAGGATTACAATAATCTCCTACGTTTGTTAACTTCCTGAGCGCGGCTTTGATGAAGTTTTGAACCGGTTGATGTCATTGGATGTCGAATGAAATTTACGATTGCTAGAGAAAAACTGCTCGATCCACTACAGCTTACCAGCGGTGTGGTGGAGCGTCGTCAAACGAGCCCGGTTCTCGCGAACCTCCTGCTTAATCTCGAAGAAGATAGGTTGGTCATTACAGGTACTGACCAGGAAGTTGAACTTACAGTAGTGATTACTGATGTTGTAGTTGATTCTCCTGGTGAGGTGACTGTGCCTGCGCGGAAACTGTTGGATATCTGCAAGAGCCTTCCCGATGGAGCGGAGATGTCTGCTAACCTCGAGGGCAACCGCGTTGCAGTTGATAGTGGGCGGTTTAATTCGTTTCTCGCGACATTACCTGTTAGTGAGTTTCCCAATATTGAGACCGGTGTCTATGAAGTATCGATAGCGCTGTCAGTTGAGGATCTAAAGAGGCTGTTACGGCGCACCAGTTTTGCGATGGCACAACAGGATGTTCGCTACTTTTTCAACGGCGTGCTGTTGGAAGTCCTGGATGGAGTAGTGAGGTTTGTTGCGACCAATGGGCAAAGACTTGCGACGAGTTTTGTCAGTACGGGTGCCCAGGGTAGTCACCAGTTCATCATTCCAAGAAAGGGCGTGGCAGAGTTGGTCCGGGTTCTCGATGAAGATTCGGGAGAACCGGTTACGCTTAATTTCACAGCGAATCATATGCAGGTAGACCGTGGCAATGTTAGGCTGATCACAAAGCTGATTGACGCAACTTATCCGGATTACTCACGGGCGATCCCGAGTGGCGGTGATAAAGTAGTCATTGCTGATCGGCAATTATTGAAGGAAGCGCTATCCAGGACAGCGATTTTGTCGAATGAGCTATACAGGAACGTCAGGTTGATGTTGCGTCCCGGGAAGTTGGATATGCACGCCAACAACCCGCTACAGGAAGAGGCAGAGGAAACTGTTACGGTAGAATATGAAGGAGACAGCCTCGACATTGGCTTCAACGTTAGTTACCTGATTGAGGCGCTATCAGCCATGAAGGGGGATAAAGTCAGGATGACGTTTAGCGACCAGGGTAGCGCCTGTCTATTGGAAGACCTGGATGAAGCTGAGTCGTTGTATGTGATTAGTCCGATGGTGTTGTAACGAGATACATTAGATAGTGAGCGCTTGCTTACTTGTTAGATACGGTGGAATAAGAGTATGAAGTTTTCAGTTAACCGTGAGCTATTGCTGAAGCCGCTTCAGCAGGTTGCGGGCGTCGTAGAACGACGACAAACATTGCCAGTATTATCGAACTTATTGGTACAGGTCAGTGGTAACCAGCTGTCCATGACTGGTACCGATCTGGAAGTAGAGCTGATCGGGCGGCTGGAGGTCGTTACGCCAGAAGATGGTGAAATCACCGTGCCGGCGCGAAAGTTAGTCGACATCTGTCGTGAAATACCCGAAAAGGCAGATATCGAGTTCTCGCTGAATGAAAACCGGTTGCAAATACGGTCCGGTAGATTTAGGTCAACCCTATCGACACTACCGGCCGTTGATTTTCCTTCAGTGGATCAATCTAGTCCTGAAATGACAGCGGAGCTGGACAGTAAGTCCTTTAAAAAACTGCTCGACCAGACGGCCTTTGCGATGGCGCAGCAGGATGTTCGTTACTTTCTTAATGGGACGCTAATAGAGCTCGGAAACAACCACGTCCGTGCGGTAGCAACCGATGGGCATCGATTGGCAATGAGTGATGTGGAGCAGGAGGGTATTGAAGGGCCAACAAAGCAGGTCATTGTGCCACGCAAAGGCGTCATTGAGATCCAGCGCCTGCTCCAGGAAGTGGAGGATAGGGTAGCCGTTTCAATTGGCAATAGTCATCTCTGTGTGACGTCCTCTATGTTTACGTTGACTACCAAACTGGTGGATGGCAAGTTCCCGGACTATGACAGGGTGATACCGAAGGATGGAGACAAGGTCGTTCTTGCGGATAAGCAGGAGCTTCGACAGGCGCTAAGTCGCACGGCTATTCTGTCTAATGAAAAGTTCCGTGGTATCCGTGTGTCGATTTCAACGGGTCAACTACAGCTTTCTGCCAATAATCCGGAACAAGAGGAGGCGGAAGAAACGGTGTCTGTTGATTATCAGGGAGATAGTCTTGAAGTAGGCTTCAATGTTAGTTACTTACAGGACGTTCTTGGTGTTATTGGTAACGACAAAGTCAGGTTGACCCTGCACGATGCTAACAGCAGTGCCGTCCTGGAAGACCCGGAACGTGAAGATGCCGTCTACGTAGTCATGCCTATGAAGTTATGAGCCTGAAATGGCTCGAAGCCAGGCATTTCAGAAACCTCACCCATATCTCGGTAGATCTTGACCCTGGCTTAAACCTCCTTTTCGGTGACAATGGGAGTGGCAAGACCAGTCTCCTCGAATCCAGCTATTTTCTTTCTACCGCCAGGTCCTTTCGTGACACAGGCCTTGACCCTGTTATCCAGCGTGGAGCCCAGGATTGTCTTTTGCGCGGGAAAGTACAGTCAGGGAGTATGGAGCATCATATTGGCATCAGTCGCAATCTTGGCGGTAGCCGGGAAATAAAAATCAATAGTGAAACAACGAAGAAGTCCTCCGAGCTGGCAAGACTGCTGCCGACGTTGATTTTGGGGCCGCATTCTGTGGACTTGCTGATAGGTTCGCCAACACTACGCCGCCGGTTCCTGAACTGGGGATTGTTTCACGTGAAACCAGGGCGAGTGGATTCTGATTTATCGAATTCCAGCTTTACGGCAACAGGCACTTCATCCATCGATTTTCCGGTGAATTGGGAGGAGGCTAATCGCTGCCTTCGCCAACGCAATATGCTACTCAGGCGATATGCTGCTAATTCTGAGACCGGGAGCGTCAAGGAATTGGAAACCTGGTCTGATCGTCTGGCGACCTATGCGAACCAAATAGACCTGCAAAGGACGCAGTATGTTGAATTATACCGGCCCTTGTTTACCGAAATCGTTCAGCAACTGGCGGGCATTGATGATGTGACGTTCGATTACTACCGGGGTTGGCACCGGGAGGCTGATCTTATGGATATTTACTTAAAAGAGGCTGATCTTGATCAAAAAAGAGGCTTTACACAGAAGGGATTTCAGCGCGCAGATGTTAGAATAACCGTATCAGGACAGCCAGCTGCCAAAGTCTGTTCGCGAGGTGAGCTCAAATCGCTTGTTTGGGCGATGATTTTGGCGCAGGGCTCGCTGGCTAGCGATACTGGCACATCAGGAGGCGGCAGGGGAACACTCTACCTGGTCGATGATTTATCGTCCGAGTTCGATGAAGAGCATCGAAGTAGGGTATGCAAGTTTCTTGTAGAAACAGGACAACAGGTACTGCTTACTGGCGTAGAGGAAAAGCCTCTGCTGGCCGCCTGTAAGAATCAGTATGGCCGCTTGTTTCACGTGAAACATGGTGAAGTAGAAGTACAGGAGCATTAAATGACAGATAGTAAATCTTACGACTCCTCCAGCATTAAGGTTCTAAAGGGCCTGGATGCGGTTAGAAAGAGGCCGGGTATGTATATCGGTGATACCGATGATGGAACCGGTTTGCACCATATGGTCCAGGAGTTAGTCGATAACTCCATTGACGAGGCGCTGGAGGGGCATTGCTCGGACATCAGGGTTTTGATTCACCCGGACGAGTCCATTACTGTTTCTGACGATGGACGGGGAATACCCACCGATATCCACGAGGAAGAGGGCAAGTCAGCTGCGGAAGTCATTATGACGGTCCTGCACGCGGGCGGAAAGTTCGATGACAGCAACTATAAGGTGTCCGGTGGTCTCCACGGTGTTGGTATATCGGTAGTTAACGCCTTGTCGTCTGAACTCAACCTGACGATTTGGCGTGAAGGTAAGATATGGGAACAGACCTA
This sequence comes from Gammaproteobacteria bacterium, assembly GCA_018665025.1. Taxonomy (GTDB): domain Bacteria; phylum Pseudomonadota; class Gammaproteobacteria; order Pseudomonadales; family Azotimanducaceae; genus UBA9659. The sequence goes on from JABJED010000404.1 coordinate 10,732, forward strand.
TCACGATGGTGTGCCCGCTTTTCCACTCCAGGTTGTTGGTGAAACCAACGCAACGGGTACCAGTTGCCGATTCAAGCCATCACCCGAGACCTTTAGCAATATAGAGTTTCATTACGACATCCTGGCGAAAAGGCTTAGGGAGCTGTCGTTCCTGAATTCAGGAGTGTCGATCCAGTTGACCGATGAGCGCAGCGGTAAGCACGAAAAATTTAATTATGACGGTGGGCTACGAACTTTTGTCGAATTTCTGAACACCAACAAGACGCCGATCAATGACATTTTTCATTTTGCAGTAGACCGGGAAGATGGGACAGGCGTAGAGGTTGCGCTTCAATGGAACGATTCTTATCAGGAAACCGTATTGGCATATACCAATAATATTCCTCAGGGTGATGGCGGTACTCACCTCGCTGGTTTTAGAGGTGCGCTGACCAGAAGTCTCAATAATTATATCGAGCGTGAAGGGTTCGCAAAGAAGTCTGATATCAATGCAACAGGGGATGATGCCCGTGAAGGGTTAACCGCGATTATTTCCGTGAAGGTACCAGATCCCAAGTTTTCCTCTCAAACCAAGGAAAAACTGGTGTCTTCAGAGGTAAAGACAGCCGTAGAGCAGGAAATGGGGAGTTATTTTTCAGAGTATTTGCTTGAGAAACCGCAGGAAGCGAAAGCCATTGTGCAAAAGATGATTGATGCCGCCAGGGCCCGTGAAGCAGCCCGTAAGGCAAGAGAGATGACTCGGCGTAAAGGGGCGCTTGATATCGCGGGGTTGCCCGGGAAATTGGCAGATTGCCAGGAGAAAGATCCTGCTAACTCGGAGATTTACCTGGTGGAGGGTGATTCTGCCGGGGGCTCTGCTAAGCAAGGTCGGGACAGGAAAAACCAGGCGATATTGCCGCTTAAGGGCAAGATTCTGAATGTCGAGAAGGCCAGGTTCGATAAGATGTTGTCGTCTGTCGAGGTGGGAACACTGATTACGGCACTGGGGTGCGGAATAGGAAGAGATGAATTCGACCCGGACAAACTCAGGTACCACAGAATTATCATCATGACGGATGCTGATGTTGACGGCGCACATATCCGTACGCTGCTTCTTACCTTTTTCTTCAGACATATGCCTGAACTCATCGAGCGTGGACATCTGCTGATTGCGCAGCCCCCTTTGTACAAAATGAAGCGTGGTAAATCAGAGCGATACATTAAGGATGAAGGTGAGTTAACTCGATACCTTCTGGAAGTGGCTCTTGAGGATGCCAGTCTTGATCGAGGCAATGGTGAAGTGGTGAGTGGTGGAGAGCTGCGAGACCTCGCCGAGCGCTACTACACAATTCAAACCATGATGAAGCGATTGGACCGGGTATATCCTCTTCCAGTGCTTGGAGAGATGATCTACCTTCCCCGGCTCAAATCGGAACAGTTAAAAGAGGAGACGGTAGTACAGGCGTGGACCGAAAAACTGGAAACCAAACTTTCATTTTTCAATACCCCACGAATTCAATATGAAGTTACGGTTCAGGAAGACAGAGACAGGCACCTTTATTACCCGCACGTAACTACTGTACGAAACGGAGTGAGGCGTCATTATGTGCTTAATCGGGATTACTTTGCGTCGGCTGACTACGAGGCCTTTGCAGGTTTCCAGGAACGAACCACTGACCTTTTGCACGAAAACGGGCAGGTCCGAAAAGGTGAAAAATCTGAAAACGTGCCTGGGCTCGCTGAGGCGCTGGGATGGTTGCAAACGGAAGCACTAAGGGGACAGACTCGCCAAAGATACAAAGGACTTGGTGAGATGAATCCTGATCAGCTTTGGGAAACGACTATGGATCCCAGCAGCAGAACAATGCTACGGGTGACTATTGAAGATGCGATTGCGGCGGACCAGGTGTTTACAACCTTAATGGGTGACCAGGTTGAACCGCGACGGGAGTTTATTGAGCAAAATGCGCTAGCCGTTGCTAACCTTGACGTGTAGCGTGTGATAACTGCAATTTGATATCAGGACGTCATGTCCTGCGCGAACGCGAGCAGGTCACTGAAAATGTATTCATGGTGCGGACGTAGTTGCTGAGTCTCGGTGCCGTTTCCAGTCAGCACCAGGATACCCTTGCAGCCAGCTGACGCAGCTGCTCTAAGATCTTTTAGTGAGTCACCGACATAGTAACCTTCCTCTAGATTCAATTGGTGGGTGGTTGCCAGGTCTTCCAACAACCCAGGGTTTGGTTTACGACACCAGCAATTCTCGTCTGGATGGTGCGGACAAAATTTGATATCAACGATCCTGCCACCTGCTGCTTCAACTTCATGAACCAGCTTTTCGTGAATGCGATCTAGAGCATTGAGTGTCAATTTACCTCGAGCGATACCCGCCTGGTTGGTGGCGATATAGACATCGATATTGTTGGACGTAAGTAGCGCGATAGCTTCGAGGGATCCCGAAATCGGCATCCATTCATCGGCGGACTTGATATAGTCCATCGAGTCCTGGTTGATGACACCATCACGATCGAGAATAACGAAAGAAGCCATAACTGAACTCCATTAAGCAGTATTACTATTGTAGGAGCGAGAAATCAGCAACTTCAAGGAATTGTTGTCGTAATTTCTGGAGAAGTCCCAGACGGTTTTTCCTCACCTTTTCGTCTTCCGCCATGACCATCACCTCATCAAAGAAGTGATCAACTG
>JABJED010000405.1 GCA_018665025.1 Gammaproteobacteria bacterium
CGGCACCGATTACATCTGGAACTACCAGAAGGTTGAAAACAAAGGCCTTGCAACAGGAACGTTTGTGAACCGTAACCATCTGGCCGGTTATCTTGAAATGACCCTGGCGCTTGGGCTGGGCTTGATGATTGCTAACCTGGGTGAAGGCCGGTCGCGTACCTGGCGGCAGTTTTTCCGGTCCTGGGCCCAAACGCTGCTGGGCCCAAAAGTGCGCATCCGCGGTTGCCTTATCCTGATGGTTATTGGCCTTATCCTGACCCGTTCGCGTATGGGCAATACCGCGTTTTTTGTCGGTATGGGCATCGCCGGTATGATCGGGCTCTTCGTCTTCAGGAAGTCACAAACGGGCGTGGTGGCGTTGTTTGTCAGTATTCTTGTCATCGATATTCTGCTGTTAGGGACCTTTTTTGGGATTGAAGAGTTGCAGCAGCGGCTTGAACAGGTCAGCGTTGAAGACGCGCGTGTCTCCATCATATCCTTGAGTCTGGGTCTGGTGCAGATGGCCCCCTGGCTGGGGCATGGCCTGGGTACGTTTTATGCTGTTTTTCCACAGGTCAGAAATCACGAGGTTTTTCAATTTTTCGACCATACCCATTCTGATCTGGTGGAGTTTCCCCTGGAGGTGGGGGTTGTTGGAATGGTTCCACTGGTGGCACTTTTCTGCCTTGCCTTTTATATGGCGCTTCGCGTTCAGTTAACGCGGCACAACCGGTTTTATCGGGCGATGGGATTTTCGGTCACCATGGCAATGATTTCGATTGGTCTACACTCGAGCACCGACTTCAATCTGCAGATATTTGCCAATGCGGCGACCTTTGTCTGCATTATGGCCATGCCATGGTTGGCGATGTATCTACCCAGCCGTCGGAAAAGCGGACAGACATAATCTTCCTTAGACTTTTCATAGTAGAATTTATAGTAGGATCTGTGTTCCACATGAGTAGGTCGTTTTAACATGCGCGCAGTGTTCATTTTTTTCATTCTTCTGGTTGTCTCTGGCTGTGGTGGAGGCGGTGGCGGCGGTGGTTCCGATGCGCCTCCAGTCTTGCGCTCATCTGCGTCTGATGATCAGGCGAGTGTTGACGAAGAATCTTCTGTCACCATTGAGGTCACTGCCAACGATACCAGGGTTGATGCAAACTCCCTGTCGCTGTCCAGTAACCCCGCGAATGGCGTTGCAGAGATAGACGGCAATAGCATCAACTATTCACCGAATGCAGACTTCGCCGGGACGGACTCCTTCAGCTACGGCGTGACAGGCGAAGATGGTTCAGGCCTGACAGCAACGGTGACGATTACGGTGAATAACATCAATGATGCGCCTGTTGCGCAGCCGGACAGTTATACCCTGGTAGAGGACAATCTTCTGCCGCTGGCCCTGGGCGAAAATGATACTGATATTGATAGCGCGATTGTCTCGTTTGAGATTCTTGGCACGATTGCCGGCGAAGTGACGGGTACGGGTACTGATCTTATCTACACGCCGCCGCTGGATTTTGTCGGTGAGGAATCGTTTACCTATAGAGCGGTAGATGAGGACGGCGCCAGTAGTAACGAGGTGGCGGTCACGATTACCATTGAGCCTGTGACCGTGACGTTGCTGGAAGTGGTCCAGCTAACGCTGCCATCGACCGGTTACAGTGTGGTAAACGACAGCGAGCTGGGTGCTTCTGTTCTAAGTTCTACCGCTCAGGAATTCACGGTGCCGCCCAATGTGGTGTCAGTGCTGCTGGCATTAAATGGTGCAGGGGCCAACATTGATGAAAACGGTTTGTTTATCAGCAGCCTGGTACCGCCGTCAGGACCCTTTGCGGGCTTTCAGCGGTTTGTTAATTTCTGTTTCGATGGCAACTGCTCCAGCCTGGTGCCGCGACTACCTTCGTATAAGGCAGAGTCTGGTACCTGGACGTTTCAGCTGGGTACGCTGGCGGCCACGCTGGACGAGATAGATTTTGCTGAGCTAACCCTTACGGCGATTTTCCGTACCGGGCCGACGCCTGATACTACTGACAGTGGTTCGACCACGGTCAGTGTCAAACCATTCCTTACCGCTGATAGTATTAATGCCAGTGAACTGGCGCCCGCACTGACGCGGTTAGCGGAGATTGGCGCGCAAAACCGGATTGAATTTGTCATTGAACCGGTGACGCTGCTGGAAGACACAGCGTTCACCAGTGTCAGTGCCAGCTTTCTGGATGCAACAACGATTTCACTCGTGTCGCAGGGTGATGCAGACAGCCTGAACCTGTTTTTCCTCGAAGACTTTTTGGCGGGTGAAAGCCTGGCAGGTATTTCAGGTGGCGTGCCGGGCAGTTTTGGAACAAAAAATGGTAACAACGGTGTCTTGATCAATGCCGGGACATTGCTGGCAGATGGCAGCGCGTCCAGTATCCAGGATACGGCGGAAATCGCGTTTCATGAAGTGGGGCACCTGCTTGGGTTGTACCATACGACAGAGGCACGTTTCTCGTTTGTTGATGTGCTGGATGACACGCCTGTCTGTGAAGCGTCTGTGCACGACGCGAATAATGATGGTGTCGCGAACGCTAACGAGTGTCCGGATGCGGCGAACCCGATGTTCTGGTTTAACAGTATCTTAATTGAGCCAACGGCGCTGACCGCTGATCAGAAGCATGTGCTGTTTTATTCGCCGATCGCTGTGCCTGGAAGTCAGTAAGCATTTTTATCCACCATCACAAAAACAGTTCGAAGAATTATCTTGATATCTAGCCAAACTGACCAGTTGTGGATGTACGATAGATCGTGCTGAACTCGGCCCTCCATTTGTTCAATATTCCGTGTTTCCCCGCGGAATCCGTTCACCTGTGCAAGCCCTGTTAACCCAGGTTTGACGCGGTGGCGGCGCATATAGTCTTCAATTTGACCGCCATAATAGGCGTTGTGTGCCACTGCGTGTGGTCTTGGACCGACGATGGACATGGATCCGTTCAACACATTCCACAGTTGTGGCAGTTCGTCGATGCTGGTGCGGCGAATGATTTTTCC
>JABJED010000069.1 GCA_018665025.1 Gammaproteobacteria bacterium
GTATCCCGAATACTTGGTGACCGTATGGGCAAGGACGTCTTTTTCTATTCGATAACTATCGATCCCGATCGGGATTCGGTTGCAGTTTTAGATGCCTATTCCAAAAAGTTCAAGACAGGTAAAGGCTGGACATTCCTTACTGGTAATGAAGAAGACATCAGGTTATTGCGCAAAAAAATGGGACTTTATATTAGTACCATCGATGAAGACGAGCGCGAGTTATCTGACCACAATGTGAATCTGGTGATTGGTAACCAGGCGCTTGGCCGGTGGGTTAAACGCTCACCGTTGGAAAACCCATACGTCATTGCCAATCAAATGGGCAACTGGTTACATAACTGGAAACTACCGCGTAAAAATCGAAATAAATACGAAGACGCACCCTTACTTCGCCAGATTTCTGATGGTGAAATGAAATTCAGGAATATGTGTACTTCCTGTCACGTAATAAGTGGTGGAATTGCAAAGATTCCGAATGCCCCGCAGATAGGTCCCGACCTTTTTGGCGTGGGTAAAGTTCGTGACCCACAGTGGCTAATTAGATGGTTAAAAGAACCGGATGTTATGCTGGCTGAAAAAGACCCGATTGCAGTTGCGCTAATAGAAAAGTATCAGGTGGTGATGCCGAACTTTAGTCTGTCAGAATCGGACGTTAAAAGTATTATTCAATATATGGAAAATGAAACCGTTAGACTGGAACAGGTCTCAGCAAAACGGCAGCAGAAAGAAAACCCTGCGCGTACAGTTTCAAGTTTATAAAGGATATTCAAACCCGGTACCAAGATGAGAATAGTGTTAGCTCAAATATTTAGTTTGCTGATTTTAGTCTATTCTGTCATCGGTCATTCAGTGCCGGTTGCAGCTAACAGTAGCCTGGTTGAAACCGAAGTAATCACGCTACTGGGTAGCGAGACACGGACACTTCCAAAATTTGAATTGATCGACCATCACCAAAAAACCTTCGGTAAAGATCGCTTAAGAGGCAAATGGAACCTGATGTTTTTCGGTTTCACCAACTGTCCGGATGTGTGTCCGACTACCCTCAGTGAAATGAATTCTATAGTGAACCAGATTCCTGCCAGGGTGCGGGATGAAGTGAAGGTGTATTTTGTGTCGGTTGATCCGGAGCGGGACAAACCCGAATTGCTTGCAGCCTATATGAGTTATTTTAATCCGGACTTTACCGCCGCTACCGCTGACCTGGATAAGTTGAAAATACTGACCTCAGCGTTAGGGGTATCTCATAAAACCAGGAAGAAGTCGGAAGGTGATCTAGCCTATACCGTAGACCATAGCGGCTATGTGGTGTTGATTGATCCAAACGTTCAATACGCCGGTTTATTTTTCAGTGATCGGGATAGTGTCGATGCGGTGGCCAGAGACCTGTCGAACCTTGTGACACAAAACAGTGATGAATAAAAACTATTCCTTTGTGTTCGTGAGAACGACGTTAATGGTGACAAGAATATTCTTGACCATGATGATCCTTTTCCCGCTGGCCAGTCAAGCTGACCTGGTGATAGCTAATGCGTGGATCAAAAATCTGCCGCCGACAGTACCGGTACGTGCAGCGTATATGAATATGAGTAACACGGGTCAGGAAGCGGTCTGTATTGTGTCTTTCAGCAGTGAAAAGTTTTCGAATATAGCGCTTCATGAAACCGTCATGAACGATGGCATGATGCATATGCAGCAGGTTACCGATTTAACGATCGCACCTAACCAGCAAATAATACTAGAACCCGGTGGCATGCATCTGATGATGCGGGCAAATGAACCAACACGCCCGGGTGAAAGTGTACAAATGACGATAAAATTGAGTGACGGATCGCATCAATCTTTGATGATGACCGTAAAGAAATAAATATCCTGAATCAATTATCGCCAACCTGATTTCCAAAGTTGCCAGGGTATCCTTGGCGAGGGTTATTTGGATGTCACCGATTGTGCCACAGTCTGAACGGGTCTAATGCTGCCGGACACCTCGTTAAGATAGATCAACTATCGACAGGGATGGTTGATACCAACGACCAAAGCCAGGGGTTAACCTGGATTCAAAAAAGCTGCCGTCGCGCCAGTGACAGAGCAACACTACCTGGTGGCCATTTGAGGTCAAATCGCAGCCACAGCTATCGCCGTTCGCTTTCCGAAGTGGTTATAAAACATTTTTTGCCGGGTGTTTCTCCAGCGCCCGCAAACAATAATCCCAGGTTCAGGCATTAGCTGAATATTACGTTTAGTTGTGCATCGCCTGTATTGCCTCTAACTCAGTAAAACCTGGGGGTCTGGTTTTGCTATAGATTGCCATAGCCAGGCAGGTGACCGGCTGGTCCGCCTGCAAGGCTGTCGGCCAACCCCTTTGCGGACATGGGTTGACACCACAAAAGATAGCGCGAAATTACAAAGGCATCACCTTTGTAAGTGATTAATTACAATACAAAA
>JABJED010000070.1 GCA_018665025.1 Gammaproteobacteria bacterium
GGAAGTCATTGATCACAGTTACCCATTTTGTCCTCGCAGCAACACGCCAATCATCTACCGGACAATTGATTCCTGGTACGTCAGGGTTGAGCAGATGCGGGACCAACTTCAGGCGTCCAATGCCCAGATCAACTGGGTTCCCGGCCACCTGAAGAATGGACGAATGGGTAACTGGCTTGAAGGCGCGATCGACTGGGCTATATCCCGTAACCGATATTGGGGTACACCTCTGCCCATCTGGATCAATGATGAAACCGGTAGCCAGGTTTGCATCGGTTCAAGGGAAGAACTTGAGAATCTGACGGGTACCCATCCGGACGACCTTCACAGGGAGTACGTTGATCCACTGACCTTCACTATCGACGGTGAACCAGGTGTTTACAGGCGTATCGAGGAGGTGCTCGACTGCTGGTTCGAATCAGGATCCATGCCCTACGCGCAGCTGCACTACCCCTTCGAGAATGAATCAATGTTCGAGCAGGGCTTCCCTGCAGAGTTTATCGCCGAGGGCCTTGACCAGACTCGCGGGTGGTTCTACACATTGATAGTCCTGGGCACCGCACTCTTCGGCACACATCCATTCAAAAACGTGATCGTGAATGGAATCGTCATGGCTGAAGACGGTAAGAAAATGTCGAAGAGCCTTAAAAACTATTCACCTCCTGATGGTTTGATGGAAACCTACGGTGCCGATGCCCTTCGCCTTTACCTGATCAACTCTGGTCTCGTCAAAGCAGAGGAGCAGCGGTTTGCAGACAGTGGCGTCAAAGACATGGTTCGACGCGCACTGCTTCCCTGGTTAAACGCCTATAAATTCCTAAACACCTATACCCAAATCGATAACTGGCAACCGGATGACAGCAGACCCGATTCCACTAACATCATGGACCAATGGATCCTTTCCAGACTTGAATCCCTGAAAGATAACATCGCGACAGAGATGGAAAATTACCGGCTCTACAACGTAGTGCCGGCATTGTTCGATTTTATCGAGGATCTAACCAACTGGTACATCCGCCTCAACCGATCACGATTTTGGGCTGAAGGGGAAGTACCGGACAAATTTTCCGCCTACCAAACCCTCTACGACACATTGTATGAACTCAGTCTGTCGATGGCGCCATTTGCACCATTTCTCTCGGAGACGATCTATCAGTCTCTCCGAAAGCTGTCGAATTCGGATCAGCCATCTTCTGTGCACCTGTGCTTATATCCGGAATCAAACAACAATCGCATCAAGCCTTTGTTGGAACAGGCTGTGACCCGGATGCAACACATCATTTTGCTGGGCAGACAAAAACGAAACCAGGAAAAAGTTAAAACCAAATACCCGGTCGGCAAGCTCACGGTCGTTCATCGTGACCCTGAGTTACTTGAAGAGATCGCCCGATTGGAGGGTTACCTGAGGGATGAACTTAACGCTAAAACCATCGAGTACTCGACCGAGGAAAGTCAATATATCCACCTCTATGCAAAACCAAACTCCCCGGTGTTAGGTAAACGACTGGGCAAGGACTTCAAGACCTTCAAGCAATTGATTGAAGGCCTGGACAGTGACACCATCGAACAGTTTCAGAATTCTGGAAGTCTCGACTTAGATGGCCAGCACTTTGAGCAGGATGACATTCTTGTTTTCAGGGAAGCACGGGCAGGGACGAACGCTGTCTCTGACCGGTTCATCTCGATCGATATGGACTGCACGCTGAACGAGGATCTTGTCAGGGAAGGGCTTGCCCGCGAGGTAGTCAATCGTATCCAGAAGTCACGCAAGGATTCTGGCTTCAACGTAAGCGATAGAATCAGTGTCACTATTAACAGCGGTGGTCGATTACTAGACGCTATTAAGGCACACGAGGACTATATCAAGCAGGAAACGTTGACTCTGGATCTGCAGTACGTCGACGAACCGGGAGAAATGGTATTCGATATCGATGATGAAGCTATGTCTCTTAGCATGGCAGTGAGCGGATAGTTAGCACGCCCGGAGGTAACCGATAACCGGAACCCCCGGCCCCAAAACCGTCATCTCGATGGCCAAATAAGCCAGCAATACCCAATCGCTGGCGTATCAGGGATACATCATCGGCGCGACGGGTTTTGTTCGCTCTACCGTATGTACTCATAAGGTCACGACGCAAAGTCTTCACTGCTGTATAGAGTAATATGCCGTATTATGA
>JABJED010000406.1 GCA_018665025.1 Gammaproteobacteria bacterium
ACCGGAAAGGCATTCCCTGAGTAGTGCGACATACTCACGCATCATGCCGATGGGTTTGTCGGTCGCTCGCTCGCCATGTTGCATAAGAATCCCCGGGGCTGAGACACCAATGCCCAGTAAAACATCGGCGTCCGGGTTGAGTGCCTGCAATGTTGCGGCTGTCATGGCCGTCAGGGCGGGTGTTCTTAGCTGGATGGGAATGATTCCGGTGGCCAGGTCCAGTTTTGGTGCTGCATGGCTGACCGCGCCCAGTAAAGACATCGCATCAGTGCCGTTTGCTTCGACTGTCCAGAATGATTTGTAGCCCAAAGTCTGGGCATTGATTGCTATTTCCGTGACTGCTTTTGGTCCCAGTACACCGAGACTTCCAAACGTAACGCCTAAAGAGGTTGCTGCCATGAACCTATTCCTATCAATGGTTTATTGTTGTTGCTGTGCCTGTGATTGTTGGATCTTCTGCCTGAGTAGAACGATTCGACTGGCCGGGACAGTGAGCTGTTCAATCAGGTATTCCTTCAGCTCGGCCGGATAGTCTTGCTTATCGAGGGCTTCGCGCATGCAACCCAGCCATGCCTGTTTCTCGGACTCACCCACGGGCAAGTGTGAATGGGCGGGCGGAATTGCGATCCCGCCGTATTTCTCGCTGTACCTTTTTGGACCGCCCATCCAGCCACAAAGAAACCTTGCCAGTTTATCAATGCTAACGGTTAGATCGCCCGGATGCATGTGACGTATGACAGCGGCATAGTCGCTGCTCGACATAACACCATAGAAGTCTTCAACTAGTTGTTGAATGCCGTCTATGCCGCCTGCCGCCTGGAAGGTTTGATCTTCCTTGCCGTATTCAGCCTGAGTCATTTTCCTATCCTGTGCGTATCATCCACCCATTAGTTCGGCCATGGTTCGGGCAGGTTTGGTGCCGTCCCATTCCTCTGCAGCTTTGGTAATCATTCCGAAAAGGCCAATAATGCCATCGTTTCTTTCTATCAATTCCAGCATGTTGCCGCTGTCTGCAGACGTGTCGAAGTAGCAGATATTCGTGTTGGTACCCATGTCCATGACGTTCTCATACCGTTCGGTAAGCAGCGCTTTATCAGCGAAATAGTCATCGGACCAGATACCAATGTGGTGGAAGCCAACCTGATCCTTCGGTACCAGGTCGTGATAGACATTGGGCTCCGTTGAGTTGACTTCGATCAGCTCAATCTGTCCTTCCTTGCTTTGCCCCCAGGCGACGCGCATCTGCAGGTTTCCGGCTCCGCCCCGATACTGGAAACCTTCCATCGTGCCGCTGTCTACCTCATTGATGAAAAAAGGACCAACGCCGGCAACGTTAGTCCAGTAGTCAATGGCTTTATCCAGATCAGGGACGTGCCAGGCATATTGGAATGGGTGGCCGGGTGCGCTGAGTTTTGTCATCGAGAGTGTCCTTTGTTTATGCGAAAAAGTTTATGCGAAAAAGTTTATACGTAGAAAATGTATGCGTAATATTTAAGAGAAGATTATTTAGGCGTGAATTCTATGTGAAGTTCTTTCAGTATTCTTAAGCTGTAGTTGGGCAGATGTCGCAAGTTGTTTTTTTCGGGCACAACCCGAAACGAATCTATCCGATCAATAAATGCCTTGAACCCCCAGTAGAGTTCTCTGCGAGCAAGTGGGGCACCAAGACAGTAATGAGTACCCGTACTGAAACCGAGATGTGAGGCCGCATTTTTTCGCTCTATATCTACTTCGTGCGGACAACTAAAATGTCTTGGGTCCCGGTTGCCTGCGCCGTATCTGATATCGATGACGGAGCCTTTAGGTATCCTAACGCCGTCGATTTCGACGTCATTTTTTGCCAGGCGAGTTAAACCCTGTACTGGGCTTTCCAGTCTTACGACCTCTTCAACGAAGGTGTTGAGGTACTTATCCGGATCGTTTCTTAGTTTCTGCCAGACTGCCGGATTCTTATCCAGCAACATGATGCCCGCAGACATGGCGTTGGTTGTCGTTTCAGATCCGCCGACGAAGGTGTCCTGCATCATCTCGGCATGCAGTTCACTGTCTGACAATGTGCGACCCCAGCCGGGAACTTCATTGTTTACTAGGTCAGAGAGAAGCGTGTCATCCGGTTGCACGCGAAGTTTTTCGAAGATGGCCTGAAAGTAATGCTGCGCCTGGATTTCCATTTCTGTTGCCCAGATGACGCCTTCTTCATCCAGACCGATAGTGCCGCCTTTTATCCAGGCATCTGTCCATTTCTTTATTTGCCAGACGTCCTCATCCTTTGCACCCATTTGCCTACAGATAATGAACAGGGGCAGTGGTACCGCGTATTGCTGAACATAGTCACATTCTTGATCAGCAATGAAGTCATCAATCAGGTCATAAGCAAGTTTCTGAACATCACCTTCTATTTCCGCAATCCGCTTAGGCCGAAAAGCATCGTCAAACAATGAACGCATTTGCTTGTGGTCCGGATCATCTCGAGCGGCAAGTGATTTACCGGGAACCCATCCTTTTGTGAGAAACAGTTTGTGAGCGATCTGCTGGCTTGGGGTATGCATTTCGGGATCATTGGAATGACGATGGTTACTGAAGTTGTCATAATCAAGCGCAACTCTGCGAAGTTCGTCGTATCGTGTCACGACAAACATTCCCGTGACGGGGTCCTTAAACACCGGCGCCTCTTCCCGAAGAAGGTCATAGGTTGGGAAAGGACATTCCTGTATTTCAGGGTTGATCAAGGTCACGTCTTCAACAGAAGTGGGTATGATCGGGTCTTCCATTCGATTGATTTCAGTCATAGGTCCAAAATAACAATATGCGATACTCGCTACAACAGTAGAGTCCGCCGCGGCGTGCTACGAGTCGCTAGTGGAGGTGATCTGAATGCCAGCGCAAGTGTTCTTCCATGAAACTCGCGATGAAGTAATAGCTATGATCGAACTCTGGCTGCATTCTTAGCGTTAGATCGATTCCTGCAGTGCTACATGCCAACTCGAGAAGACCTGGCTTTAGTTGCTCATTCAGAAAGTCGTCATCAGTCCCCTGGTCTACCAGGATGGAGGTGACATGCGAGCCATCCTCGATCAGCGAGCAGGCATCGTATTCTCGCCAGGCGGTTTGATCTTCACCAAGATACCTTCCTAGCGCCTTTTCTCCCCAGGGGCTGTTTGTAGGTGAGCAAATCGGTGAAAACGCAGAAACTGACCTAAACTTGTCCGGTGCACGAAGTGCCATGGTGAGTGCGCCATGCCCCCCCATTGAATGTCCGAAGATACCGAGTCTTTTCTGGTCCACCGGGAACAATTCCAGAATCAGCTGGTACAACTCCTGCTCGATATAATTGCGCATTTGGTAATGCTTCTGCCAGGGGGATTGTGTGGCGTTAACGTAAAAACCCGCGCCTAGTCCAAAGTCGTAGGCGCCGTCAGGGTCATCAGGAACGTCCTCGCCACGCGGGGAGGTATCCGGCGCAACCAGGATCATACCGAGTTCACTGGCGACGCGCTGCGCGCCCGCCTTGGTAATAAAGTTATCCTGGGTGCAGGTCAGGCCCGAGAGCCAAAACAGGGTGGGAGCGGGAGCGGATAGATTATCCGGCAGATAAATACCAAAATTCATCGAACAACCGAGCGTTTCCGCATCATGTTGGTAAACGAATTGTGTCCCGTTGTGGCTTTTTGATTGTGAAATAATTTCCATAACTACACCTAATCTTCTGCCCAGAGGGCGGCTTTTTTCATGGATTCGGCATATGGCTTGCGAGAGAACCAGAGGAATACGATACCCAGTATGCCAAAAAAACATGTCATGGTAATCATGGAGTATCGAATGCCGTCGTCACCAGGGAAGATATATTCGTTAAACGCCCCGGCAAGGGGTGGGCCAAACATCATGCCTGATGCGCCGGTTAGCATGTAAATAGCGGCTACCCGTGCTCGCAGATGTGGCGGAGTAATCACCGGTAACGCGCCAGCGGCGATACCAAAAGGCGAATTGACCGCAAGTAGTGCGGGGGCATAGAAAATAAATGCCCAGGTAGCAGTTGGCGCCAACTGAATCAGCAGAACAGTTGGAATAGTCAGGATTCCTCCAATCATTCCTGCGGTCATGTTTGCATCCTGGTATCCCCGGTCAGTCAGCTTCTTGGCGAGATAAGCGATTAACAAAGGTCCCATTGGTCCAAAGACAATAAAGATCCAGCCAAATACCTGAGATGCTTCGGCGGCAGGTACATCATGTACGCGTACAAAGAAGGTAATGCTCCAGAATACGAACGCGTATCCGGTAAGCACCAGGGAGACAAAACCAAGGTGATGGAAGGTGATTGTGCGAGCATTGTCCTTGTAGAAAGCGATGAGTTGTGCGGTGTCACTTGTCCCGGTATCAGGCGACATCGAGGGCCTTCGAGCGGGTTCCTTGAGTAACAGGAAAAATGCCGCGAGGAACATCCCCGGCAGACCCACATAAATGAAAGTTTGTTGCCAGGGTTTTAAGGCGCCGAAGAAAGGCAGTACCATGGGGTTCGCGTGCTCGACCATATCAAGTACAAAGCCACCAATCACAAAAGCGATGCCGGTGCCGATGATTGGGCCGGTAGCGAAAATACTTAAGGCCAAGGGGATATCTTTGCGCGGGAAATAGTCACCAATAAGTGACGTTGTTGATGGGCTAAGTGTGGCTTCGCCAACCCCGACCCCGATGCGGGCAAAAAATATTTGCCAGTAGCTTCGGGTCAGGCCGCAGGCAATGGTAAGCAGCGACCAAAGAAAAATGCCAATCGCGATGATGTGTTTTCGGCTCTTCTTGTCTGCCATGGTAGCGATCGGGATCGCGGCAACCGCGTAAAATAAGGCGAATACGCCATAAAGCCAGCCGATTTCGGTATCACCGACCCCCAGGTCTTGCTTCATTGGTCCAACGACAATAGCCACTACCTGACGATCAATAAAGGCGATTAGGGAGGCAAGAATTAGCACAAAAACGACAAACCAGGCGTACTTACGGTCGGGGTATGGGATCTTTTGGCTGATACAGCACTACTTCTTTAGATTTAGAGGGGACGACCTTCTCAGTAAAACCATTCGAAGTGCAAGCCCTGATTCTGTTTTAATGGTCTCCTAATAGGCAGGTAGTTTATTAATTTCACGTAGAGGGAAAAACACATGGCTGGACGAATAGAGGGAAAAGTTGCCGCGATTACCGGGGCCGCAAGTGGGTTTGGTGCAGGCGCGACCAGGCGTTTCATAGAAGAAGGTGGCAAAGTTGTCATGGGTGATATCCAGGACGATGTGGGTCAGGCTCTTGCGGATGAACTTGGTGATGCAGCCATTTTTGTGCATTGTGATGTGACCAAAGAGGACGAGGTCGCCAATATGGTCGATACCGCGGTATCTCGTTACGGTCAGTTGGACATCATGTACAACAACGCCGGTGTTGTTGGAGCAGTCGGTCCTATTGCGACGACACCTGCGGCGGAATGGCAGCGCACCATGGATATTCATGTGAACGGCTGCTTTTACGGTTGTAAACATGCGGCAAGGGTCATGATCCCCAGGGGAACCGGGTCGATCGTCAGCATGTCAAGTACTGCGGGGATCATGGGTGGTCTTGGGCCACACGCTTATACCGCGGCCAAACATGCCATCATCGGAATCACTAAAAGCGTTGCGGCTGAGTTAGCGCGATATGGCATCAGGGCAAATTGTATTTCACCAGCGGGTATGGCGACACCGATGGTCGCTGCGACGATGGGAGACCATACAGACCTTGAAACAACAAGGAAAAATCTTGCAGAGGTATCACCTCTGAAAGGACGTCCCGGATTGCCGGAAGATGTTGTTAATGCGGTACTCTTTCTCGCGAGTGATGAATCCGGCTATACCTCGGGGCTGACTTTGACCACCGACGCAGGTATTACGATAGGTTCAAACAACCCGTCGCCCTTTGCTGAGTATCAGCCATTTATGGGAGAGGCTGGAAAGCGGGGAATCTAAATTGCTTTTAGTGTGTGGGGGGTGGTTGCCGAAGGTCGCCACCGCGCCACCAAGCGATTAGCATGAGTACAATCATAACGCTTGCAGATATCCACCACAGACCAGAAGCGCCCGACAGATCGTACAACCATCCAGCCGCTGACGCAGTTATAGCGGCCACTAGCATCCCAGTTGCGCCAAAAAGTCCCTGACCTGAAGCGATAGCATCTTCGCCGCTTGCCTTAATGACAGCGAATTGTGTCGCTGGCATGGTAAAGGCGTCCGCAATGGCATGGATGCAGAGCGGGATGCAAATCACCCAGATACTGTCGATAAAGCCATAGCTAAACATGCATACGATGGCGACCCCTATACTCAGGATCGCAATATTGAGTGGTCCGCGCTTCTGTGCAAGTGAACCTGCCCTGGGTGAAATGAATATCATAGGCAGCCCAAAAAAGCTCATGCTGAGCCCGATGAATATCTGCGTTGCACCAAGATCTGAAAGGAAGATGGCCCAGATGACTTCAAACACACCGATCGTTATCCAGAACGCGGCGCCCATGGCGAGACACGACTGCATCGCCGGTGATTTAATTAGCTCAAGAACGATGGCTTTGCCGGGTGGGGTTTTCGCCGCAGGAACATTCACCCCAAGCACCACGGGAAACACGATAACAAGCAGGATAGTCAGCACAACGAAGGTTTCACTGAGACCAAACCATGTGTTGATGAACGCTGCGATGGCAGGACCGATGAGAAACCCTGCAGTTTCATAGGCCGCTAGAATCCCAAGGGAATACCCGGCGCTCGCTGGGTTACCAACAACCACGAGCCGCCTTATTGCCGGTCGCACTATCCCTGCGCCAAAACCGAGCGCAGCCCTGGAACCAATCCATTCTGGAAGACTATCGGCGAAAACCATCCACGCTGTAGCGACAATACAAAAGAGAATTCCCGCTTTCATCATGAGGTTGCCATACCCCAGGTCGGCATAGCGTGACAGACCCAATTGGGCGATGAAGCCCGAGACAAATGCCGCAGCACCGATAATCCCAACACCCGTTGCGCTGAACCCGAAGGTATCCCGGATCTCGGCGAGTAGTGAAAAAATTGCGCCATAACCTACCATCAGGATAGCGGTAAGGACGTAGAGGCCTGTTAGTTGGTGTTTGGAGATGACCGTTGAGGTATACATTTAGCGGGCAGACTACACCAAAGGTTCATCTATGTGCAGATTATTGACTTGAGAATCAATAATCTACGCCGTGAATGCCTGCCTCTGCTTGACTGTCCAGGGTGGGGGGCTTACGATTTTTATATCAATTACAACGTGGTGAATAACATGTCAGTCATGCAGGTAGACGCCTACCCTGAACAGGAAACACGCGGGTCACGAGTGGAAGGAGCCCGGTATACCTCGAAGGAATTTGCACTCGCGGAATGGGAGGGGATGTGGACCAAAGTCTGGCTCCTGCTTGGCCGGGAGTCTGAGATGCCGAATCCTGGTGATTGGCAAATGGAAGAAGTTGGGCCGGAATCAATACTGATGGTTCGACAAACCGACAGTTCTGTTAAGGCTTTCTATAACGTTTGCCAACACCGTGGCAATCCGCTGGTTGCCGAGGAGACAGGAAGCGTAAAAAGGTTCGTCTGTAAATATCATAGCTGGGCATTCATGCCTGATGGCACGTTAAATTTTGCACCTGACAAGGAGGATTTTCCGGAAGGTAACCCCTGCGGCAAGGTCCGATTAGCAGAGGTAGCTTGCGAGACCTTTGCAGGATTTGTCTGGATCAATATGGATTTGGGCTGTGTCAGCCTGAAAGAGTACCTAGGTCCTATATGGGATGAGTGGCAAGCAAGAGATATTCAATCCTGGAAACGATACGCAGCGCCGACGGTAAATCTTCCGTGTAACTGGAAGGTGGTCCTTGATAATTTCAATGAGTCATACCACGTGCCAACGGTACACATGGCAGCAACCCCGGCTACCGACCGCAAGAAAATTCGTGGCGGTATCGATACCTATTTCAAGGAAACCCGTTTTGACCTGTCAGACGAAGGCCACAACCGGATGATAATGAAAGGGGGATTCGGTGTTGGTGCAACTGACGAAGAAGGCAATATCATGGAGCCGCTTGCGAGCGAGTTACGTCAATGGGAACTGGATCCTGATGAATTTAAGGGTAAGCCCGAGGATACTCGAGAGGCTCTTCAGAAAGCGAAGCGAGAACTGGGTCCGGGGCGTGGTTATTTGCATTACGAGAAAATACCAGATGAGCAGTTCACTGATGCATTTCATTACACGCTGTTTCCGAACTTCGCTGTTTCTATCTGGGCAGACGGTTTTCATTTCCTTAGGGCAAGGCCGCATCCGACACTGGACCCTGAGCAATGTGTATTCGATAACTGGTGGTACGCTAGTGCACCTGAAGGAGACACAACACCTGTCGCAACGATGCTTGGACCGGTGGCGCGGGATGCTGAGGTTCCTCATGTCGTTTATGAGTTTGGTGAGGAAGTCATGGGAATGACAATCACTCAGGATATCGCTGTATTTATTCAACAGCAAAAAGGTTTTCGTTCACGTGGATTCAAAGGCGTTTATTTGTCAAAGCAGGAAACGAGAATTCGTCGATA
>JABJED010000407.1 GCA_018665025.1 Gammaproteobacteria bacterium
GTAGTGAAAGCCTCCGCGGATCACGTAAGCTTCGAAGTTACCCGTCTCCGCTGTTTCATCAAACGAGTAATCACTAAGGATGGCGTTGGCGTTCTTCCCCAGGTGAAAGCGCGTTCCATCAAGCATTCTTGCTTTGACGAAGGCCCCACCTTCGGTTACTAGTTCATCGCCTTTATAGAGCTTGTCGCCACGCTTGACGTCCAGCTCCTCAATCTGCCCATCGGGGCCCATTCGCTTTACGGTAACCTTGCCAATAGCCAGCGTAACCCTGCCGACTTCTTCCAAGGCATTTGCGCTGTTGGCAGGACCCGCAAACATGACATCGTCGCCGAACGGGAGGTGTAATTTGGCCATCACCAGGCCAGGCGACAATCCCGGCCCCGAAGACAACATTAGATTAGGCGGCGGACTATAAGAGAAGTAATCAGCTACGACAAAGGTCGCACCGTCCGGGTTCGTGATAACAAGATCGAACCCGACTCTTTCGAACTGACCTTCCAGCAGGAATGAAGCATCTGGCAGGTAGATTGCAGGATGGTCGATGACGGCTGATTCAACAGCGTGTTCAACAGCCTGTTCAACAGTATTAACCGCAACATCATTTATCGCAGTAGACGCCCCTGAAGGCAGTTCTATATCCTGACGGCTCACCATGTCTGCTAACAACCCTTTTAGATTCACTCAACACGTCTAGCTATGTCATGTTTACTCTTTTAGTGGCCACTACACAATTCACTTTTTGAGTAATTACTAATTTCTCTGACGGAAGGTTCGTTTAACAGGCTTTATTAAGGATGGTGAGCAGAATCCTTCAATTTGTGGGTTGAGATGACGGTCTGGAGGCGATGTCAAAGCCGGTAGGTTGGTGGGTGATCTCGCGTTCCAAGGTGTTACTAGACCTGTTGAACTCAAAGTCATCCAGATTGGGGCAGGGTGTGACCTACGAGGTATAGTTATTGATTGACCGACTTAACCGGCTAGCGGCTCAGGATGCCTTGAATCGAGAACAGCCCTGGTATAGTCGATCAACACGTCAAGCACATTTTTTCTAGTGGCGGCATATAATTGGGTCGAAGAAGGGAAATGTTACATTCATAAGATATGCCTGCTATAGAGAATAATTCCTTCGTTAGGTACATCACAACTAAAAGGGAAAACTATGAAGCTGCGAACTCTTGCATCTCTAGCCGTCTCCGGCGTGCTCTGCTCATTCATCTCTATCGCTGTATCCGCTGATCATCATGAAGTTAAGCAGGAGCGTGAGATTATTATTGAGGCTGATGGGGAACCGGGGAATCTGGCTGAGATTCTGCAACGTGTCGAAGCTGAAATGGTTGACACTGAAAACATCACTGTATTTATTGATGATGAGGGTAATGTCACTGTCGACCGGTTTGGCTTAGATCATGAAATCATAGCTGCGAATGAGGGAGATCTGCCAAACAAGATGCTAATGAATAAAGTGATAGGGCCACATAGAATGCATTGTAGAAGTTCACCAATGTCTGAAAAAGTGGCATCGTGTGTTTTGAAAAATATCAAAAATGCGAACTCTGATGTCGCGGCGCACCTTATTCGTCAGGCGTGTGTCGCGCTCACAAAGGAAAAGTAGTTAGTTCTTAATGACTTACCGCCCAAAATGTCGTTACGAATCTCGGTTTCAATGCCTTCCTCATTCAACGCGGGCCCTTACTCTGATCTAGAGAAGAAGGTGCTTCAGCTACCGATTCCAGAAAGGTGCGCATAATGCGGTTTACCCTTTCGTCGAGCTCGTTAGCATCAATATCAAGCCGATTAGCATAGGCTTCTCGAAAAATGCGGTAACCACGCGATAGTGCCGAAAGTGCTACCTGCAATGCCTCCAGGTCATGTTCCTTGTGAATGTCACCATCGATCACATCCTTGCGTAGCTGGCTCAGGCCCTCCTCGTAAAACGGTATCGGGTCAACGGTATCGTCACCATCAAGAACGAGTAGCGCTCGCAACTTACTATCGTTGCTGCCTTTGGCCAGGCGGAATGAATTTAGTCTTCGCTCAACGAAACGCTTATTCTGATTACTGGCGGTCACGGTTCCCACCAGGGTCTTGAAGCGGCGACTAATGGCAGCTCTAAGTAATTCTTGTCGTGAGCCAAAGTAGTGATAAATATTACCGCGATTAACACCGGCGCCTTCGGCAACTTCGCGAAGATTCAGTCCAGCCAGTACGCCTTTGTCGCGGATTAGATCCAGTGCGACATCAATGAGTTTTTGTTCCGTTTCGGCACGACTTCGCCGTCGCGAAGGCTCTTTGTCTGGGGTCGTGGCTTTTTTACCTGTTTCATTCAGATTTTTTTTTATGGCCATTGAACCACTCCAATCTTGTCTGGCTTGCATGTACGAGATAGTAACAGCTATCATTGCGATAAATAATGTTAGCATAATGATAATTAATATCATATCAAGCTTGAGGATCAACAAATGAACTGGAAAAAA
>JABJED010000408.1 GCA_018665025.1 Gammaproteobacteria bacterium
GGCGCCGTGCGGTTGCCTGAATCTAACTCCAAGAGGTCTTAGCTAATGATTGTTTACGGCGTAGGTATTCTGGCGTTCTGTATGCTCACCGGTATGTTTGTCGGTGATCTTCTGGGCCAGATCATTGGTGTCAAAGCTAATGTTGGCGGGGTTGGCATTGCCATGCTCATGCTGATCGTGCTGTCGAGCCTGTCTTCAAAAAAAGTTCAGCTTGGCCAGTTAACCCAACATGGAATTACGTTCTGGTCTGCGATGTACATCCCGATCGTTATTGCTATGGCATCGAGGCAGAACGTTGTCGCCGCAGTATCCAGTGGATGGCTTGCGGTGATTGCCGGCGTCGGTGCCGTGGCATTGAGTTTTGCTTTGATTCCTGTCTTCACGAAGCTTGCCCAACGGAGTCAACAAAATCAGAGTGAGGCTACCGAACCATGATTATCGAGACGCTCCAGGCAGTAATGATCAAGAATTCGATTATCACGGCATTTGTTTTTGTTGCGGTAGTCATGTGGGTGTCGTATTGGTTGTCAGACAAATTGACTCGCGGTCATGTGCATGGATCGGCTATAGCGATAGCTTTGGGGCTTCTCATTGCCTATGTCGGCGGCGCCTTCACGGGCGGTAGTAAAGGTATTGCCGACATTCCTGTGTTGACCGGGGTCGGTATCCTTGGCGGCGCGATGTTCCGGGATTTCGCGATCGTAGCAACGGCATTTGGCGCTGATTTGGACTCGATCTATAAAGCCGGTTGGGTGGGCGCGATGTCCGTCATTCTTGGGGTTGTTATTTCGTTCATCGTTGGCGTGGTGGTTGCCGTATTGTTTGGGTATAAGGACGCGGTTTCAATCAGTACCATAGGTGCTGGTGCAGCAACTTATATTGTTGGCCCTGTCACGGGGACAGCGCTCGGCGCGCAGTCAGATGTCATCGCCCTGAGTGTTGCTGCTGGCCTCGTCAAATCGGTGCTGGTGATGATAGGGACACCTTTTGTTGCTAAATCCGTCGGGTTGGATAATCCGTTGTCAGCAATGATTTATGGTGGCTTGATGGGTACCACCAGTGGCGTAGCCGGCGGCCTGGCAGCTACAGACCCGAAATTGGTGCCTTATGGGGCGATGACGGCAACGTTCTATACGGGCGTAGGCTGTTTATTGGCGCCTTCGCTGTTGTTTATGGTTGTCAGGTTTTTTACCGGTTAGAACTCAGCATGCTGTCGATTGTCGCCAGTCCCTGACCTGTAACGTATGTAACGGCAAGTTCCTGATTTGGTGATTGTGAGTTTCTGTTTCTTATGAAATCGCCGTTGTCGCATTAGCTAGCATGCTCGTATAATCACTCGCTGGCCATCATGATTATTCCCCAGGAGACAAGATGATTCGTATCGTTCTGCAGGTCATTGGTATCGTTGTCCTTATCGGTGCGGTGACCATGGTAACGCTTAAAATCGACAACATGGGTGCGGACGGCCCTTCCATTCTTTTCCCTGGTGGCGAACTGGTTACCGGCGAACTTCACAGTGGGCCCGATCCAGACTGGCGTTTTACCGATGACATTGCTGTGATTGAGTTGCAACTTGATAATCCGATGAGTTCAAGACGGATTTTTGTCATGGAAAGCGGTGGCAAAGTCTACGTTCCTTCAGGTTATATGCGATCTTTTCTTGGCCGCCTTTGGAAGGACTGGGCTTTTCAGGTTGCAGAAGGTGATGGCCTGGCCGTCGCTCGGATAAACGGAATTCGATACAAGCGACAATTGATTCGAGTCACAGAAGGTGAGGATATTGACGGGGTTGCTAGAAAACTGGCAGAAAAGTATTCCGGTGGTGCACCTGATGCGGTCGCTAACACAATAAAAAGCATAAACGACGGCGATACCTGGATTTTCGAAATGGCGCCGCGAGTAGGAGCTACTGATGAAAACTAAAAGTTACCTGATTCTGTGTGCCGTCATCACCGTGGTCTGGGCTGCAACATTGTTGTCAGTGCCAGCAGTTTCAGACACCGTTGAACAACTAATGATTGGTTTTCTGTCGACCTACGCACGTTAGAAAAAACAGAACCCATCTATTTATTGGTAGGGTTGAATGATATTGGCGGTGATCATGACTGAGGCCGCCAGCTCTTTGTTCTTGGCGTGCTTGAAGGCGTCGAAGTCACCAATAACCATTTGCCATGAGTAGAAGTAATCCTGGCCATTGATAGGCACTGGGAAACAGCCAAAGCCGATAGGTACCATGGCGTACTCACCCTCGTATTCACCTACAAGGTGGCGGTCGATAAAATCGACGTAGGCCTCCCGCTCTTCTATCAACACCATGTCGAAGAAGGGAACCGCGTCTGTTCCTTGCACATCAATTTGACTGAGGATGTGTGCGGGGAAAAGGCCACCAGTCCAGCGTGCGTTGATCTCGGTTACGATAAGGCTGCCGTCCTTCCCTACGAAGAAATCAATGCCGCAGTTGCTGCCCTCGTCCGTCACGTAACCATGGTGTCTTGCGTATTCGCCCACATGAAGCAGCGCCTTGGCCTGTTCTTCAGTTACAGAGACAGAGTCCCCAATTAGGTTGCCGACCCATAGGCCGTCTGCGAAAAGAATCTTTCGGGTGTTCGCTATCCTGATGTCGTCGGTAGATACCACCAGGTCCACCGTCATCTCGGTGTAGCTTTCCAGGTCCAGGCGTTCCTGCAGCAGAATCACCATGTCCTCATCGTACTCGGCCACGTACTCCTGGGTCGCCATGATGCTATCGACAGCGGTGACGTTTCTGGCGCCAGCCAGACCTAGAAGTTTCAGAATAACTTTATTTTGGTGTTTATTGAAAAAGTCGGCAACTGACATACCGTCCAGCTCCGCTTTAGTGGTGACCAGTGTGTCCGGGACCTGTATTCCAAAGGCCGGGGCATTCTCGGCAAAATGTTTCTTGGAGTTTACATTACGGTTTATGACGAGAAGTTCTTCGTTCCGGTGGATCACTTTGTTAGAGCCGCTCGACATATAAAGGTTGGCGACATCGGTCAGGGCAGGGTTTTCTTTGATGTGATTCGCGACTGACTGATAGTAAGTGTCTTTGGGGTGATAGCTGAAGTGTTCCATGGGGACTACTTCATTTGTCATCCGGCAGAAAAAATTGTGATAACGCTGCAGCATTTTCTGCCAGCCAGGTTCTTGGTATTCGTCATACAATGCAAGGTGATCCCTCTCGTGACCGATACAGGCCAGGGCAACCTGCAACATAGCGGTTAACTCAATGTTTGACAGGTGGTCTGCCTGTTGTTTTTCGGTCAGTGTCTCAAGGTCGAAGAAAAGAGAACAGTCATCCCCCGCCATCGCATAAAGGGATGAATAGTGATCTCCTGGAAAATAAGATCCAGCTTTCATGTAAAACTCCAATAGGTTTCAGTTCAAGTTTCTGTCGTGTTATCCAGGAGA
>JABJED010000409.1 GCA_018665025.1 Gammaproteobacteria bacterium
TCGCGATAAGCTTTCGACAAGCGATTTAAGTGTGAATCATAGTGACCGAGTTCAATAAAGTGAGCGACAGTCGATTCAATCATCGGCGGCGGATGTCTGATTGAAAGTCGTCGCAGGGCTCGAGCTTCGTTGATTAACTCTGTGTCAGCCACGAGGAAGCCAAGGCGTAATCCCGGTGACAGCGATTTCGACAAGCTGCCGCAATAGATAATCGAATTGTGTTCATCTGCACTTTTTAAGGAAGGAATCGGTTCGTCACCAAAGGCAGCTTCTGATTCGTAGTCATCCTCAATGATGACGATATTGTGGGCCTTGGCTTTGGCGAGCAATAGTCTGCGGCGATCAGGCGACAAAGTCGTCGTGGTGGGCGATTGATAGCTTGGAGTGATGTAAAGGTAATCGCATTCATTGAGCTGGTCATCGACGATGAGCCCTTCTGAATCGACGCCCAGGAGTTTGATGTTGTTAGTCTCTAATGCAAACAGGTTGCGTGCATCGGGATACCCGGGGTTTTCCATGCCGACGATGTTGTCGGGCTTAATCAGCAGTTTTGCAATCATGGCAAGTGCGTTCTGAGTGCCCAGCGAAATCAAAATATTATTTGGGTGACACCAGATGCCTCGCCTTGGAAGCACTCGAACCCGGAGTTGTTCAATCAGTGATTTGTCATCCTGATCGAACAGATCATAGCCGCTGCGGGTTATTGTTCGTGCTCCCTGGGCATGTCGCCAACATTCTCTCCATTCC
Source organism: Gammaproteobacteria bacterium (assembly GCA_018665025.1). Lineage (GTDB taxonomy): Bacteria > Pseudomonadota > Gammaproteobacteria > Pseudomonadales > Azotimanducaceae > UBA9659. Next base: position 748 of record JABJED010000409.1, read on the forward strand.
GCTATCGGCACCAGATCTGCGCCGATCTGGCCAAAAATAAAAGGGAACGGGTAACGGTACCAGTCGAGGGGTTTGGTGATATTGCGTTGAGAAGTGATCCGATGCTTCAGGCGATTCGACCAATCGCCGCGAGGCGTGATCTCAGGCCCTCCGGGTTCGTTGGCTGGGTTCGCACCGACCAGTTCCGGGTTGACGAAGTAGCCCTGTCGTTCGCGACTGACCAGAAAGCCTTCATCGACCAGGCGTTGGTAGACCAGAGTGACAGTGCTTCTAGATATTTCGAGGATCCATGCCAGCTCCCGACTTGAAGGTAGTGGCATATCGGGACTGATACTTCGTTCCAGAATGAGGTTGGCAACAGATTTTCGTAGTTGCGTCTGTAGACCCACCTCGCTGTCTTTGGACAACTTGATTAACTGCTTCCACATGTTCTGGTGTGATCGTTTAATCATACTTGGCTCTACCAGCGTGATGCAGGTGCATTATTCTAGCGTGGGTCATCATTATCGTTAACATCTAGAGAAATTGAAAGGAGCGCACATGGGACAGGATAGCGTTGTACAAACAGCGTCTACAGCGATGGGTCTGGCACGAGCAGAATTGGAAAGCCATTGGATTCCCTTTACAGATAACAAATCTTTTAAGGATGATCCGAGATTGGTGGTTAAAGGCGAGGGTGTGTATCTCTGGAACCAGCATGGCGACAAATTACTCGATGGCGCTTCTGGATTGTTTACAACCGCGGCCGGTCATTGCCGCCCGGAAATAACCGAAGCAGTTGCCGCCCAGTTGGCGCAACTGGATTACATTCCCTCGTTTCTTCGAAGCCATCCCCGTTCGTTCGAACTGGCCAACAAATTAGTTCCACTGTTGCCGGCCGACATGAACCATGTGTTTTTCTGTAATTCAGGATCTGAAGCCGTAGATTCAGCGATGAAAATTGCATTGCAATACCATGCTTCTCGGGGAGAAGGCGGTAGAAATGTATTCGTCTCACGCGACAGGGCCTATCATGGCGTTAATATTGGCGGCACATCACTGTCCGGATTAATGAAAAATCGACAAGGTTTCAACGCCATGGTGCCAGGTGTGGTGCATATGCGTTCGACCTTTGACCCTGAGCAGCGATACTCCATGGGTCAACCTTTGCTCCGGGGTGTGGAGTTAGCAGATGATTTATTGCGGATTGTGCAAACTCACGGAGCAAAATCGATAGCGGCCTGCTTTATCGAGCCGATTGCAGGTTCAACCGGTGTGTTGGTGCCGCCGGTAGGCTACTTAGAGCGCATTCGAGAGCTCTGTGACGAGCATGAGATTCTGATGGTGATGGATGAGGTGCTGACCGGATTTGGACGGACGGGCGCAGCCTTTGCGTCGGACGCATTTGGTGTGGTTCCGGACATTATGACCATGGCGAAAGCATTGACCAATGGTGCTCAGCCAATGGGGGCAGTTGCCGTGCAGGATGAAATCTACGAAACGGTCGTCAATGCACATCCACGCGATGTGGTTGAACTCGCCCATGGTTACACCTACTCTGCACATCCCGCAGCTTGCGCGGCAGCCGTGGCTACCCTTGATATTTTTGAGAAAGATAAGTTGTTTGACCGGGCGGCGGAAATGTCAGCTTACTTTTTGGAATCAGTGTTCTCGCTTCAGAACCTTGGTGTGGTGACCGATGTGCGAGGTTATGGGATGTTAGCAGGCTTTGATGTCGCATCTGTAGGTGCGCCGGGCGCTCGCGGGAACCTGCTTCAAAAGCGGCTGTTTGATGCTGGTTTGCATATTAAGACGACCGGTGATGCAGGGCTGCTTGCCCCTGCATTGATCGTCGAGAAAGAGCAGATTGATGAAATGGTGGAGATTCTGAAGCAGGAATTAATTCGTCTATAACCTGGTTAATAGTGGTATCAGTTATGAGTGAGGATGCAGCAGAAAAAAGAATCCATCGCGGTCTGAAAGGTGTCTATTTCGACCGATCACCAGCGACTTATATCGATGGCCAGGCTGGTGAGCTTCGATACTATGGTTATTCGATCCACGACCTGGCGGAGCATTCAACCTTTGAGGAAACGGCCTACCTGCTGTTGCATGCTGAGCTGCCAGACCAGGCGGAACTGGCTGAATTTGACAGAAGCCTGAAAGCAGAGCGACAGTTGCCAGAGCCAATCTTCGAAATTATAAAATCGATCTGTACCGCTCATCCCATGGATGTACTCAGAACCGCAGTCTCCGCATTGGCAGCGTTTGACCCGGATACAGCTGACAACTCAGCTGAGGCGACTATTCGAAAAGGTATTCGTTTAAGCTCACAGGTACCTATTATTGTCGCCGCCCATCACCGCCTGCGGGAAGGCAAGGCGCTGATAGCGCCTGATCAAACCCTGGGTCATGCGGCGAACTTTCTGGCCATGCTGTCAGGCGAACCCCCCAGTGAAGGCGCAGCAAGGCTGATGGACCTGGATTTCATTTTGCATGCTGAGCATGGGTCGAACGCCTCTTCGTTTACAGCCCGGGTCGTCGCAGGCACGGATGCCAATTTACATGCGGCGGTGACAGCGGCTATTGGAGCGCTATCTGGGCCTGCTCATGGTGGTGCGGCTGAAAACGTTATGAAGATGGCGCGTGAGATTGGTGATCCGGGCGAGGCCAAAGCTTATGTGAAAGCGAAGCGCGCGAATCGTGAAGCCATTATGGGATTTGGTCATCGTGTCTATCGAGCAGAAGATCCAAGAGCTCGACATCTGCGAGACGGCGTTGAACGGTTGTCGGTTGAGAAGGGCGAACCACAATGGAACCAGATACTGGTTGCCCTGGTTGAGGCGATGAAGCCTTACTCCAGGCACGGCGTGAATGTGAATGTCGATTTTTACTCCGGGGTCATTTATCACCTGCACGGAATTTCACAGGACCTGTTTGTCCCGATATTTGCAGTAGGGCGAGTGCCTGGCTGGACGTTGCAAGTTCTGCAGCAAATGGAAAGCAATATTCTCATTAGACCGTTGCTCCAGTACAACGGGCCTGATCTAAAAACTTATACCCCATTGCAAGATCGCTAGGCCTGCGATGGCGCAGCAGGATTCATTTATTGATGTGTATGTCGACCGGGCGCGTTCAGCAGCCGGGCGGATTGTGTTTCCTGAAGGTGGTGATCAGCGTATCCAGGCGGCAGCCAGCCGAATTGTAGAGCTTGGGATTGCTGAAGTTATTTTGCTGGCAGGCGCCGATGAGTTAAGTGAACTCAAGGGTTGTACCGTCATTGACCCAGGCGCGAGTCCGACACTGGAGCGTTATGCGCAGCAGTATGCAGCTGGGCCTCGTTCGGTCAGCGCGGCAGTCGCTCAACGAGCGGTGAACAAGCCGCTGTATTTTGCCGGAATGATGGTTCGAGCGGGTGACGCTGAAACGATGGTAGCCGGGATCGCAAACCCAACCCGGAGGGTGATTGAAGCCGCTCGGCTTTGTATTGGGTTGAGTGATGGCATCAAGACACCATCGAGCTTTTTTATCATGAAGCCGCGAAGCGGATTGCCGATGGTGTTCGCCGATTGCGCGGTTAATGTTGACCCGAGTTCAGAACAGCTGGCCGATATCGCGATAGCTGCCGCGGCGAGTGCCGAACAACTATTAACCGAAAAGCCACGCGTCGCGATGTTGTCGTTCTCGACAAAAGGCAGTGCCAATCATCCGCACGCGGATAAGGTGATCAAAGCGGTTGAATTGGTCCGTGAAAAGTCCCCCGGGTTGCTGGTGGACGGTGATATACAGGCAGACGCGGCGATCGTCCCTGAAGTGGCTGCACTCAAACTGGGTTCCGGCAGTGATGTTGCCGGGCGAGCAAACGTGCTGATTTTTCCTGATCTTAATGCAGGCAACATTGCCTATAAGCTGGTCCAGCATCTGGGCGGAGCTGATGCGATTGGACCAGTATTACAAGGCTTCAAACACCCACTCGCCGATCTGTCCAGAGGAGCGACGATAGACGAGGTGTTCGAAACTGCCGTCGTAACGTTGGCGATGATCCGACAATAAACCCTAACGCTGCGGCCGGAAGTCCTCGGGATTGATACCGGCAACTGACACAGGCGCCTTCATGGCATCCCGGCGGAACGGTTCGCCCAGTTCCTGGTTTAGGATAATCTCGATAAAGGTTGTAACACCCTCGGCTTGCGCCTTACAGGACTGATCGATAGCGGCGGTCAATTGTTCCGTGGTGTGAACCTGGATTCCCTCCAGACCGCAGGCTTTTGCAATACCAGCGTAGCTGACGTCTCGGCTTAGCTCTGTACCGACAAAGTTATCGTCATACCAAAGAATGGTATTTCGTTTCTCTGCGCCCCATTGATAGTTGCGAAAGATCACCATGGTAATGGCTGGCCAATCGTCTCTGCCACAGGCCGTCATTTCGTTCATGCAAATACCGAAGGCACCGTCGCCTGAAAAGCCAACGACTGGCACATCGGGGCAGCCGATCTTGGCGCCCAGTATTGACGGCAGGCCATAGCCACATGGGCCAAACAAACCCGGAGCCAGGTACTTACGACCTTGCTCGAAGGTTGGATAGGCGTTGCCGATTGCGCAATTGTTACCGATATCGCTGGAGATAATGACGTCTGCTGGTAGCCCGGACTGAATCGCTCGCCAGGCCTGTCGCGGAGACATCAGTTCCGGCTCTCGATCACGAGAGTCTGCATTCCAGGTTGTGCCGGGATCATCGTCCTCGTGATCCATTCCCGCCAGCGTCTGTCGCCAGTTAGAAGTCGCTTCATGGATAGCTTGCTTGCGATCAGCGCGGTTAGTGTCGCCGGCGGTCGGTGCTAGTTGATCCAGAATCTGGTTCGCGACCAGATGTGCATCGCCGCAGATGCCTACCGTCACTTTTTTCGTCAAGCCTATTCGGTCGGCATTGATATCGACCTGAATAATTTTTGCGTCTTTCGGCCAGTAATCAATGTCGTAGCCTGGCAATGTTGAGAAGGGGTTTAATCGAGTGCCTAACGCCAGAACAACATCGGCCTTGGCGATCAATTCCATCGCCGCTTTTGATCCGTTATAGCCGAGTGGTCCACAAGCCAGTGGGTGACTGCCCGGAAAACTGTCGTTGTGTTGGTAGCCGTTGCAGACCGGTGCGTCCAGGCGTTCAGCCAGAGTTTGGCAAGCGGCAATGGCGTCACCGATGACAACACCGGCACCTGACAAAATGACGGGGAAGGACGCTTCGGAAAGTAATTTCGCGGCCTCACGGGTCGCTCGGGCTCCCCCGGCTGGTCTTTCGAATTCGACAATCTGGGGCAGTTCAATATCGATAACCTGGGTCCAATAGTCTCGCGGGACGTTGATTTGGGCCGGTGCGGAGCCACGTATTGCCTTGGTGATAACTCGATTAAGGACTTCTGCCATGCGCGATGGATCGCGAACTTCTTCCTGATAGCAAACCATGTCTTTAAACAAAGCCATTTGCTCTACTTCCTGGAAACCGCCCTGGCCAATGGTCTTGTTTGCAGCCTGGGGGGTTACCAGCAACATTGGCGTGTGGTTCCAATAGGCTGTCTTTACCGGCGTGATAAAATTGGTGATGCCAGGGCCATTCTGAGCGATAGCCATTGCGATTTTGCCGGAGGCTCGAGTATAGCCATCGCAAATCATGCCACCATTACCTTCATGGGCGACATCCCAAAATTTAATACCGGCCTGAGGAAATAAATCGGAGATAGGCATGAAAGCTGAGCCGATAATACCGAATCCGTGTTCGATGCCGTGCATCTGCAGA
>JABJED010000410.1 GCA_018665025.1 Gammaproteobacteria bacterium
GCGTGTATGAATCTCTCTGGGCGGACCATCTTTCTCAAATATTGAGTTCAAACCTTGAACCAACATCGATACACAGCAGCCTTTCCGGCTGCAATGTCGGGCCCATTACATGGCGTGTATGAATCTCTCTGGGCGGGCCATTTCCCTTTTAAAACTACTGATGCTCCGACTTGAGCTCAACCTGATTATCCATCTCTCCCAGAATTCGTCTTAGATCCAGCATAATCCAAACAAGCCAACCCGCAAAGGCAAGCCCAACCAATCCAGTGGGCACGGTGACCAGACCGATGATCCAGAACAACAAGAAATAGAACCAGCGTGAGAAGGCCACTTTAAATCGTGTAGGGATAGATTCCGTGCCCGGTGAGTACGTAAATGATTTAGCTCGTAGAAACCAACCGTTCGCAATCAACGCAACAAAAAAAAGCATTCGTGGCGGTGGTCCTCGATCGACCACAGGATTGTCATCATGTGGTGCATCTTCAGCCTGGTCTCCCGCGGCAAGAGCGCTTTCAATGTTCTCCCAGGCATGCGCTGCCGTGGGTCGCATAGTCGTTCCGCTCAAATTCTCAACCGACGGTACAGAGCGCCAGCGATAGAGCACGCGGCCCTTGTTTGTCAAAGCCAGCACACCAGGTTGAAAGAACCCTTTGGGGTGCTCGATATCCCAATCTACCCCGCGCTGCAAAAACTCAGGGTCGCCTCTATTAGCATAGAGCGTTAGCCAACGACGTTCGCTGCACGTTTTCGAAATCTCCTGATGAGGATCGCCGATGTTTTCGAAATCAAGTTCCCAGTGTTCGTGAGCCTGATCGGCCAGACGCTGCGGCTCGCTGGTAATGGCATATATTTCCCCACCTGCGGCACGAATCGTATCGACGACTCCTTCTTCTATATAGCCCCGTAACTCGGCGCGACAGGGAGGTCACCAGAAACCACGGTAAAAAAGCAAGACGACAAATGCGTATTGGGAGAGTGCGCTATCGAGCCAGCTACTACGAACACCTGGTGGTGGATCCAATTCCGCCTGGGGTTTCTCACTTTGCGGTGCCAGAACGCTTTCAGCGAATTCTACTTCCCAGTCATCACTTGTGCCACTGACTCTAAATGAGCGTTGCTCGCAGCGATCACCGCCACACAGGATGAGACGAAGATCACCTGATCCGCTCAGTGCGTCATCTGCATCGAGAATGCCGGTTACCTTGAATTTTTCGTCAGCTGCTTCGGCTGAAGCGTTGAACCACACGAGTGCCGCATCGACACGCGGTTGCAAAGCTCTGGGTATGTTCTCACTAACTTGTGGCATCAGTTGTCTCCCCTATGCTCAACAGGAACCATGCCTGGGTTTTCCATTGCAGCTCGCGAAACCAACATCCATTGCACAAACTCACTATCCTGATTGCGTTTGCCGTGTTTCAACCATCGTGAAATTGAAACCAAAACAAATGACACAATGGATTCACTGACGAACTTAACATCAAGACCACATTCTGTTTCGCCCGCTTTTTGTCTTTGTTTAATCCGCTCCATCGTGCGCTTAACCAGTTGTGCGTTTAGTTTCTTGTACGGTTTGTTGTATTTCTCATCGTAAGGAGTCTGGAGCAACAGGATGCGCGTGGAGTTTTCATGCTTTCTGGAGATATCCAGGTAGCGCTGCAAACGATCCCCATACTCTTGTATCTGAAGCGCATCGACACTCAAGAACTCGTCGGTAATCCGCTTGAGGATAGAATCAATTAACTTGTCTTTGGTACCAAAAGTTCGATACAGCACGATCTTGGTCATACCGAGAGATGCTGATATATCATCCATGCTTGTCGAACGAAGCCCCTGTCGGGCGATGACCTCCGCAGCCGCATCCATCAGCAACTGACGACGCTCTTCCTGATAGCGAATTTGCGAGTCAGCGATTTTTGTTATTGCGCTCATTTTTACGTTCATAGGAACGACCGTTTCAATTGGATCACCACAATGATACGGTATCGTATCACAATGATCTTATAACGTATCAACAATCTCGGAAACTGTAATGAACACGACGCGAAGGACACTCCTGAAATGGTTAGCGGCTTCTGTTCCCGTGTCTTTCCTGCCGAAATCCTGGGCAACAAGGCACGACGATATCCGTCACATCCTGCCGATGGCTACCGACAGTAGCCTGTCCATCTCGGTTTCGGTTGAACGCCCCAAAAGCAGCTTGTTTCTGTCAGTTGGCGACATTCGAATACCCGGTAACAAAATGGATAGTAAGGGCAGGTACTGGTCCTTCACCGCCAAAGATCTCAACCCGTCTACATCCTACAATCTCCAGCTATCAGATGAAGATGGGGGAATAGGAGAACCCTGGCCACTGCGCACCTTCCCGGATCGATACAGCGAACCCGATTCCTTAAAGCTGCTGGCATTCACCTGTGCCGGAGGCGGCGACGGGTTCGGCACTCCAAGCATTCAGGTGTTTAAGCCCCATACATTTCGCCAGAAACTATTTGAGGCTGCTCTGCTTGAACAGCCAGATGCGGCTATCGCTATTGGCGATCATATTTACTTCGACCTGCGAGGCGATGAGCACCCCTCGTTTGGCAGAAACTCTAAATGGATGAAGCTCTTTTCTGGTTTGTACCTCAGCCTGCTCTATGGAAGCTTTGACAGATCCAAGGCGATCATCGGCACCCCTAATGAAGAAGTCCTGACCAACATTGGTGATGAACAGATCGCCGACTTGTACGGCACACGTTTCAAGTCAACGCCGATATACTTTGTTTCGGACGATCATGACTATTTTGAAAATGATGACGCTACAGAAGACCTAGTGACCTTCCCTCCGGACGACTTCAGCCGGGCAGCTCACAAGGCCATTGCCGACCTATACTACCCGCCTCTACCAGACAGCCCCAAACCAGAATGGAACCGAAACTTCGGCACCTTTACCTATGGACGTCTGTTTGAAGCAACACTGATAGATTGTGCAGGCAAATTATCGCTAGGCAAGGACGCCCGACTGTTTCCGGAAGCCGCCGAGGATTGGGCACTCACTCGAATCAATAGTTCACAGGCTAAACACTATGCCCTGGTACCCAGCCATCCTATGGGTTGGACCGCAGGTAAATGGCGTGAATGGTATCCGGACGTGGTGGCACCAGAAGGATTCACTGGCATCGTTAGCAATGAGCTGATGTCAGGTGCGAAAAGACAACTCTCGGCCAAAGCCGAAAAGTACCTCTGGCAGAAAGGCTGGTGGGAACAGCATCAAAGATTGCTTGAAGCCCTGGGCAAACGCAGACATGGCTCAAGATTCACTTTTTCAGGTGATATTCATGCCCAGGGCGCTATCAGCATCACACAAAGTGGGGAGATGGTTTTCGATGAACCCGTCAAGTCAGTCCTTGTCGGCCCAGTGAGTACGTCAGATGCAACCTGGCCTTCCGCAGCAAGAGGGGTTCCTGCTGCACAACCTGCGTGGCTTTCAAGCAACGAATTGCTTGGAACCAATGAAGTAAACGGCTTTACCCTCTTTGAGTTTACAAATTCAGAAGTTCGCCCTCGATTATTCAATTGTGGAGGGTTCGATCGATCCAGGAATGAAGATGGTCGAATACAAAGTACAGATGAGATTTTAATTTAGGAGAGAAGAATGATGATTACAAAACGCCGATTTATTCAAAGCAGTCTGCTGACGGCACTACTCCCCATCAAACTACGACTACTGGCGGAAGAAAACACGATGCAAAATAGAATCGCTGGGATCATTAGTGAGTATGCCAGTCAGGGAAATCACCGCACAGGAACAGATGTTGATAACCAAAGTGCTGACTGGTTAATGAAGAGAATTGACACCCTGGGTGTAACAGCCACCGACACAGCTTTTGATTTTGAGCGAGTGCAACCCATCACGACGCAATTATCCATCGCAGGCGCTACATTCTCGGGCGTCCCGTTGTACGACTGTCATTACACTGACGAGAGCGGCGTCACGGGCAGTATCGGCGAACTGGGCAGTAATGCTGATATCGGCATTATCATGGCATTGCCGATTGCTTCCTCTCCTGGCGGTCGCCTTGTCCAAGCTGCAAGAAAGCAAGGCAAACACAAAGCCATTATTATCGTCACGGACAGCCGGTTACCTGGAGATGGTGTGGCACCACAAAATGCCGAGGACTTTCTTGCACCCTTTGGACCGCCGGTACTACAGGTGGCGAACGGGCATTGGGCAGATTTACAGTCGGCTATGAAAACTGAAGCACAGGCGAGGCTTGTGCTTCACTGTGAGTATGCCAAAGCGAAAGCGAGAAACATTGAAGCGAAAATTGCAGGCAGCAACCCTGGTCTCGCCCCTATTGTCGTCATGACGCCTCGCAGTGGCTGGTGGGCGAATGCCTCTGAAAGAGGAGGCGGCATCGCCGCGTTCCTGGAAATCATGCAGGCGGTCAACGCTTCAGTGCCGAGAAGAGATGTCATCTTCACGGCAAATACCGGGCATGAGTTAGGTCATACCGGACTGGACCTATTCCTGCACAACAATCCAGGACTGATAAAGGACGCTCATATCTGGATGCACCTCGGAGCCAATTTTGCGGCGAAATTCGGCTCGCAGGTCACGCTCCAGTATTCTGATGACAATGCTGCTGCCAGTCTCGCACCATGGTTAAAGGAAAACCTTGTGACACCGGGCATCGTGACTCCCATGGAGCAGCGCCCCCTGGGAGAGGCACGCAACATTTATGATGGCCAGGGTCGATATGTATCTATACTTGGAAGAAACGGATTATTCCACCATCCAGCAGACCAGTGGCCTCATGCGGTCGATATGGAGCTGACTACAAAGTGGGTCAAGGCGTTTACTCAACTAGCTATAGCCCTCGCAACTTGAACGTTGCAAGATAGACAAGCTGCTCTCCGGACTCAGAGTAGCTCAATCTTGGTTCGCCAGTGCCCACGTCCATCCTTCTGGGCGGACCATTTTACAAATCACAACAAGCATCACAACCTTGTTGTAATGGTTAGTCGTAGTGAGTCCATAAGCGAATAACCTTAACCTCTTGTTCTTTTTCCATGACTTGATAGACAAGCCTGTGTTGAATATTTATTCTGCGAGAGTATGCGCCACTTAGATCCCCTACCAGTTTCTCGTAGGGTGGCGGTTTTTGAAAAGGATTTTCTTCGAGGATACCTAAGAGAATTTGAGCTTTCTTTTTCAGACCTGCTGAAGCTAACTTCCGAGCATCCTTTTTGGCCTGTTTAGTATAGTAGAGCTTCCACATTACCAATCGAGATCTTCACCACAGTCTTCTATCTTGGTATTTAAGCCTTCTTGAATCGATTCCCGCATACCCGGGATTGATACCAGGAACAAACTTTCAGTGACAGCTCTCCAGTCTTCTTCGGCCAGAAGTACTGCATTGCCTCGCTTACCTGTAATTAATATTGGTTCGTGTGTTTCAGTGGTCTCATCAATGAGGCTGTAGAGTTTCGAGCGGGCTTCCGTAGCATTGAGTGTAGACATGGTAATAACCCCAAAAACTTAACCGTACGTCATTGCGTACGTTACGTCAAGCCTTGAAACCTGACAAAATCTTGCGCTCCTCAATCCCAAGGTGCCTAGAGCTTTATCGCTAGTTTCCAGTGCCCACGTCCATCCTTCTGGGCGGGCCATTTTACTTAGAAATAAATTTCACTTAATTAGTCACACCGATACGCGGCTGCCCAGCGATTACGTCGAGCGGCTGCGCGCCCCTGCACTAATCTCTCTATGTGAAGCTCATGAGGGACTGGTTGGCGAGAGTTTACTCTGACACTTCACACCAACACCATAGATTGCACCGATCCCATAGATTGCTGCTTAAACCTCCGACCTGCCTAACTGATCCACTCGATACCGGACTGCTTTCTCCGGGTAGAACAAATACAGAATTGCACCCACCAGGCATAAACCACCGGCAACCGGACCTATCAGCAGCACACCTAGTGGTTCGGCGGCACTTCGACCATAGGCGGACAGTAGGAAACTGAGGATCGCAGCTGAAGCCGCATAAACCCATTTGGTGAACAAACCCTGAACGCCATAATACATCGCCGCGCGGTTGGCACCGGTATTTGCTTCATCAAGGTCGATGAGCTGACCCAGGATGACAGTTGGCAAGATCATAATACCGGCTATCGCAAGACCCTTAATCGCCGTCAAGCCAACAATCACAATCAGGTTCAACATGTCACCCGGCCCGCCCGGTGTACTTGGTGTTAACAACCCATAGGGGATCATCGTTATGCCCAGGATGAAAATCGTCAGGATCAGCGAACGTTTGGTGCCAATTTTTGCTACTACCAAATGGATCACCGCGAACCCGATCAGAATACCCGGTAGCATAGCCAGCCCCAGTTTTGCCGCAAAACCCTCATCCCGCCCCAGGATAACTCTCGCGATATAGGGAATGGCCGGGCCGCTCATACTTGAGCCCATGACAAAGACAATCTGGGCGAAGAGATAAATCATGAAAGGTCGATTACTCATTGTGGTCAGGAGAGCTGAACGCATATCCAGTTCAGACGGCACCGATTCGAACTTGGAGTCATCTACTGCAAGGATTGGGCAGATACAACAGATAAAAGAAAACACGCACGACAGAATCACGACCCACTGAATTGCGCTAGTTGCATCCATGCCCTGGCCTTTGAAAAAGTCGATACCCGCAAGCCACAGGACCCCATAAGCCATAATGATGGGGCCACCGACCATCGATCGCAATCGTGAAAGCTCAACGCGATCTTTCTCTGTTTTTGCTATCTCAGGGATTAAAGCAAGATAAGGCGCAACATATACAGTGAAAAAGATGTAGTACATTGCGAGCGCAATAGTCAAAAACAAAAAGGTGTCAAAACTTTGTGGTTCACCGGGTGGGAAAAACAGCGCAGCCGGAATAAATACCATAGGGACGATTCCCACGATCAAGAATATTCGCCTTCTACCCCATCGGGACCTGGAGCGGTCAGAGTAGTGGCCAACCAATGGGTCTGCCAACGAGTCCACAATGCCGCCAATAAGCCTGGCCAGACCATAGGCCGTTAGCACGCCGAGAAAAATCTCCTCACTCACCAGCACTTGGAGCCCCGCACCCTCGGGTGGTAGGTAAAAATAGATGCCAATGGAAGAAACGATGGAGCCTGTAATGACCCAACCCGGGAAGCCCATAACAAACAACAGTCGCTGTCTGAAGGTTAGAAGACCACCATCCTCACGTTTTTCTGATTGCTGTTCACTTAGCTGTTGCCTGTCGATGTTATTCATATTGTCGCTGCGCCATCCAACCCTGCTCTTCAGAACTCTGTAAGGATTTACTGTTACAGCAAGCCTACGGATAGGATACCTTCATCACAAGGCAACAAAATTCGAACAGCAAAATACATGAGCGATCTAACGGATAAGAATGTTGCACTCTTGCTGTCGTCACAAGACTTCACTTCAGATTCAGCATGCCCTAACATGCCGAGCGATAGGGTGAGTGACAAGCCAGCAAGACGACGAAAGAGACCTAGACCGCGATGAGTGGACGTAAACAACAAATTCTTCAGTCAGCTATCCATATTATCGCAGAGGAGGGTTATGGCGCCTTGACCATGCGCGCGCTGTCCCGAGCCAGTGATCTGAAACTGGGAGCCTTGCAATACCACTACCCTACCAGAGACGATATGTTGCGGGCTTTGATCGAGTATATAACTCAGGAGTATCAGGCCCTCTATGATTAACACCAAAGAAAGGGCACGTTTTGAACGCTAATGATGTTCCTCGGGTGTACGACACCACGTTGATCCGAAGCTGCCGAACCTAAATAAAGAGAAAGGGAAAAACTATGAACACGAAAATCACACTAGATTACCAAATCAACCGGTTGGGCTTTTGGTCCGCCATCCTGGTAATCGTCTCGGGGGTGGTCTCCATGTTTTTGCCACTGGATATCCCCGCAGGTTCCACAGCGGAACACGCAGACCGTGTGGCCTGGCTGATTACCAACCGAGGTGCATTTATCGCCGGCTGGGTAAACCAGATTGTCGCTATGCTCTGTGCGACCTGCGTTTTATTTGGGATTGCCTGGCAGATTAGGGGGGGGAATCCGCTGCGCGCGATACTCGCGGCGATGGTGGTTCTGGTGTCCGTTGTTGGCTATATTATCCCGAAGTTTATGGCGGTGTGGACCATACCTCAGTTAGCAGAGGTCCTTTCAAGCGGTGTGACGGGTGCTGGTGCTGAGTTGGCTGATCCACTACTTCGCATACTGAATGGGGGCGTCGCGTTTTCGCTATACGAGTCTCTCGAGAATCTTGGTTTCTGGATGTGGGCGGTTTTTGCTCTGCTGGTGGCGGTTCCACTGTACGGCGATTCAGTGGCTTCAAAAATTGCGGCGGTTACTCTGGGATATATTGGTATCTCCTATCACGTTCTCTTGGCTGCGTTGCTGGTCGGTATTGTAGATCTGCCCGCGATTCACGGCTACTTCGAAGTCACGTTCAATGTCATTGTAATCGTGATAATCGCAATGGGCTTTCATTTCAAAGCAGCGCTGGCTGCGGCTCGATAGATGGCTATGGA
>JABJED010000411.1 GCA_018665025.1 Gammaproteobacteria bacterium
CCAAAGGGCGTCACTCTGAGTGAAGTCGAAAGATCTCCAACTGGGTATACCTGGCGCCATGGTGAGTGCTGACCTTTTGGGTTACTTCGTACAACGAGATCCCTCCGCTTCGGTCGGGATGACATTGTTGGTCGGGATGACTTTGTCGGTTTGGATAATTTTGTAGTGGGGCGGTATTTGTCAGCCTGTGATTCTCAAGTACATATAGAGCAGATAAGCGCCAAGGAAAACCCCGCCGACGGTTCGACTCATTATTTGGCGGCGCATAATAAACACTGGGATTAACACAGCTGCAAACAGCAAGGTGGCGATGATGTCCGTTGTACCGTGTTCTGGTATCGATAGCGGGTAAACCAGAGAACTGATGGGCAGTACCAGCAGAATGTTAAAAATGTTCGAGCCTATGACGTTGCCCACGCACAGGTCTGCTTCCTTGCGCATCGCGGCGATGATCGATGTGACAAATTCGGGAAGGCTGGTGCCGATTGCGATGACGGCCATACCAATAATGGTTGTCGAAACGTTCAGTATTCCTGCGAGTTTTACCCCATGGGTTATTGCCAGCTCGCCTCCGAGGCCCAGCAAAAAGATTCCAGCCAGGATAAACATCCAGGCTCGTGAAGTTTTGGTTTCGAGCTGTGGGGACATACTCGCAATGGTGGCCAGTAGTGGATCCTCCACCTGCCTGAAAAAGTCCATTATCATGATGTAAACGAAAATACCGAACAACAAGAGCAGCACTAACCCATCAGACCGATCAAGTACTGGGTCAAAACCCTTTAGTTGTGAGTCTAGCGTCATGATCAGCAGAGCGGTTGTAGCCAGAAGGAGCAAAGGCAATTCACGCCTGATAATTTGTCCTTCAATCGCAATCGGCGCGATCAGCGCTGCCGTACCAAGAACCAGTCCAAGATTCGCAAGATTGGAACCAGCGATGTTGCCGAACGCAATGTCGGTTTCGCCGTCTATGGCGCCCAGAACATTGACCACAAGCTCAGGTGCACTGGTGCCGAATGCGACAACGGTTAGGCCGACAACGAGTGGCGATATTCCATGTGCTTCAGCAATACCGGAAGCGCCGCGAACAAGGGATGCACCGCCCACGAGCAGCATGGTCAGGCCAGCCAATAAAAGTAGGACGGTTGTCATGGGATCAGTTTATCTGGGTTAGCATCGGAATGGCAGGTGGGCCTTGGGGTACGGGTATTGGCATTTCGGGGAACCCCATCCTGGTGCTCGTGAAGATCTGCGGGATCGGTTCATTGGCCGATCACTGGCGTTTCAGATTCTTCACCGTCTTTTCTAAGGAGAATTATCTGTCCGTAAAGTATCCGGGTCTTTTGTTCAAAGTCGGAAATGATTTTCGAGGAGAGCTCATCCGAGCGATTAGTCCGCCTCGTTAGTCTCTGTCTGGCTCGTCAAATCAAGATGCTGCTCCAGGGCGCTCAGTCGGTTCAGGAACAACTGCCTGTAGGGTTCAAGAAATTTCTCTATTTCTTCCAGGGGAGTCGGGTTCAGCGCGTACCAGCGCTTTTGGCCATCGGGCTTTACCACCACCAGGTTCGCTTCCCGCAGGTATTTAAGGTGTTTAGACACCGCGGGCTGACTGAGGTCGGATCGGGTAACCAGCATATTGACGGTGCAGGGTTCCTGCCGGATGGCTTCGAGTAGTCGGCGGCGATTGGGTTCTGCCAGGGCAGTGAATGTGTCCATGGGCATAAATATACCCATATAGTTATATAACTGTAAATGAATATAGTAAATTGTTTTCGACCGTTAACTATCCAGTGATGTCTCGTAGCTATCTCGGAGGACCATGGGCTATCCTTCGACTTTCATTATTGTTAACAACCAAAATTAGGGGTTAGATGTGAGTGATTTAAAAGGGCAGATTGCTGTTGTCACGGGTTCAAGTCGAGGAATAGGCAAAGGGATTGCTCTGGCACTGGCAGAGCAGGGCTGTACTGTATACGCGACAGGCAGAACTATCGGTGACGGTGATCGAACCATCGACACGACAGCGCGCCAGGTCACTGAGGCTGGCGGTGAAGGTCATGCTATCCGGTGTGATCACGGTGATGACGATGACATCGCACGGTTGTTTGAGCAGATTGGTCAAGAAGCAGGCCGGATCGATATTCTTGTTAATAATGTCTACAAGATTCCGAGTCCGCCAGCCTGGGGTGGCGGTTATTGGGATCACCCCATCTCGATTTGGGATGATCAGGTTGGTATTGGCTTGCGGGCGCATTATGTCGCGAGTTGGCACGCTGCCGGGTTGATGTTCGAAAGTGACAATGCGCGAATGTTGAATGTGTCGTCACCGGGTGGTCAGAGTTATCACTTTTCTTCGTCTTATGGTGCTGGTAAAGCAGGCCTTGACCGCTTAACGGCAGACATGGCAGTTGAGCTTGAGCCAAAGGGTATTCCTGCCTGTGTGCTGTATCCAGGGTCTGTGTCGACTGAATTTATTCAGGATGCTGCAGAGGAACAGGGTATGGACTTGTCTCAGTCACAAACGCCATTGCTGGTTGGGCGGGCGGCCACTTCATTGCTCATGTCGGATGACATGATGCCTCGCACCGGCAGCATCCAGTGGGTGGAAGATCTCATTACGGAATTTGATCTGTTTGATGAAAATGGTTCTCGCCCAACAACGAAATACGCTCAAAGGAATAGCTAATGGAATTTGCTGTCGCCGTCGCTTCTGAAACCGATTCCTGGAAGCATGTAAAGCGAGCAGAAGAACTGGGTTTCCACTCAAGCTGGTTCTATGACACCCAGCTTTTGAATCCGGATGTTTTTATCTGCATGGCACTTGCTGCAGCAAACACATCATCCATTCGACTGGGTACCGGCGTCCTGATTCCATCCAATAGAATCGAGCCGGTGACCGCGAATGCGTTCGCAACCCTGAACAAACTGGCGCCGGGTCGTATCGACTTTGGCGTTGGTACAGGTTTCACCGGTCGCAGGACCATGGGGCTTAAGCCGATTGCGCTTGCAAAGATGAAACGCTACATAGAGCGGGTTCAGTCGCTGTTGCTTGGCGAGACAATAGAGTGGGATTTGGAGGATCAGGTGCGGAAAATTCGTTTCCTGAATCCTGACCTTGGATTAATTAATATTGACGACCCAGTGGATTTGCACATCTCTGCAATGGGTCCGAAAGCCCGTCGCCTTGTGGCGGAAATGAAAGCCGGGTGGCTGAATTTTGGTAGTGACCCTGTGTCATTGGTCAGGGAGCTTCAAGACATGCAGCAGGCCTGGCAGGGAACTGGTGTCGATGAGGCGGCGCAGCACAGCACGGTGTTTGCACTGGGCGCGGTACTCAGCGGTACCGATGCTGAAAATCGGGAAAAATTAATGGCCCAGGCCGCCCCATGGACGGCAGTGATGTTCCACAACATGCTCGATGGAGTGATGCCAGTGCCTTTGAAGCTTCCGGAGGATATCTCAGCGATCGTCGATGAGTACAAGCCTTTGTTAAAAGATTACCAACCAGAGGACGCAAAGTACCTGACGATTCATCGCGGCCATCTAATGTTTCTCAGGGAAGAGGAAAAGAAACTGATTACGCCTGAACTTGTGCAGGCAACATCATTCAGCGGTTCGTCTGACGAGCTCGTCGATAGAATCAGGCAGTTGGGTGAAGCTGGATACAACCAGTTCGCGATCCAGCTGGTTCATGGCCAGGAATCTGCCCTCGAGGAATGGGCAGATGTTTTTGAAAGAGTTTAGGGAACATCTGATTAAAGCCTTTTTCCGCGATGGCTGCGTTGAACACGTACTCGAAACCTCGCGAAATTAAGACCATTCGCGATTTTCTGCGTGCGGGTTCGCCTTGCCCTCACAAAAAAATGCAGTTAATCAGATGTTCCTTAGGTTGTTTTCGCGTCGTTTTCTGCGTGTTCATCCAGAATAACATCCAGAGTCTTGCCGGTCTTTGAGCTTAGCCTGAGCTGCTCCAGGCGGTTCCAGAATGATTTCCTGGTGCAGTAATTATTATTAGGCCTGTGAAATAGCCAGTGCCTGGTCAATATCCCAGAGAATGTCATCGATAGACTCAAGTCCCACTGAAATCCTGATCATGTCCGGCGAAACACCTGCAGAGACCTGTTCCTCTTCGTTCAACTGGCGGTGGGTGGTTGATGCGGGATGGATAATGAGTGTTTTTGCATCCCCAACATTCGCCAGGTGGCTCATGAATTCGGCATTCTCGATAAACTTGACGCCCGCAGCCTGGCCACCTTTTATACCAAAAGTGAGGATGGAGCCTGCGCCTTTTGGCAGGTATTTCTTCGCGAGGTCAGCGTATGGATTATCCGGCAACCCGGCATATTTTACCCAGCTGACTGCGCTGTGATCATTTAGAAACTGCGCAACCTTTTCTGCATTTTCCACATGCCTTTCCATTCGCAGGTGCAGTGTCTCCAACCCCTGCAGGAACAAAAAAGCATTGAATGGCGAAAGGCTCGGGCCAAGTGTCCTTAAGGTTTCCAGCCTGCATTTGGTGATATAGCCGAAGTCTCCGAAGGTCTCATAAAACCGGATCCCGTGATAACCCTTCGAGGGCTCGACCATTTCCGGGAACTTCCCGTTATCCCAGGGGAATTTGCCTGATTCGATGATTACGCCGCCTATGGATGTGCCATGTCCGCAGATAAATTTGGTGGCAGAGTGCACCACAATGTCCGCGCCATGTTCGAAAGGCTTACATAGGTATGGCGATGCGAATGTGTTGTCGATCATTAACGGGATACCGAATTCATGTGCGATATTGGCCACAGCCTGAATATCAATCAGGTTATTCGATGGGTTACCGATAGTCTCGATGAACACGCACCGCGTCTTGTCAGTAATGGCGGCGCGAAAATTCTCCGGATCATCCGGGTCGACAAACGTCGTGTTGATGCCCATACGACGAAAATTCACGTCAAACTGAGAGTAGGTACCACCATACAATGTGCTGGCTGAGACGATCTCATCACCATTGGACAGCAAAGTGAGCAGGGCAGTCATTTGTGCCGCCATGCCCGAAGCAACAGCCAGCGCGGCAGTTCCCCCTTCCAGTGCCGCCATGCGTTCTTCGAACATCGCGGTCGTGGGATTAGATAATCGGGTATAGATGTTCCCGAACGTCTGTGCATTGAACAGGCTGGCGGCATGGTCGGTATCGTCGAAGACATACGCCGCGGTTTGGTAGATAGGCGCAGCTCTTGAACCGGTTGCGGGGTCAGGAATCTGTCCTGCATGAAGGCAGAGTGTTTCGAAGTCGTATTCGTGGTCTGGCATTGGTAATCCTGTTTTTGTTTATTACGCCCCCCACCGCGGGCTGTTTAGGACACGCTGCGGGCTGTTTATAGGACACGCTGCGGGCGCTATATGACACGCCGCGGGCGCTTTATATAACACGCCGCGGGCGCTTACTAGAGATGATTCCCGTGTTGACGCCGGACCAGTTAAGGCCGCCGAAGAGTCGGGCGTATTCGATTTTCATGCAGCGGTCCATTACCACCGTCATCCCTTTA
>JABJED010000412.1 GCA_018665025.1 Gammaproteobacteria bacterium
ATCTCTGGGTCCGAGTCTTCTGGAAAAATAATCTCGGTGATGGCTGCGTTATGCATAATGAACTGAGGACCGAATGCCGGTTTGCTACCCGTCAGTCGAGCAATCAGGTGAGCGATTGCGCTGCCGTGGCTGACGATGATCAGGTTCTCGTTAGGGTGAAGGGCTCGAATTTCGAGTAATGATTGTTCAATTCGATCAGCGACTGCTCGCGGCGACTCACCATTGTGTCCGGTAAAGTCGTCATCCATGATGGAATACTTCGCATAACCGAACTCGTGGAGTTCCTTGTAGGTGACACCTTCAAGATCACCCAGATTGTTTTCCATCAATCCAGAATGGACGCTGAGAGGTAGCCCCAGGGCATCGGAAATCGCCTGGGCTGTATCATGGGCGCGTGACAGCGGGCTGCAGTAGATTTTGTCGTAGCCCCGTTCCCAGCCCAGCAACATTTCCGCTGTGCTCTGCGCCTGTTTTATGCCGTGTTCGTTGAGGGGGGATTCAGTTTGGCCATGGGCAATCTGTTCTCGATTGCCTTGTGTTTCACCGTGCCTGACCAGCAGTAGGTGTTGCTCAGTGCTCATGTTTTATGCCATTTGTGAGGTAAATGACGCGAGGTCAAAGTAGTCTCTCCAGAGGCTAATTTTGCCAGCGGTGATGACAAAAGTACCCATTACCGGAAGTTCAACTCGCTTGCCACCGGGCATGTCGAAGTTGTCGATTCGTTCTGTCAGAACCTTGTTACCGTTTTCTGCAATGGACAGGACCACCCAGTCGACAGCCTCTGGTGCCATGCCGCGCATGGCAGCATCGACAACGGCTTTTCCTTCCATTGTCGCCATCGGGACGTTATCCCAGACGATGTCATCGGATAAAAGGTCAGCCGCCGCGTCCCAGTCCATGGTGTTCCAAGCGTCTATGAAAGACATGACGATATCTGAATTGGACATGATGTTTCCTTAGATTGAGTTTGTGTAGATTGAAACATAGATCCCTCGACTTCGCTCGGGATGACGGAATAATACTCGCGATGACGGAATAATACTCGCGATGATGGAATAAAACTTGGGATGATGGAATAAAACTCGGGATGACGGAATAAAATTCGAATTGAGAAGAGCGAGTTCAGGACGTAGCGCAAAAAAAGGCCGCGATAGCGGCCCCTGAGTACTTTTTATAAATTGGTTCTTTTTAGCTTGAAGCTTCTAATTTTCTGCACAGTAACGAATACCGCGACGTAGCAGTTCGTAGTACTGGGGCTTTTCCCAAGAGCCACGCTCGATCTCAGGGTAGTAGTCGACGACTGGCTCCATGTCATAATGCCCACGACAATGGCCGAGGTTTAGATATAGAACTTCCCCATCACCCGTCTTCTTGATGTAGTAAATCGCTCGTTTGTCTTCGTTGTTAAAGTCGGAGTTAATCCAACCGTCACAAGTCCCAGTGAATTCGCTATACATCAGGAGCTCGTGTTCACCATGCATCTTGCAGAGGTATTGTTCGTCGTCGGTATCGAATTCGCCGACACCCTTCACGAGTTCATGGTCATGAGCTTCTGTTTTAACAGTGAACGGTTGGATAGGGGGGTGCGCCATGAACTGCCCCCCCAGGACATCCATAAAATCTGGTGCTGTCTCAGGTGCATCTACGCCATCAGCGGTAAATTCAAGAATAGAATTGGTTCCGTGAAGTGCGAACCACTTACCGCCGTTTGCAAGGTATTCCCTGAGTCCTTTCTGTTCTTCTTCACTCGGTATTAGATTGCAGGTGTAGGTGATAAGAAAATCGCTTGCCTGGATACCTTCGATATCACTGAAGTCGCATGCGACCTTCGTACGAATATTTTCGTGTTCAGCAAGCAGTTTCAGCAGTTCGAGCCGGGCATAATCAATATCGTGATACATTCCGGCGGCAACCATGTAAGCGTTGATTTTCTTATCAGCCATAACCTTTTCCTTCTAGCTATTGTCTAATTGGTCTTAGTACTGGATGCGCTTCGTGAACGAACCATCGATAACAACGTTGGTACCGCTAGTGAATCCAGCTCTTGGGCTTGCAAGCAGTGTAATCTGCGCAGCTACTTCATCCGCCGTTCCCATACGACCCAGTGGAATTTGTGCCACGGTAGCGTCATACAGTGGAGTCATATTCTTCTTGATGTTGTCCCATGCTCCACCTTCAATCATTATTGGGCCTGGGCTAACAGCATTGACACGAATACCTTTAGGTGCGAGCTCGTGTGCAAGTGCGCCGGAGTAGTTCAGCAGGGCAGCTTTCATTGCGTTGTAAGGGCCAGCGCTCATGAACTGCTCAACAGCAGCAGTAGTAGAAATCATCACAATGTTACCGTTGCTGGATTTCTCAAGATGCGGTCCGCCTGCTTCAACCATATGAACGGCTGTAAGAATGTTGCCTTCGAACTGACTCTTCCATCCTTCATCACCTGGCGCATTACCACCGGATACATTTGAAACCATAATATCAAGGCTGCCCAGTTCAGCTGCAGCTTCATTGATAAATGCTTTGAATGCATCGCCGTCGAATACATCCACAACCCTGCCGCAAACTTTCACGCCCTTTGCAGAAATAGCGTCAACAGTAGCAGCGACTTCGTCTGCATTTCGTGCACAGAACGCAATGTTGCAACCTTCATCAGAAAGCGCCTCAATAGTTGCGCGACCAATGCCTTTAGTTGCACCTGTTACCAGTGCACTTTGTCCTTTTAATTGTAGATCCACGGTTCTCTCCTCTTAGGAATAAATAGTATGGCACGCAGCGCCAGATTAGATGCACAAGCGTAGGGAAGCTAAAACCGTCAGTCAAGACTGTTATTTAACGGACGGCCCCGGCGAAGTCTGACACAATACGCTAAATGACCATAGAGGACGACCAAATGGCAGGAGATACTCAGGCTATGTGGGCTCTGGCTGCCGGGTGTGTGCCGGACGCCATGCCATGGGATATTCCCCGAATTGCGCAGAAAGCGGGATTTTTGTCATCTGGTATGTGGGTGGAGCCAGCGACGACATGGAGTAGCGATGCTCTCTCCAAAACGCGGTTGAGCCTTGCCGAGACCGGCATTAGTCTGGTTGATGTCGAGGTAATTTGGTTGGAAGGGGGCGGCCAGGCGAGCGACGAGCACAAACTGATCGTTGACGTTGGGTTGGAACTTGGCGCACGCAATGTACTGGTTGTTTCTCGTCATAAGGACCTGACAGCTTCCGTAGATCAGTTCAGGGATATCTGTGAGCGAGCCGGTGATGCCATTCGAATCTGTCTGGAATTTGGAGAATTTACCAACATCAAGAATCTGGATGCTGCGCAGTCGTTTGTCGAATCAGTGAATCACCCTACGGCAGGCATTCTGATAGACCTCATGCATATTAATCGGGCGGGTAATCCACTGCCGGATCTTGAGTCTTCCTTATACCCATACCTGCAGGCTTGCGACTTTTACCAGGACTCGAGCGAAATGACCGGGATGGATTATATCACGGCAGCGGTGGACGGTCGCTGCTGCCTTGGTGAAGGAGAAGCACGCCAGAAAGATCTTGAGCAAATTTGTCAATCAGGAAAGGATGTCAGCCTGGAGATCAGGTCCAAAGACCTGCGAGACATGTTTCCAGATCCTTTTGCTCGCGGCGAAGAAATTTTTAACCGCTGTAGCCGCGACAAATTTTAGTAACAATTTACCGCAGCCGCGCCCAGTCTAATGCAGCATCGCTTGCGGCCCATTGGATTGTGTTCTGTATTAGCTGACGATAATGCGCGGACGAGTATGCTTCAGGATCATCGCCGCCCTGCATGTAGGCAATCGGGCTATTGCGATAGTGCTTCACCCAGCCAACAACGTTAGAGCCATCCGGATGTTCCCAGCCTTCATTGTCGAACATCCTTCCGTCTTTGACCGCTTTGGTCGCTGAATAAAAATTGTCACGAGTGAAATTGTAGCTGCTCGTTAATAGTGGTTCGATGCTGTCGGTAAATACTTCGGAAAGGTACAGCTCATCAGTCATCTGGAATTCAGCCGGTAATCCACTGGTAATAGGGTGGTTCTCCAAAACGCTAAGAGTGTGCTCAACCTTGTGCCTGTAGCCACTGTCTGGTCGACTTTCTCCCCTTAGAGTATCCGGCAGGTAAAGAAACCTGCCGCCGATAATTTCAGCATACTCTTCCCATGCTGGCCAGCCAGCAATAGCATGGTGCATAAATACCATGCCTTTTCCTGATTCAAGAAGATTCATGAAACCCTTCTTATAGCTGTCACTGGGTGTTTCCATTACCGGTCCGTGCTCGCCAAATTGAATGCCAGGCATGTCGTACATAACCAGCGCGTCATAGCTGGCGGCAAGTTCTGTGTCGAAGAACTCCCGGGCCGCGGGTTGTTCAACGTGGGTCCAATTCACATCTATATCATCAAACATGCCAAAGAATGCATCACGTTCGAACGGATGACCTTTGGTCACGAGCAAAATGTTTGGAGTAGTCATAGTGCAACCTCTTGGTCGGATGACTGTGGCAGTCAAAGGAGGTACTATAAAAGCAGATGTTAGACGCAAAAGACAAGTCTATGCCCTCTCCGAAACCGCATAAGGTTGCAGATAGCCGCGACAAGACATGGCAGCAAACCAAAAGCGAGAACACTCGCACTGCTATTTTGGAGGCTGCTTTGGCCTGCTTTTATGACCTGGGTTACGGGTCCACTACCACTGAAAAAGTGGCCAAGCGAGCAGGGGTCTCTCGTGGTGCGATGCTGCATCATTTTCCATCCCGGCTGCATCTTGTTCGCGAAGCAGTCAGGTACCTGAACGTCAAGAGACTGCAGCTATTTGAAGAGCAAGAGCTAAAGGTAAATGAAGGCGCTGAACACACCCGGGTCAATGAGGGGGTTGACGCCTATTGGCAGCAACTTCACTCCCCTTTGTTTACTGTCTTCCACGAGCTGCGCGTTGCGGCGAGAACCGATGATGATCTCCAGGAAGCCATGGCTCTGGACCATCAGGAACTGGATAAATCATGGGCCAAGGTTGCCGCGAGTCTATTTCCTGACCTGGCGCAATCTGAAGATTTTGAGATAGCAAACCTGCTGACAATGTTTCTGCTT
This sequence comes from Gammaproteobacteria bacterium, assembly GCA_018665025.1. GTDB lineage: Bacteria > Pseudomonadota > Gammaproteobacteria > Pseudomonadales > Azotimanducaceae > UBA9659. Next base: position 5,102 of record JABJED010000412.1, read on the forward strand.
GAAGGCATGGCTAATCGGGGGATCACCACCGGTACTATCCCGGATAAAATGATTCCCTGGCTTAAGACCCAATTAAACTCGATGTTTGCTGATGTTAGTGACGTAGGCCGATCAACCTTCAAAACGAGGCTGACTGATGAGTAACCCTGTAGAAGATGAACTAACGATCAGGCATCTGGTGGCAGCCTATGCCGATGCCGTTAATCGCCGTGACGGGCCTTTGTGGGCGAGCACCTGGGCTGATGACGGTGTATGGGACCTGATGGGTAATGAGATTACCGGTAAGGATGCGGTAGTGGATATGTGGAACAACGCGATGAACGGTTTCGAATTCGTCGTTCAGCTGGTTTACCAGGGCACGCTTGAAATCGATGGTGCTTCGGCTACTGGCAGATGGTATCTCGCTGAGCATCTTAGACCCCAGGGTTCGCAAAGCGGCAGGTTTAACATTGGTACCTATGCCGATAAATACCAGCGTATTGATGGCAAATGGCTATTCACAAGGCGGACCTACAACGTCCTTTATAACGACGAAGGTAAAGGTGATATGAGCGGGATGATAATTCCAATGCCTGCCTAAAACGGTCAATCTTGACTGTTTCTCCGCGTCGCCGTAGTCTACGTTCTTGTCCCAATTCGACAGGAATTATCGATCATGAGCGAATCATCTACCCAACTATTTAGCCCCGAAAACCTGATCGATCCTTACCCGGCCTATAAAAAATTGCGGGACGAGGCGCCGGTCCACTTCATGCCGGAAATGAATCTCCATGTTGTCACACGCTATGACTTATTACGTGAGGCTATTAAGCGGACGGACGACTTCTCCTCAAAGTACGATCAGTTTCTCGGCGGCGCGCAGCAAATGATGTTCATGACGCTCTCGGAAGAGCAACAGGCGGAAGCCATGGCCATCAATGAGCAAATGGTCGAGATACCACCGACCATGTTGACCCTCGATGAGCCCGAACATACGCAATACAGATCCCTGGTATCAAAACTGTTTACTGCCTCGCAGGTCAGGAAAAGCGAAGACAGTGTCCGCGCTGTCATCAACAAAAACATTACTGCCATGAAAGGAACAACAGCAGCAGACTTCATGGGCCTGTTTGCAAGCCCCGTTCCTCTGGAAATCATTTCGGACCGATTGGGGATTCCTGATGAAGACCGAGCGTTTTTCTATGAAGCGGCGGCAGCTGCGGCTGCTGGCCTGAAAATGGCGCCGGTACCACCGGAAGTACTGATACACAGGATGCAACTGGGTCTGGACCTGCAAAGGCTGTTAATCAAGTTGATTGAAGCCCGCCGGGCTGAACCCAGAGAAGATATGATTACTATTCTGGCGAATTCAAAGCTGGAAGTAGTCGATCGCCAATTGACCCATGGCGAAATTCTGTCAGTCCTTAACCAGTTTTTGGTAGCCGGTCATGAAACAACGACCAGCACCTTTGGCTGGGGCATGTTGGCGCTCTGTGACAATCCCGCTATTCAGGAACAAATTCGCGGCGACGAGAAACGGGTCAAGACTTTCATCGAGGAAGTACTGAGGATTGAAGCGCCGGTGCAGGGACTACCCAGGCTAGTGGCAAGAGACACGGAGTTAGGTGGCTACCCGTTGAAAAAAGGCGACATGATGATGTTGCGCTACGGCGCTGCTAATCGAGATGAACGACAGTTCGCTAACCCTGATTCTGTCGACGTTGATCGGGAGAAAGCCGGTATGCAGATGGCGTTTGGCTCCGGCGTACACCACTGCATTGGTGCGCCGCTGGCAAGGCAGGAACTGAATATTGGATTCTATCAGCTGGTAGAACATTTCTCTGATTTTCAGCTGGATCCATCGAAGGGCCGTCCGGTAGCAGATCCTAGTTTCATCCTGCGAGGTTTGCCACAATTGCACGTTAACTATAAACAGAGGCCCTAAACATGGTTGATGTCTCAGTAGCTGAAAAGGATGCATTTTTCGAGGAAGTAGGCAAAGCAAGTGCGGCAGCCGTTTGGAGTGCCTGGGCTACCCAGAGTCAAAATGGGCCAAGAGTTCGAATGGTTCACCCCACCTGGGAAGGTGACGTACTTTGGCTGGCGACGGGCCCAAGCACGCCTAAAGCAAAGCAGATGGCAAGCAATCCGATGGTTGATGTTCAGTGGCAGGTTTCACCGCCAAACTTCATTCATATCATGTGTCGCGGTAACGCAGAATTGTTGATGGACGACGCAAGTCGCGCCCACGCTTGGGATGTACTTGATTATGACCTAAAGGGTTTTTTCCCGGGTGGCCCCACCGATCCGAACTATGTGGCCGTGAAGCTGACTCCTACACGGGTCGAATTATCAGAAATGTTTGGCTCAGTAAACAAGCGCATCTGGCGAGCGTAAA
>JABJED010000413.1 GCA_018665025.1 Gammaproteobacteria bacterium
GGTATCGGTTGTAGCTTCGCGTTGACTGGTTTTGGTGTTCAGATGCCACGAGGCAAACGGATTATCCATGCAACACTTGACCCCATGGACCTGAACAAAGACGTACCTGCCGAGTACACGTTGACAGGGGATGCGAAACTCACGTTGCAACTGCTCAGTGAAGCGATGGAAACACTGGATAAAACTCAGGCAAAAGCGCGGGAATCTGTACCCGAACGAATAGAAAGTATCAGGACAGCCTGGCTTTCCGACTGGATGCCGAAGCTGACCAACAACGAAGCACCGATTAGTCCCTATCGCGTGATATGGGAGCTGATGCAGTTGGTTGACCCTGATAATACTGTCATCACCCACGATGCGGGAAGCCCAAGGGATCAGATAACACCATTCTGGGTGAGCACGAAGCCCCTTAGTTATATCGGCTGGGGAAAGACAACGCAGCTCGGTTATGGGTTGGGTCTGGCGATGGGTGCCAAGCTTGCGCGCCCGGAAGCGCTTTGTATTAATGTCTGGGGGGATGCGGCTATTGGTTTCACGGGTATGGATTTTGAAACAGCTGTCCGTGAGAAGCTCCCTATATTGTCGATCCTGTTCAATAATTTTTCGATGGCGATCGAACTGCCTATCATGCAGGTAGCAACAGAAAAATATCGAAGCACGGATATCTCAGGCAACTACGCTGATATGGCGAAGGCATTCGGTGGCTATGGCGAAAGGGTGACTGACCCGAACGATATCGTTGCCGCCATTGCCCGTGGCATTGATGCCACAAAAAATGGGCAGGCAGCATTGCTTGAGTTTATTACTGACAAAGAGCTGTCAGTCAGCACACCTCAGACAGATTTCAAATACTGAGAATAGGTCCAGGCGAGAAATTTTTCGACACCGAATTTGACGTATTCACTTCGCAGAGAAGGGAATACGTCAAAGGCGTGTTGGGCCCCCGCGAGTTCCACGTAAGCGACTTTGTTTTTTGATTTTTCGCGAAGCGTTTTGCTGAATGCGCGCGATGACGCAACCGGTACCAGCGTGTCATGGGTACCCTGAATCACCAGAAACGGTGGCGCTTGGTCGCTGATATGAAAGAGCGGTGAAGCGTCTTTGAACACTTGTTCGTTGCCGCTCATCTCCAGTTTGAATATTGAGTTTTCGAGCATTTCTCCCAGGCCGTCCTGGGGGAAATGATTTTGTTCGTCCGTAAAGTCATAGACGCCATAAAACGGGACAGCCCCCTGAACGGTTGTGTCTTTGTCTTCGAAGCCAGGCTGGAATGCTTCGTGACCAGCACTGAGTGCCAATAACGAGGACAGGTGTCCGCCTGCTGATCCACCCGTTACGATGATAAATTCGGGGTTTCCACCATACTCTCGTATTTCTTCTTTTATCCATACCAGCGCTTGCTTGCAGTCGATGATGTGGTCCGGAAAAGTGGCGCTCGGGCTTAGGCGGTAGGCGCTAGAGATGCATATCCAGCCTCTTTTCGCCATGTGGTTCATCAGGGGAATACCCTGGCCGTCGTCTTTTTTGCCATAGGTCCAGGCGCCACCGTGGATGTGTAACAGGACAGGCATTGGGGAGTCCGGTGCACCGGCGCGTGGCCGCCTGATATCCAGCTGTTGACCAAAATCACCAAAGTGCACATTCCGGATCAGCTCGACATTGGGATCTCGATGTTGAAACGGGTGCCGGATTAATTCCCTGTCTGGCTCCTCGGCGAACTGTTGTCGTAATTCTTCATTAACCTGGGTTTGAAACCGCTTTCCCAGGCCTTCCTCCAGACCAGAAATGACCTCTTTCTGGGCGTTCGCGGACTCGTAGTAGTAAAACGCTATCGCGCCCCATGAGGCAGCGCAGAGCAGGAAGCCGATTGCACCAAAAACACCCGATACAGCACCAACAAGGACGAAAAATGCAACGGTCATTGCCTGCCAGAAGATAACATGCAGGCCGAGTTCACCGGCAAGCAAGCCGACAGCGAAACTTAAGATAGATCCTTTTGGATGATGGAAATTAGGGTGATAAAGATTCCAGGCCATCCAGACGTAAAGGATGGAGAGTAGGAGGAAAACAGTGCTCATTTCTATAAATCCTTTATGTATAAGGGAGCTTTATGGCTTTCCCTGATGCCATTATTATCACGTATCTATGACTGTCCCGCTATCACTGATGGTGAATCGAAGCTGTCTACTAAATCTAGACTAAAGTGACTCGCTTCGTTACTAGGCTGGAATGATTGCGCCTTTGTGCGCCACCACCTGGGCGGCAATAGTGTGGGCTTGTCTGGCTGCGTTCTCGGGTGTAACGCCCTGTATGCGGCAGGCGAGATAGGTGCCATTAAATGAATCGCCCGCACCGGTAGTGTCGATTGGGGTAGCGTTCACGGCATCTACCTGCAGATGCCTTCCGTTGTAAAAGATATCGCAGGGTTTTGGCCCGCGGCGAATTACCGCCTCAGAACAGCCACTTGCCATCAA
>JABJED010000414.1 GCA_018665025.1 Gammaproteobacteria bacterium
GTTATATCCGACCACGGCAGCAAACACTGCAATAAATACCAAAACCAACATTAGCTTGGATTTTTTCATAACGCTGAATTCTCAAAATACCCTAACTATGTAGGATAGAGTCTACTCGGACCCCAACGCGAGCGATACTAAGGAGCTTTGATGACAGAGCTTTCGACTACTGACTCAGCGGTCAGGAAGAATAACCACCCTTTTTCCAATTTCAGAAAAGTATTCTCAAGCTCGTCGGGGGGCGGTTTCTAGCCTGCGATACCTCATCCAGTCACGGCCGATGTCTCCGAAATCGTCGTTAAAAAACAGGCACGCAGCTATCGTTAACCAGCAACCCCCAGAACCATAACCTTCTGAATAAAACGGGATTTTCCTCAACCTTATATCAGGATAACTGGGTTTACAAAATGAGAAGGGGCCGCCATCGGAGGTAACCGACCTGGACGTGATCCAAGCCATTCTGGTGCATCTGAAGCAACCTGCACCGCGCCGGCAAACCTCGCTTCAAGCGGCTCAAAACGAGCCCTTTACCCCTAACTGACGGTTGATATCACGGCGATGAATTTTTCCCTGCGCCGACAGTAAACACCAAGGGGTAATCGCCCTTCAGGACGTCAACCGGAAGCTGCAAGCTCTGGCTGGGTTTAACCACGACTTGCAATACGGCTTCACTCTTTGCTGAAACAAAAGCCATCCAATCTGTTTCGATACTTTGTCTACTGGCCGAACATTCCTGTTAAAATTTCTATTCTCCTTGTAGGAACGGTTACACTCGGAATCAAACTTGATTGATAGGTCTCACTCGGCAGTGAATTTACGCCACAACTAATAATTAGAGAAAACAAAATATGTCTACCGAATTGTTAATGCTTCTAAACAGCACGATCTTGTTTTTTGTCATCATAATCGCGCAAGCGTTAGTCGCAATTGGCCAAAACGGATTGTCCGCACAAGCAGGCAGCCGCGATAATCTGACTGAGCCCACAGTCCTGCGCAAGCGCTTACAACGACTAACTGCGAATTTGCAGGAAAACCTGGTGATGTTTGGGATTGTCGTGCTTATTGCTCATGCAGCTGGCGTGTCCAATGATCAAACCGCTCTTGGTGCGAGTCTGTTTTTCTATGCTCGGGTTGCTCATGCTGTGGTATACGCATTTGGATGGCCTTGGATCAGGCCACTCTGCTGGTTCGTGTCATGTGTAGGCTTAGCAATGATCGTGCTGCAACTTTTTTAGTTATCGGTGTTAGCGGGAAAAATTGAAATTGAGGTTCGTGGGAGAAGGTTTTCAGGGAAACGCTGACTCAGGAAGCCGGTTGAATGCTGCTGCTAAATAAGCAGTATCCTAGAGTTGTCTGGATAGCCGCAGGTTCTCAGGCGCCGAACCCTCTTTAGTCGCCTCTAGATAAGGCCGTTCGCCTTTAATTGTAACCCGGTGACCTTTTCTTTCCTCAGGCCAGTAATCCCACATCGCAAAATGGTGAGTACAGCGATTGTCCCAGAGAGCAATTGCGTTTGGACTCCAATTGAACCTGACTTGAAACTCGGGCCGTTGCTGATGTTGGTAAAGCATTGTCAGCAACGCGTCGCTTTCTTGTTTTGAGAGGCCTTCGATGCGGGTCGTAAAACTCGGATTCACATAAAGTGCACGACGTTTAGATTCCGGATGGGTTCGTATCATGGGGTGCAGTGCGCGTGGATAGACTTTGTCTTCATCCGCTGCCCCTCTATCGGCATACCGGCCACGGTAAATGTGTTCAGATTCGTGATGGGCTTTAAGCGTCAGTAGAAACGCTTTCATAGTTTCCGACAAGGTTTCATATGCTGCGTACATCGACGCGAATAGCGTGTCCCCGCCAGTTTTAGGCAAGAGGTGCAGTTGTAATATGGTCGCTAACGGAGGTTCTTCATCGCAGGAAACATCGGTATGCCAGCCGTTACCGTTGGCGATTTTCGAGTCTTTGTGAGCATGGATAACAAAAATTTCGTCTTGTTCAGCGAGTGTCGGTGCAGCAGGGTGAGTATGAAGAGGACCAAAGCGCTTAGCGAATGCCACTTGATCCGCAGGGGCCATTGCGTCCTGGTCGCGAAAGAACAGAACGCTGTGCTCAGTAAAGGCATCGCTTAAACCGTCGAACTGACGATCCGTGAGGCGACAGAGATCTAAGCCCGATACTTCGGCCCCGATGATTGGCGTCAGTGGTTGAACCTTCATAGCAGAACATATCCTACAATAAGAGACGACAGGGCTAGTCTAACAGGGTTTTAACCTCGCAAAAATGTAGCAAGCTGCACAATGCGAAGGCTTTTGCACCCTGTGACAGTTGATGTTGAAGGGTGCGCGGAGCGGTTCAAGCGTGTTATCACTATTGATATTTCAGTAACCAGAAAGTGTTTTATTTTCTTGGCAGGGGTTACTGCTGTCCATTTACTTTGGAGTAATTTTTTGGAATTGATCCTATTCACGGACTAAACAGATCCTTTGAGTTTTATAGTGTGATTTCTACGAGTGTGATATATCCACCACTCAGTCACCAATGTTGTTGTCGGGAGAGCAAGGCCTCATGCCAATAAGAAGTTGCTTGCAACCTCTAAAGTCGAGACGCTGGATAACAAGATAAAGAAGGGGCCTGAAAAATACCGCATCGACCCTTCATAGGAATCAGGGGGAAAGAAAAATGGAGCAATAACACCGGTTATCGCTGTCAATTGAGTCGCATTCCGAGTTTTCAGTACGCGCGGTACCAAATAGATGACGTGATTGCCCGTTCTTGAATAGTTGCAGGCGCCATGGGCACAGTGCCTAATTTGACAGCATCAAAAGTTGACCATCTTGGTGTTGGTATTTCCAATACGCGAACGTAATAGAAAGCCGACTGATCTGATTGAAATTCAGGGTCTTTCCAAAAAGCTAAAATGGACGTGCCGCCAATTGTGTTTGTGTAGCTAGGCTTACTAACGTCTACCGTATTTCCTACATCTGGAAACTTAGCTGTTACGGTGTTTGCTATGCGCTGGTCAGCGACAGCAACATCGAATACCTTCTCTTGACTAACGCCCGCGTCATCAACCCAGCCCTTAACAATCTGTGCTCTATCGAGGTTAGCCCCGCTTGGGTCCTTCCACGCCATTAGGTAAAAACCAGGTGATTTGTTGCCAGAAGTGGGCTTCAGTTCACTTCCCATAGTTACGCCATCGGCGTAGGCATGAACGATGGCGTCCTTGGCTTCAAACTGTTGTTCTGAAAAGCTGTGACCAGCAAAAAAACGTACCTTGATTCTAGGGCCGGACGTCGCATAGGTTTCTTTGCGCTGTAGGGCGTCGAATATCGATTCACGCGTGTTCTCCTCGGCCCAGACACCGGCCAGGCCACCAGAGCCCCAGCTAGTGACTGGGTTCATTCCTTCTGGTAAGAACAATGCTTCATCGGTGCGAAGCCCAGCACTGCCGTCTAACATTGGTAACTTACCCGTGTAGTTGGCTTCATCTGAGGGCGAACTGGCGTTATGGCTGTCGCTGGAGCCAATCACACCATAGGCAAAGGGATTAAATCCTTCTGCGTGCTGCAGTTCTAAACCAACTCTCAGCGCGTCTCGCAGGTACCCCCCTTTAATCGTTTCTAACGTTGCTTCGCCGACAAACAGGGAATCTTTCAGGATTTCAAAATTTGCGTGCTCATCAAGGCTAGACAATAGAGGGTGGGTCTCGGAGCTCCCCTTTATTTGTAGTATCTCCGTTAGTGGTTCATAAGTACTACGCATCTCAGCATAGGCTGAATCAATTGGCTCACCTTCCGAGTTGCGAGGCGCGTACATATTTCCCCGGCTAAGATTGCCGTTATGCGGTATCGCCATCGCGACATTCCCCAATCGGTTCTGCTCTTCTAAAAACTGCCACAAATCTTCCGGACGATTGCTGTCAAGCTTGCTGAAAGGTCGATCGGAAACGTTGTTATCGCGGTAGATCACATTCCTGTGCATATGCACAGTGACGTCTCCGACATCTCCAGACCACTCGTAGCCAATAAATGAGGTAAAGACACCAGGTTGGTTGTGACGCTCGGCGGCATCAATTGTTTCTTGCCAGGCAGACCGATTAATTACTCGATTAACCGCCTCACCGTTTGGGCTGAAACCGTGTTCTTGAATGGCCCGGGCCGTTTCCAACCATGCCAGAGTGATTTCCCAAACTCGACCGTTTATTAACAGTTCAGACAGCGGATCGCGAGTCGTAGGCAGATCTAAGCCGGCCAGGCGGGCCTGGCCCAAATACTCAGCGTGGTCTGTAACGGCAACGAAATCCAACGGCTGGGAAATCTCTATGGAATAGCCGGCACCATGTGAGATCTTCTGACCTTTCGCGAATCGATAGACATCTTCCGGTCGCGTTCGTACTCCCATGATGTAGGCATCAGTTGATAGCTCGGTATGAATATGTAGATCACCGAACAATGCCTGTCGTTCCGCCACCCGTGGTGAGGCGCTCTGCTGGGTCTTCTGAACAGTCCGGTCGGCGACCTTTGGCGTCAGTGATGGATCGTCCAACCTGGAACATGCCACACAGTGACTTAGGACTACACAGACCAAAGCGTCCCTATTAAAAAGCTTGGATAACCAAAACAACGATCTTTGGTCTTTATCGATATTTCCGAATCCGTAGCGAGTAAATAATTGGCGTGCCATAAAAAAAATTGCCGGTCGTGGCGCCAGAGTTATGGTCTCGTCGAGAATTGTCATTAATCTAGCCGCTGTAATGCGATTCATCATGGTGACATTGTGAACTGACATTGTGAACTGACATTGTCACTGATATCTGTAGTGCCTGGAAGGCGCCCACCTAGGATGACTGCATGTACAACAAACGTGTACAGCGCCCTAACTGATGGTTGATACCACGGCGATGAGTTTCTCCCTGCGCCAACAGTAAACAGCATAGGATAAACGCCCTTCAGGACGTCAGCCGCAAAATGGGTCGCAAATCGTGGCGCGATCGAAATCGTTATCCAGGCAATGGACTTGTACCGCGGTGGCGGATTCATGAGTAGCAATCCACTCTCGCGAGGCTACGTTGGCCAAGTCGCCTTAGGTATTTATCCACAGAGCTAAATGGCATACTCGCTATAGGCAAGACACTCAAATTCGATATCGATACCTGTTTTTATACCTGGGGAAATCAAATGCATGTAGGCCTATCAGTTATTTTTCAAAACCCGGGAGAGACCAAACCCGACCGCGATATTTACGCCGAAGAACTTGTTTTAGCGAAACAAGCTGAGCCGCTGGGTTTCGATTCAATATGGAGTGTCGAGCACCACTTCACCGACTACACAATGTGCCCCAACGTCTTCCAGTTCCTTACCTATATGGCCGGGTGTACCGAAAAAATCCAACTCGGCTCAATGGTCGCTGTACTACCATGGCATGATCCTTTGAGAGTCGCAGAGCAAGTGGCAATGCTAGATGTGCTGTCAAACGGGCGTACTGTCTTAGGCATGGGTCGTGGCACCGGCCGCATTGAGTTCGAAGGGTTTCGCGTCGCCATGCCCGAAGCACGTGGACGATTCGCTGAAACAGCAGAGATGCTGTTGAACGGTCTGGAACAAGGCTTCTGCGAATACGACGGAGAATATGTTAAGCAACCGCGTGTCGATCTTCGGCCCCGGCCCTATAAATCGTTTAAGGGCCGCACCTATGCGGCTGCCATATCTACAGAATCAGCAGAGATCATGGCAAAAATGGGCGTCGGTATTCTCATCGTGCCTCAGAAGCCGTGGCCAGTTGTACAAAAAGAACTGAGCCAGTACCGCTCAACCTTCTTTGCCGCAACTGGCGAACAGGCACCGGGGCCTTACTGTGCAGGCTGGATGTTCATCGACGACTCGGCGGATCGTGCGGAAGAAATGGCTCGGCGCTACATCGGCGCTTACTGGGATTCCGTCATCGATCATTATGAATTCAACAAGGACCACCTGAAAAACACAGCGGGCTACGAGTTTCACGGCGAGATGTATGATCGGCTGAACGCGCCCGGTGGCATGCAAAAAATGACGGACTTCTATGTTGACCTGCAGATATGGGGCACCCCAGATCAAGTGTTCGACAAAGTGCAGACTATGCGAGAAAACACCCTTGCCGACGGCTTTATGGCAGTGTGCTCCTACGGAGGCATGCCCCATGACGAAGCCAATCGCAACATGCAGCAGTTTGCAAAGGACGTTATGCCCGAACTCAAAAAATTGACGCCCGTAGAAGCGCCTTTAGAGCAAACAGCTTAGTCCATTTGTTTAAAAGGGTTTGGTAAGGATTGGTCCACGTCTTCTGCGGGTGAAACACCTTTAGGTGTGCCGACTACAAATGGCCAATGATGGGATCCACTTCATAATAACCAGGAGAAATGCTACGAGTTACACATCTTTTTCAATCCTTCGTCCAGGTAGAGCCTATGATCGTATAAAAATGGGTTCAGATGAGTGGAACGCGTTGATGGCTAGACAACAGTCCATCATTGCCGACGGCAAAGGAGAAACAGTAGTTGGAGGATGGGCTGCAGGAATCGGAAAATTCGTAAATGTCATTACTTATCCGGATGTCGATTGTTCGACCGGTGTGATTGCACGACTGTTCGCAGAGCAATTGGGCGAAGTTGAATCTTCGGGTCCCTTCGTTCCGATTGACGATTGGATGAGCAAGGTTTCTGGGTAACTTCCGAAGACAACCTGTCCTGAAAAGCAACAAGGGGGAGAGCCCGCTCTCTCCCAATGCTCCCAAGCAACGGCAGTACAACCGCTGATCGCCCGTAAACGGCAATGCTTTCTGCTGCTTCAATCTTAAATCACGGCCTTACGGATAATGCTACCCCCCGTCTAACGTACGCTAAAACCCATCTCCTGCAGGGTTCTGGCTGGCGCCTGGAAGTTAGGTCACATTCCGTTACATTAGTGCACATTGGCATCAACCCCCGTTTACAAGACCCCCTTACAATCTCCTCCCATAAACCAAATATGTAAAAAGGGTGAACAACATGTACAAGACTATCCTGGCTTTCCTGCTTATCGCACTGACCACCGGTTGTTCTACTTATAGCGGCACACAATCTACCGCTGAAATGGAATTCTGCTGGGAAAGAGGCATGAACTTTCAATGGATTGAAGAGTTTGACGCGGGTTGCGTTGACCCGACTGCCCAGTCTACAGCAACGCGAATTTCTAAAATAAAGTGGTTAGAAAAGAACCTGGGCACATTGGCCGGACAAGCTTCACATAAAAGCACAAGAAACATATAAGGCAATGCCCCTTATGAATGGACTTTGTCACAACCTTACCCGGAAGCAAGGCTTTGCTAGATCGTTGATGGCGGTCGCTCACTTTCGGGAATTAGAATGGCCATTGGGGCCTGCCCTTGTTTTGACGCCAGATGCTCCGTTGAAACAGACCGTTCGTCCTGAATGGGTTTATAAAGTAGAAATAAAATTCTAAGTTTGAGAAATGAAATTAGAAAACCTTTGCTCACACTTATTATATTTTCCGGTGTACGCGGGTACAGCGATTGATCCTGGAGTTATGCGGCAGTTGTTCAGGGACATACTTCAGTTCAATGTAACCTTCGCTTGATGTATGGCGATGGCGGAAATGTTTGTGGAGGCGGTAGAATGGAGTTGATATGAATAAAATGACGATCGTCGCCATGATAGTCTTTTTGTCCACAGCCTATTATGTTGCGGATCGCTTGCTGGGGGCCAAGCAATCTTCTGCAGTCTTTCAGGCAGGCATTAGGGTCGATGCTAAGCAAAAGCTGGCTTCGGAGCCCGTCTCCATGCTTCCTAAGCAACCGAACCCCGCTGCTAAAGGCGCGGTTCAGGCGTGGTCTTTTCCATCCGAAAACAATAAAACGCCCATTATCTCCAGCTATACCCGAGATATACCCAATGCTGTTTTGTTAGAGATTACTCAGCTTCGCTCTAACAGTTGGAAAGTAGGAGATCATATTGAGTTTTACGTGCCACAAATTGACTACACACTCACCTCGACAATCGAAGAAAGGGAAGAACACGCAGGTGGTATCGTCACTTTGAAGTCATACCCAGATGAGACCATACTAAACAATGTGCTCGTAACCTTGGGTCAGAAAAACACCTTTGTTAATTTGTTCACGCCCTCAGGAGAGTATGAGCTAGTGGGCAACCTTGAGTACGGGTGGTTGATTCCATCAGCAGCAATCGGTTCAAGAAACTCAGGTCTTGATGCTGAAGATTCCAACGCAGAGCCAATCTATGTAGATGAACCGGTTCTCAAAGAACCTCAGCCAATGATATGAGAAGCGTAATCCGGCAAGTCATATTTATAGCAACCTTGTTGATGTTGCCACGTATCGTCGTTGCTGAATTGTCCCTCATGTGTCCATGTAACGTCCAAAGCGCGGGTCTTACGGCTATAACCATCACCGCGGGTATCTCCAATAGTGAGATTACCACCAGCGGTGATCTTCGAATGCTGCTCGGGACCAGTCCTGAATTACCAATCAAAACGCGTTGGATTAACGCGTACGCGTATTATCCAGGAGCGCTGAACTCCGGAGAGGAATATCCCCAAGGCACCAATATTACAACCGCATTTGAACTTCCCACCGAACTTAGCGATCAGGATACCGCAATCTTTGTTCTCGATTTGCAAGAGTTAGTTGACGATCAATGGATCACTCGAGACTCAGTACGCTTGGATCCCGGATTGGAATTTCCTAAACCCGAACTGGGTGGAGAGAGTGTCAGCGGCGCCTTCGGGCCGGCTATACACTTCGCAGGGACACCTAGCCTCGAGCTTCTTGAAAATGGCCAGGCTACAGTTCGCATCCCAAGCATTGTAAATACCAGTCAAGAAGAAATTATCATAGCCACTGTAAATATTGGCCACTTTACATCAGGAGAGTTTTGGGGTCAGTCCTCCTGGTTCGGTGCAAAATTTGACGTCATGCTCGCCATTCCAGGTATGTCCTCGATTGATAATGTAGCAATCACCGGCGAATACACTGCACCAACTTTAGACTCCCCATTCACGCACATTTGGTTAAGAGCAGGGACAGGGAATAGTATCGTTGTTTGGCAGACTATCGAAACAAGGAATGGTGAGCCAATGCCAAGCCGTAACCTATCAGCTACGTCAATAGATTTTATTGCGGACTCGGACGGCGACGGCGTTAGCGATTACAACGAATCTGTAGCAGGCACCGATCCGTTCGATAATGAGAGCCTTACAGATAATCTGACCTTGGATGTCATGGTGCTTTACACGCCTGGGGTTGCTCAGTTGTATTTAAATGAGCCGCTCGCAAGAATCATTCAGGAACTAGAATGGGCGAATCAGGCCTTCCGTAATAGCGGTATTGATGCAAAATTGAGGCTGGTAGGTCTCCAGGAAACTAACTACACAAAGTCATTAGACACGTTAACGGCAATGAGAGACTTAAAGGCACAAGCTGGGGTATTTGATGGTATCGACAGTGCCAGAGAAAGTGCCGGTGCTGATCTGGTTGTCCTTTTTATAGAGGATGAACCAGAAGATGGAATTTGTGGGTACGCGATTCGAGCAGCGGATAACAAGGAAGGCGACTTTGGTTTTACCGATAGATCAGACGTAGTCGCAGTTGTAGCAGCAGATTGTGGAGCTTCTATACTGGCTCATGAGCTTGGCCATAATTTTGGGCTTGGTCATTCGGTTCGCGAGGAATCTGACGAGGGGACTTATGTGTGGTCCCGTGGCCACGGCGTCGATAATGACTTCGTAACAATTATGGCTTTTCAAGAGGACTACAACACAAGCGGCCCGGACCTCCAGTTCTTTTCGACGCCCACAAGACAATGCGGATCTAGTCCATGTGGAGTCGATAGATTGGATCAGAACCTAGGGGCTGATGCCGCCCTGAGCATTCGGACAACAATGTTCCAGGTGGCAGCATTGTCTGGCCGCCCGCCGGATATCGATGCTGACGGTATTATCAATTTTGAAGATAGCGATGACGACAATGATGGTGTTGCCGATGGAGAGGATGCTTTCCCTCTTGATTCCAGTGAATCGGTCGACACAGATA
>JABJED010000415.1 GCA_018665025.1 Gammaproteobacteria bacterium
GCTGAGGGCTCTATACCCGCGGCGCTGAGGGCTCTATACCAGCAGGCTGAGGGCTCTATTCCCGCGGCGCTGAGGGCTCTATACCAGCAGGCTGAGGGCTCTATCCAAACACGCTGAGGGCTCTATACCCGCGGCGCTGAGGGCTCTATACCAGCGGCGCCGAGGGCTCTATAATGCTCCGCAACATTATACGACTAACGAGAATAACAGGACCCGACAATGACTGAATCCGTATATATCGCTTCTGGCGCCAGAACCCCTATGGGAGGCATGCAAGGATGCTTTAGTGATCTTTCTGCCGTTGACCTCGGAAGTGCTGCAATAGCCGCAGCCATCGAGCGCGCAAACCTCAAGGGTGAAGATGTCCAGGAAATCATCATGGGCTGCGTCCTGCCAAATGGACTTCGCCAGGGCCCTGCACGACAGGCGGCCATGGATGCCGGTATTCCAGTGGAATCAGGTGCGACGACGATTAACAAGCTTTGTGGGTCAGGGATGAAAGCGACGATGCTGGCACACGACCTCATCAAAGCCGGCTCTAACGATATCATGGTGGCGGGAGGAATGGAAAGTATGACCAATTCCCCCTACATGTTGCCAAAAGCACGCGGCGGTATGCGTATGGGACACGGTGAAATCCAGGATTCCATGTTTACCGATGCGCTTGAAGATGCAAAGACCGGACGTCTCATGGGTTCTTTCGCACAGGAAATCGCGGACAAGTACCAACTTACCAGGGAAGACATGGATGCATTTGCCATCGAGTCTCTGACCAGGGCAAAAAATGCTATCGACGATGGTTCACTTAAAGACGAAACCGTTGCTGTGACTGTGAAGTCCCGTAAAGGTGAAACTATCGTCACCGACGATGAGCAACCACACAATGCAAAAATCGACAAAATTCCGACGCTGAGACCCGCGTTCAAAGAAGACGGTACAGTTACCGCCGCAAATTCCAGCTCTATCTCAGACGGTGGCTCTGCACTGATCCTGGCAAGCGAGGCTGCAGTGAAGGAAAAAGGCCTGAAACCCATGGCACGAATTGTCGCCCACACCACCAACTCTCGTCATCCGTCAGAATTCACTATCGCGCCTATCGGCGCTATCGAAAAACTGCTCGAGAAAACCGGGTGGTCAAAGGACGATGTTGACCTGTTCGAGATCAATGAGGCATTCGCGATGGTAACGATTTTAGCAACCCGCGAACTTGGGCTGGATCCTGAAAAAGTGAACATTCACGGCGGCGCCTGCGCACAGGGGCATCCTGTTGGCTCTACTGGCTCCAGAATCATCGTCTCGTTGATGTACGCGCTGAAAAAACTTGGCAAGAAAAGAGGCATTGCTTCTTTGTGCATCGGCGGCGGCGAAGCGACTGCCGTTGCGATCGAGATGGTTTAGCGACAAGCATCATTCAACCACGTACAATAATCTTCATTATTCAATTGAATTAGGTACTTAGGAGTTTATGCCTTGTCACGCCTGCCGGTAATTGTTGGCTTTGGCGGCGTTAACCCCGCCGGTCGAAGTTCATCTCATCATGGTTACCGGCGCATGGTGATTGATGAGCTGAATTCTTCTGTACAAGACAAAACCTTCGCTGCACTCGCCGCGCTCATGAATCGTACGGATTCGACTTCGGCAGAAGCCAGAAAAGCGATGCTGGACCACACCTTAGTCCGGCGCCTTGAAACCAATCTTTTTGATGCGAATTCGATCCCTCTTCACAAGAGGGCGACCATAAAAAGCACATCAGACAAAGCCATTAGTTTCTCCATGAAGCGAAACCACCTGCCTGACAATATCCCGGACGACTGGATCGTTGACGAAGCTGGCGACGGCGTGATCGTCTCGGTCAGGGGTGATCTGGATTTACTGTTCAATGACACTCGATCATCCCGGGTACTGGCGGCCGGACAATTGCCTTCTGGTTTCGAACCAGAAAAATTATATCAGTCGCGCAACCATCCACGCGGACTGCAGCTCACTGTATTCGGCGCATCGGATGCACTGAACTCTCTTGGTATTCACTGGGATGAAGTCAGACGGCGAGTGCCCGCTGACCAGATCTCGGTCTATGCAAGCAGCGCGATGGGGCAATTGGATACCAATGGTTCTGGCGGGCTGTTACAGGCCGGGCTGATGGGCAAGCGCGTAAGCTCGAAAAACCTGCCACTTGGTCTCGCCGAGATGACAGCGGATTTTGTTAATGCCTATATTCTTGGAAATATGGGAACTACCGGAGCGAACATCGGTGCCTGCGCAACCTTCCTGTACAACCTGCGCCAGGGGATTCAGGACATTCGCTCGGGCAAGTCCCGAGCGGTTCTTGTCGGCGCAAGTGAAGC
>JABJED010000416.1 GCA_018665025.1 Gammaproteobacteria bacterium
ATCAATTTTCTGCCAGGTCAATACCTTGACGAATTTCTGTACATTTAACCCACCGGTAAATCGCGAACCACCTCGAGTTGGCAGTATGTGATTAGTCCCTGAACATTTATCACCATGAGTCACCGTACTTCCCTCACCAAGGAACAATGAGCCGTAGTTGCGGAGCTCAGCCAACCACCAGTCATGATCAGCTGCCAGAATCTGCAAGTGTTCGGGCGCATAGCGATCACTGACCTGAACCATCTCATCCCGGTCCTCACAGAGGATGATTTCAGCGTGTTGCTGCCAGGCTTGATTGATGATTTCAGCATTGGGCATACCTGCTGCGATTCTAGGGACCAGTAGCATCACTTCATCTGCGATGTGCCGATTGTCGGTCATCAACCAAACCGGAGAGTCCGGACCATGCTCGGCTTGCGAGACCAGATCAATCGCAATAGCCATCGGATCTGCACTCGCATCAGCAATGATTGCGGATTCAGTGGGTCCAGCCAGCACATCAATGCCGACTTCACCAAATAGCAGCCGCTTCGCCGTGGCGACATAATGGTTACCTGGGCCAACCAGCATATCAACTGCTTGCTGATCAAAAAGCCCAAAAGCCATCGTTGCAATAGCCTGCACTCCACCGAGCTCTAGAATGACATCAGCGCCTGCCAGGTCCATCGCATAGACGACCGCCGGATGAATGCTCTCGCCCCTTGGCGGCGAGCAGGCAATGATCTTCGAAACGCCTGCGGTCTTAGCCGTGGTGATGCTCATCAGTGCTGACGCCGCATGCGCGTATCGTCCACCCGGCACATAACAGCCGGCCGAGCCCACCGGCACCAATCGTTGCCCCAGTGTCACACCAGGTTCGGTCTCAATTTCAAATTCTGTCAGGCTATCCATTTGTGCCTGGGCGAATCGCTTAATCTGATGCCAGGCAAATTGCAGATCAGTTTTAGTCTGCTCGGAAACCTGACTTATTAAGGCCGTTCGCTTCTCATCGCTGAGAACAAAATCCTGCTCCCAATCATCTAACTCTCGCGCCAACCGTCTAACCGCTGTCTCGCCTTCTTGGCGAATATTATTGATTATCTCTGTAACCCGTCTGACCACCTCCGGGTCATCGTCAGCTCTCAAAGATGGTGCCTGCTTGATGATTTCCATTAACGTCAGACCACCCGTTGCCCGAACAAACTTCGATAGCCCGATAGCGCCTGCGCGCCACCGGTATGAATAAACACAATGTTCTCTTCGCGCCGGTAAAAGCCCTGACGAACCAGATCGATCAAACCTGCCATAGCTTTACCAGAGTAAACCGGGTCCAGCAAAATCGATTCATGTCTGGCGGTCATTTCAACCGCTTCGATCATGCCATCGGTTGGCATGCCATAACCCTCACCGACATAGTCACTGTTCGCCACGACGTCCGAGCGATTCAGCGCCGCCGATGAACCGATAAGCTCCGCTGTCTCGCACGCCAATCGATAAACATTTTCTTCTTGCGCCTCTTTTAGCGCTCTGACGCTGATACCCATCAGATCAATACCACTATGGATTGCCGTCAGACCGGTTACCAATCCTGCTTGAGTCCCGGTACTACCAGTCGCATGGACGATGTGATCAACCTTTAATCCTTGATCATTACACTGCCCGACCAACTCATAGGCTGCGTTGACGTAACCCAACGCGCCAATACGATTCGAGCCACCACCCGGGATAATGTATGGCTTCTTACCTGCGACGCGCAGCTCTTCGGCGAGACTTAGCATTTCCTGGTTCATGTCGGTTCCGGCTGGAAAGTCACTGAGCCTGGCGTTATAGATGTCATCGAGCAGCACGTTACCGTTAGCAAGAAAGTCCGGGTCGTCTGAACCGGTTCTGTTCTCCAGTAACAAATAACATTCATAACCCAGTTTGGCAGCGATAGCGGCGGTCTGTCGGGCATGATTGGATTGCACAGCACCCTGCGTGATGATGGTGTCAGCGCCCTGCTGTTCGGCGTCTGCCATCAGGAATTCCAGCTTACGTGTTTTGTTGCCGCCGCCGGCAAGACCAGTGCAGTCATCGCGCTTGACCCAGATGTTCGGACCATCCAACAGGCGGGAGAGGTTTTCCATCGGCTCAAGCGGTGTTGGTAAGTGTGCAAACCGTAACCGGGGGAATCTAGCTAGATGCATTGATTATCCTTATATGAATATTTGTCCGATTCACATTTAGGCCACAAACGCGGGAAAAAATCACTATCAATCGCATCACCGTGCTGATGACCATATTTTTCAAATTCTGCTCGTTCAGCAGCAGCCCAATCGCCGCGATAGCAAATACGACCATCCTCTGCCGCCAATCTGACCGTGAAT
>JABJED010000417.1 GCA_018665025.1 Gammaproteobacteria bacterium
GAGCAGTAGATCCAAAAGAGCGCTGTAAGGAAAAGTCGCATAGAGAGGTTAGGCCTAAAAAGTGTTATGTTACAAAAAGATACGGTTTATATTTAACGTAAATAATTAAGAGTTTCTTTAAGAAACGCTTCTTTGTAGCTCTTATAAATACAACTGGAGTGGGGTGTGATCATCATATTTTTTAGCGCCCAAAGCTCTGACGTTGCCGGTAGCGGCTCTTCATCGGTCACATCCAGGAATGCGCCACCCAGATGCTCCCAGGATGCTACCAGGTCCCTTGAGTACAAAGCATTACCGCGGCCAAAGTTGTAGATGTAAGCTCCTTTTTTACACATGGCTAAACGTGTTTCATCCATAAACCGCTCTGTTTCCTCTCCGCCGGGTAACAGAAGGACAACATGATCAGCTTTTGGTAAGTGATCAGCAAGAAGTTCCAGACCGTAAACTTCGGCTCCGAATGACACTGGTGTGGCGGAGCGGGAGACTCCAATGACGCAGGTACCCATACGTGCCAGTGCTTTTGCGCAATCCTGACCAATGTGTCCGAACCCGATAATCATGACTGTTTGATCCGAAAGCAATCTGGACTGGCCTTGAATATCCCTGTCCCAAGCGCGCTCCCGGAAGTTATCCAACATCCGTGGCATTTGGTGGTTCATAAAAAGCAATGCGCTGAGTAGAGATTCGCTGAGAAGTTTTCCGTGGAAAGTCCCGTGTACGATTTTTACCTTTCCTAATGGATGTGGCTCAACCCAATCCTTGCCGGCAGCGGGTGTCATGATCCACTTAAGGTTCGTGAACTGCGGATACCATGCTGCTTTGAAATCCCAGGCCAAGACAGCCTCGACCTTTTCTGCCTGTTCAAGGAAGCTTGATTCATTTGCATGGACAACAACGGTCAACCCCGGCATTGCACGTCGAAGAATATCGAAGTCGACATCGTTAAAATGGAATGCCTGAACGTCGTTCCAGAGGCAGGTGTGTAGCTCCATTTTTAATCCCGGCTTCTGATGACGTCGGAAGGGCGGTAGCTGCGGAGGATCTTACGAACCTTCCTGGTGTCCTGCCGGTCTTTGGCGAGCATGCCTTTGATGTGGGTCTCAATTAATTCCTCGGTAGACCGGTAAACCGCAAGCTCTGCGCCATCTTTTACGACCACGACTCCATCCGGCGATGTTCGGTAGTAGACTCGACTTGTTCTCGCGATGGTCATTTCCCGGTATCTGTTATTTGGCTGTCACCACAACCTGCAAGTCAGTGTAGCCTTTGACAAAACTTGATTGTGTTCTTCCCGGTTCCCTGACGACTTCGATACGCTTGAAGCGTTTCAGAATTTCTTCCCAGACTATTCGCAATTGCATCTCAGCCAGACGGTTGCCCATGCAGCGGTGGATACCAAACCCGAATGAAAGGTGATGCCGCGGCGTATTGCGATCAATAATGAACTCGTTGGGGTTTTCGATAACTTCGTCGTCCCGGTTGCCAGAGACGTACCACATGGCCAATTTATCGCCTGCTTTGATGTTTTTGCCCCCGATTTGGTAGTCCTGGGTGGCCCGGCGTCGCATGTAGGCGAGTGGTGTCTGGTATCTAATAATCTCGGGCACCATCGTCGGGATTAGCGAATGATCTTTTTTTACCTTGGCGAATTGATCGGGAAACTGATCTAAAAAATAGACTCCCCCGGAAATTGAATTCCGTGTGGTGTCGTTGCCACCCACGATTAACAGGATGAGGTTACCCAGATATTCCATAGGGTCCATGTCCTGAGTGTTAGGGTTGTGCGCCATCATAGTGATGAGATCGTTGGCCTCTGCTGGATCTCTTTGGACTCTCTCGTTCCACAGGTCGGTAAATACCTCAAGACACTCGAGCAATGCCGCGCGGCGCACTGGTTCTGGTGTTGGTCCACCAGCCAATTCACCGCTAGTTGCCATATCTGACCAGTAGGTGAGTTTGGAGCGATCCTCAAACGGGAAATCGAACAGCGTGGCAAGCATCTGCGTCGTTAGTTCGATCGAAACATGACTGACCCAATCAAACTCCTCGCCGATGGGTACGTCATCAAGAATTTTGCCTGCTCGAGACCGGATAATGGGCTCAAGTTTAGCGAGATTCATGGGAGCGACGACACCGGTAACAGCTTTGCGTTGTACGTCGTGTCTTGGCGGGTCCAGAGAAATAAAGTTAACGGTCTGGAAATCCTCAGGTTGATCGGCAAGTGTGATGCCTCCTTCGGAAGAGAAGGCGTTGTGGTCTTTCTCGATCTCCATAATGTTATTGAATTTGGTCACCGACCAGTAGGGGCCGAAGAGACTGTCCTCGCAATAATGGACCGGGTCCTCGTTACGCAACCGCTCGAAGTACCCCCAGTGGTTGTCATTCATGAACAAGTTGGCGTCACTGACATTAATGTCTTCCAAGGGTATGGAGTAGGGGTCTTCTGTAAGCATTGCCGCTTCACTCATGAGTAATACCTTGGGTTCAATTTATCGGCGTGTCGCTTATTTTGTTCTAATATTGAAACTCGGGAAGGTTAACCACAATACCGTCCAGATCGTCGCTCACTATTATCTGGCAGCTTAGTCGAGATTCAGCGCTCCTATCCGGATTGAGATCGAGCATTGATTCTTCGGTCTCGCTGGTGTCTTCC
>JABJED010000418.1 GCA_018665025.1 Gammaproteobacteria bacterium
AGTTGAGTCGAAATGGACGAGTGACCAATACCAATTGTGTTCGTTCTGGTAATGCGCAGAACGTTGAAGGCTCAGACTCGACAGACATCGCCTACGTTCGTTTCATCAACGATGGTTTTACCGCCATACCTGATATTCGTGGCACGCTTTATGACGCCGATGGTAATACCATTGGTCAAGCCGATGCTCAGTTTTTCGCAGAGTTGGGCCCAAGAGAAGCGGTTTTCAAGAGTCAGGGTTCGATCAGCAATATCATCGGTTCGGACTGGCCTGGTCGAGCATCGCTTGTACTGTCAACAACCTATGATAATCTGCGGCTGATGAATCTTAATTTCGTCAACAACGAAATATACTTCAACTTCTCATGCTACCTTACGGCAAGTGATCAAGGTGGAAATTGACTGGTGGCGGCCTTTAACTTTTCCTGTTTCGAAAGAGGCAATGAATCCGAAACTGACAGGGTCCATCTGCAGACGTCCACGACCGATCCTAACATCTCCATGACTCACCCTGTTAACACCAGTGACAACCCACAAGGGTTCACTGCGACGATGTACAAAAAGGGGGATTACCGCTTCAGCTGTAAGTCTTCAGGTTCAGAGTCTGCTAGATACACCTGGCTCTTGCCAATATGACTGGCGACCCAGCGATATTGGTCCTCTGTGGTACATTCGATGACGGGCCACCCATCGGGCTTCAAGCCTTTGACCTTATTTGAAGACTCGACTTAGTTGACCGCTCCTTCTGAAAATAAAGCAGCAACTTCATCTTCGTCGTAACCCAATTCTGCCAGTACTTCGCGAGTGTTTTCTCCCAGGGTGGGCACGTGCGAGCCAGGGGAGAAGACTGAATCATTGATACGGTATCCAGCTGTAGTCACCTGGTGATTGCCGAATTCGCTTTGGACTTCGGAAAAGAACCCCCTGGCTGCTGGCTGACCTGACTTAATTACATCAGCTAGATCTACAACCGCGCCCGCAACAACCGCTTCTTGACTAAACACCTGATCCCATTCGCTGCTTGTTTTTTCCTTAAGGACCTCCTCAACTCGCTGATCTATCTCAGGCATGGCAATAAACAGTTCTGAGGTGGTCATTGATGAGTATTCGGTGAGTCCGATAGCATCGAGGATTGGTCTTTGGTTCGATGGTCGATATCCAGCTAGCATAACGTATCCGTCTTTAGTGGCGTATCTACCGAGTAATGGCCCGTCACGATTCTGCCCTGGCTCCACAGGAATACCTGTCGTGGCTGCAATACTCGAATGCCGGTTCATCAACAGCATCGTCACATCCTGCATTGCGACATCTATACGTTGTCCATTCCCCGTCCGCGCCCTGAGCATTACAGCCGCCAGTATTGCCGATGTGGCTTGCATGCCTGTGGCGTAATCCAGAACGGGCCCACCCGTTCTAATAGGACCATCGCCCCGTTGATTGATCGACATGAATCCAGAGGTCGCTTGGATGACGTCATCGAAGCCTGGCCTGTGACCTTGGGGACCGTTCTGACCAAATGCAGAAATTGAAACGTAAATGAGCTGAGAGTTTTCATCTGCAAGCGTTTTGTAGTCAAGGCCGTGATTCGCCATGGTGCCTGGGCGATAGTTCTCTACAAAGACATCGGCTTGCTTAACCAATTCGCGAACCAGCGAGCTACCGCGTTTAGTGGTTATGTCGAAGACAACGCTACGTTTGCCTGCATTCTGAGCAACAAAGCCGGTACCCAAACCCAGCTTGATCTGTTCTTGTTCTCCACCCCAAGCGCGGACCATGTCACCCTTAGGTGATTCAACTTTGATAACGTCGGCGCCGAGTAGACTAAGCTGATAAGTGCAATAAGGCCCTGCAAGCACATGAGTCAAGTCGATAACCCTGAGCTCATCAAACGGTTTTATTGTCTGCGAAGTCATTCTTTATATGCCTCACTTTTATCCACCGTGGAATTCTGTAATAAGGTAAGTGGAGGGGGAGATTAAGTCTCTAGGTCGCGCACTGCAAGTTTGTAGAATATCTGCTTTGGGTTGTCGGTGTATGGCAGAAGTATCGGTTGGCTCGCTAAAGCTCTCTTGTGGATGGTGTAGGCTCAGCAATGATTTCCGCGAGTCTTGTCAACAAATCTTCGCGACTAAAGGGTTTATAAAGTATTGGGGCTTTTGCGAGTGCATCGATTTCGTTCGGGGTATTCTGCGCGTAACCCGTGGTTAGAAGGACCTTGAAATCGCTACGTATTTTTCGGGCCTCTCTACATATGTCGAATCCGCTGATGCCTCCAGGCAGCATGATATCACTAAAAATTACGTCGATTTTGTTGTCCTGGTGAATAATTTCAAATGCCTCTTGACCATTCATCGCTGTAAGGACTTCGAAGTTTTCATTCTTCAATTGTCTTTGGACTAGCGTTAGTAAAGGCGCCGAATCCTCTACGAGCAGAATTCGCACTTTGGGTTTTATGAGGTCCGTATTGACTTCCCGACTAATTGACGATGTATCTAACTTAACGTCAGTTTTCGGCAGCGTTAACGTAATACTGGTTCCGTCCCCCAATTCACTTTGGATAGATATGTCGCCCCGGCTTTCGCTCACAAACTGGTACACCATGCTTAGTCCCAGGCCGTTACCCATCCCGAGTGGTTTGGTAGTAAAGAATGGTTCTAAAGCTTTCGTCGCTATTTCCTCTGACATTCCTGTACCGGTGTCCCGCACCGTAATGCATATAAGGTCTTTTGCGTCCGGGCTATCAGCATCTTTTTCTTCGCCTAATTCTGATGAAACTATTTTGGTTTGGATCATCAACGTCCCGCCGTTTGGCATAGCATCGGTTGCGTTGATAGCCAAGTTAAGGAGTGAAGCTTCAAGTTGGTTTTCATCGACCAGGGACAATGTACCATCGCAGCCTAGACTAAAAGACAGCGTGATGTTCGCCCCCAAGGTTCGTCGTAACATGCCGTCAATATTGCGGATCACCTGGTCAATTTCGCAAGGCTGAGGTTCGAGCCTGTCCGGGCGACTGAAAGCCAACAGCCGTTTGGTCAACGAAGCAGCATGCTCAATTGATTTTAATATTTCTGCAATAGGCTGTTTAGTGTCCCCAATATTCTTGGCGTCGGTTCTCACTATTTCAGCGTTGCCTAAGATGATGCTGAGAACATTATTAAAATCGTGTGCTATTCCGCCAGAGAGTTGTCCCAGGGCATCCAGTTTTTGCGACTGTCGTAGTGCCTCATCAAAGTTCTTTAAATCATTAATATTGCGAGCGACTCCTTGTAGACCGATGACCGTGCCATCTTTATCTTTCCAATGCCTGACATTGGTTGAAATCCATTGGGGTTCACCGTTTTTCGCAAACAGCTGTGCTTCAAAGTTAGTCACTGTGCCTTCGTTTTCTTGAAGTTTCACCGCTAATTCGGATCGTTTGTTCGGGTCGACGTAGTAATCAGCTAGCACTGTACCGATCATTTCGTCAGGACGAAACCCAAGTCCTTCTAAAGCTGAAGGTGATATACGGATAATTTTCCCATCTAAATCGGCTCTGTATATCACGTCAGCAACATTCTCAAACAAGTCGAAATATTCAAATTGGCTTTCTTCAAGCGCGTTGGATTTTGTTACCAACTGCTCCATGGTCTCCGAAAAGTATTGGTTTATGTATCCAACGGCTATAACTGTAGTCCCGCCCAGGAAAAACCAGTTGAGGATATAAAGCGACCATTGAATCGCAGCTGTAGAGGGAGCCTCTACTATAATTTGGGGCACCAACAATCCTGTAACAAACAATGGAGCGAGAATGACAGCTATCAGCAGTAACGTTAACAACACGAATATTCCTGCTTTCTGCCCCTGCAGCACGGTGGCCGATATTGCGGAACCTATAATCCAGGCACCTCCAGCGGCCGTCACGCCATGGGTGTATATACCAATCACCGCGACCGCACCTTGAAAAGCAATAGAAAAGTAGCTGCGAACCTCATAAGTCAGGCGGCCTCGAAATATCCATAGAGCCCATACTATAAGGACCGTGGCTATGTGGAAAAAATAGACGGGTAGCCAGCCAGTCTCTAGAGTACGGAGAAGAGATACACATAGCAGCGGCGCTAAAATCAGCGCCATGGCCAACAATAAGTAGTCGCAAATATTCGATCGGAGCTCGGCAATCCCCAGGCCATCAATGTGAATACTCAGGTCGTTTCTGTGTGCGATAGGGTTCGACATTTTCATGGGTAAGAGTTTTGTTGAAGATTCGGTCTTAGCTGTTGGGCACCTTCCGGTGAATCCTGCAGGACATGCCGCTGTGTTTCAACCCGCACTAGGCTCTCCCTTTTGCCATTCTCCCGCAAGTAGAGGCTGGAGCTTTAATAAGTCGAGTGATTGCAATAGTTCAGATAAACCCCTGGGATTGTTGCCGTCAATTAGTGGAGTCTTTCTTGTTGCCCGTCCAACCCTCTCGATCCTTTCACGAAATATATCGCCAACCGCTCTATCGTCAGGTTGGATATGGTAGATTTCTACTGCCTGCAGGTGCTCAGCAGCGTCTTTCCCGGGGTGTTCAAATAGCTTGAAGAGTGCGTTCTCAAAATGTCCCACTCGTGCATGGTCAGTGTCAATAATGCTCATAGCCGTGACGTCCTGCAGATCCCATATCACTATTTTTATCGCATACCTTTCATCTATTGTCATTGCCTTGCAGACGTCCAAGAGACTTTTGTCCCCTTCATCTGAGATATATTCGCCATAAAATTTAGTGACTAAAACGCCTTCATCAAAAAAAGTCTTGTAACTGTACACCTTAGAAATTCCATTTTTTTTTGCGAGATAGATTCGCTATATCTACGCTGAATTATTTGTTTGTGCTTTTGTCGTTCTCGTCAAAATCGTCCATCGTAGACGTTTTCTGTGTTATTTCGTTGCCATTTGCCGCGCCTTTTAATTGCGCCGCGTCTTGTAATAAAGATAGCTCCGTTTATATCTGCGCCCTGGAGATCCCCCCAGAAGTATAACTAGACGGTATATTGCGTTTTGTCGAAAAGGGAAGTGTTAATAACGAGACTAGACTGATAGGCACGTAAATAGGCACTTTGGCTTGCTCTTCTTCGGTTAGCCTCTCAATAGTTCCTCTCATATTTGTTTGCGCCTTTTTGTAATTGAGCGCCGATGACAGTATCGGCGATTAGGCTTCCGAGATCAAAGAATTCTCTGGTACATCTTCAGCTCAGCGCCCATTCCTTTCTCCCTACCGATTGCCTGGTAGATCGGGGGAAGATCCTCGTGGTCCAGGAAAAAAACGATTCGTGTGTTGTTGATACTCTTTATAGCCGGGCCTTTTCTTTAACGAGTAGTGTTCTGACGGTATTGCGCCGGTGCCATACACCAGCGTGCTGTACATCACTCTTGAAGTAAACAGCAGGCCAGCGCCGAGTAGCAGCCAGACTATGGTGTTTTCCTGGCTCTGCAGTAAAAACCACGATGGCAGTGCGGCGATCACCAGGCCATTCCATACCATCCATTCAGCAAAGTAATTGGGGTGTCTGCAGTATCGCCAAAAACCCACATTGCAAACCTGGTGCTTGTTCCCCGCCTGTTTCATCTCTCGCAGAAAACGGCTCTTCTGAAGGTCAGCGACAGATTCCATGGTAAAGGCCAATAACCAAATCACTAGACCTACCAATTCGAACACTGAAAACGATGCGCTGCGATTTGCTGCGATGATAAAAACCGGTAGCGCCAGAAATGAGGCATTGGCCAGCCCCTGGGCAATGGCGTCTACCTGCAGCGCCAATCCCACATTGGTTTTGCCATCTCTCTGCCAACGTCTGCGTTGATACTGATATCGAGGGAATTCCTTGTTGAGCAAACCCAGGCGCCACATATTGAGCGCACCGAGGCCCATGCGCAGTCCAACCAGGATGACCAGGACAGTCACGGTGAGTGACCGCAGCCAATAACCGTCGCTGTAGAGATAACTGACACCGCCCAGCAGAACCAGGCCCCATGGCCAGCCAATGTCGACGTAGCACATGCGTCCTGTGCGCCAAACCGGTAGGCAGACCACGCCTGCAAATAGCAACAGCTGACCCAGTCCGTTGATAAGTCCCAACAGGGGAAATGTCTCAGTTGACAGTATCACGACCCATCCCAACACAAAAAAATAAAGTGGCCGGAAGTAATTCATTGTGAAAACCTCATGGTCCGAAGGCGTACTGCGGGGTTAGGTAAATGTGGGAATCAGTAGTGTTTCGGTATTATATCGCACCAGGATTAGGATTGGCCCGCGAGACAATCGATTGGGGGATGAATACCTGAAAACCCGACAGATTTCCTTCCGAAGTTATCAGCTGCGCAGTTTTCGTTTTGATGGGTTCAATTTTATCCATTGATGCGTTGAACAGACAATTACTGAAGTTAGAAACCAGGAAGCGCTTGAGCCATACCAGCAGCAAACCTTGCAGCAAACCTTGCAGTAGGCCTTACAGCAAGCCTTACAGTAGGCCTTACAGCAAGCCTTGCAGTAGGCCTTACAGCAAGCCTTACAGTAGGCCTTACAGTAGGCCTTATAGTAGGCACAATTCGCTGGATTAGAAGTAATTGAAAGCGGTGAAATCAAGTTGATGGAAAGTGGCCGGGATCACTTTCCGGCCCTTACTTTGGGGAAACCCGATTCCAAAACGGTATCAAATGAGCGCTGGTATTCGATGGGATATCAGGCAGAAAACTGATCCAGATGGTAGTCGGTGTTACCAAACTGGGCTTCAATCACAAGCAGTCGCTTGAAGTAATGCCCAACTCGCAATTCTTCCGTTACCCCCATGCCTCCATGTGTCTGCACTGCGTTTTCACCTACAAAAAACGCAGCCTTGCCAATAAGATGTTTCAACGCATGTACACAACGCTGGGCATCATCACCGCCAGCGGCCACTTCCATTGTTGCGCGAAAGAGCAGTGATTTGCACTGTTCATATTCCATGAACATCTCGACCATACGATGTTGCAGTACCTGAAAATCAGACAAAGGATGATCAAATTGTTCCCGCGCCTGGGTATAGGCCACCGTATCCTTATAAAGGATTTCCATAGCACCGAGAGCTTCTGCAGCAACTGCCAAAATGCCATCATTGATGACCTCATTCAGCGCGCCAAATCCATTGTCGATTTCGCCGAGCAGGTCGTCGGCTGTGATGCTAACCTGGTTGAATGTCAGTTCTGAAGACTGCAGGCCATCAACTGTTGGGAAGCCTTGTACTGTCAGGCCGTCTCGGTCTGCCGGAATCAACGCCAGGGAAATACCAGACTGATCAACGACGCCACCACTGGTTCGGAACGAGACAACAAAAGCATCAGCGGTTTTGCCATGCAGGACCATGCACTTTGTGCCCGTCAGCGTGTAACCATCATTGGTTTTGTTACCGGCGACGGCAACATTGTGCGGCTCATAGCCTGATTCTGGCTCCGCATAAGCCAAAGCAAGTTGCTTTGAGCCATCGATCACGACTTCCAGCCATGCCTTACGTTGTGCTTCACTTGCGACCCGTTTCAATACACCTCCACCAAGCACGATGCTGGCAAGAAACGGTTCAAGAACCAGTCCTTTTCCGAACTGCTCCATCAATACCATCGTATCAAGCTGATCACCGCCGAATCCGCCATCATCTTCACTAAAGGGCAGTCCGAGCCAGCCAAGTTCCGACATGGTCTTCCAGTGGTCCAGGCTGAAACCCGGCGACTGTTGCACAATGGTGACTCTGCTTTCCAGGTCGTAGTTGTTCAGAACAAACCGTTCAATCGAATCCGAAACCAGTTGTTGTTCTTCGCTTAAATCAAAATTCATTTCAAAGTTTCCTATTTCTTCGACGACTTAATGCCAAGCACTTTCTTGGTAACAATGTCTTTTTGGACTTCGCTGGCACCACCGTAAATAGTGTAAACGCGGCTGCCCATATAACCGCCCATACCAGCTCTGGCGAAATCCGGACCGGCATTAGTGCCACCCCAAGCCGCAGAGAATTGTCCACCAGCTTCCATGGTCAGCTTTTGTATCCGCTGCTGAATGTCTGTTCCCTTGAGCTTCAGGATTGAAGACTCCGGTCCCGGCGCCGTGCCAGCGCTTGCTGTCGCCAGGCTCCTGAGCTCTGTGTACTCAACCGCCATTAAATCAATCTCGAGAGCGGCGACCTTGGCTTTGAAGCTGGGTACATCCATCAGGCTACCGTTGCCACGCTTCACACTGCTGGCTTTGTCTTTCAAACCTTCCAGGGCAACGATGGAGTTTGAAATACCTGCGATACCTGTTCGCTCATGCTCAAGTAAACCCTTGGCGTAGGTCCAGCCTTTACCTTCTGCACCGACACGATTTTCTACCGGTACCTTGATATCAGTAAAGAACACAGTATTAACACTATGTGAACCACCCAGAGTAATGATGGGTTTAACCTCAATACCTTCCTGCTTCATCGGAAACAGCAGGAAAGTGATCCCTTCCTGTTTGATACCTGCGTCGCTGGTGCGGGTCAGACAGAAGATCCAGTCTGCAATATGCGCCATCGTGGTCCAGATCTTGGTGCCATTAACAACATAGTGGCTGCCGTCTTCAGACAGCACTGCTTTTGTCTTGAGACTTGCCAGATCTGAGCCGGCACCTGGCTCGGAGTATCCCTGGCACCAGTTAACCTTCCGTGCGCGGATGTCAGGCAAAAATCGTTCCTGCTGTTCTTCGGACCCATGGGCCATCAGTACAGGGCCCAGCATGCTGAGTCCGAAGGGCATGTCCCAAGGGGTGCTCGATCTGGCTGTTTCTTTCTGCCAGATATAATGCTGGTTCGGCGTCCAGCCAGGACCGCCAAATTTGGCAGGCCACTTGGGCACATCCCAGCCGCCTTTTCCCCTGGCTTTTTCAAACCAGTCCATTCGCCATTTATTTGGATCCTCACCGTCTTTATAGGCATTCCCGGCAAGGAATTCTCTTACCTCTGCTTCAAAAGAGAGGTCATCGTTACTCAGCTCAATATCCATCAATTGGTTCCAATAGGTATCTGGAGTGTGCAATATATCAAAACTAGAAATAAATACTAGAATAATGTTCTAATAAGTCATGTCGCGAAAAAACCAGACCAGTGAACTGAAATCTCGCGTGATGGAGGTGGCTCTGGGCCATTTTTCGGAAGTGGGTATTGAGCGAACTAACGTCAGCAATATCCTTAACGATGCTGGGTGTTCCGTTGGCAGCCTTTACCACCACTTTGGCAACAAGGAAGGAATCGCCGAAGCGCTTTTCATAGACGGCGTTAATCAATTTAATTCTCGTCTGCTCGAGGCTCTTTTACCCAGAAGGACAGCCAGTACCGGCATCAAAGCAATTGTTACCTTTTGCTGTGAATGGGTGACTGATCAACCGGAGCTCGCAGGGTTCTTGCTGTCACGGGAAGTTACGCTTTCGGACAATGCCAAACTGGAGCTTCGGAAGATGGATCGTGAATTTGGCCAGTCAATTTATGACTGGTTTGTGCCTCACGTGACATCAGGTGCACTGCTCGAATTGCCCACTAGTATGTATGTACCGTTGATTTGCGGTTCTACGCTGGAATACTCTCGTCTTTGGTTATCCGGCAGGAATAACCGTTCGCCGGGCGATGTGGCTTCTATTCTAGCGGAGGCCGCCTGGCAGTCAGTAAAGAGCAGCCTTTAAGCGCCGCTCTCCTGGATGTCATTTGGTTCGGTGAATTTAGTGCTGACGTTCGAGCAAGCAGGGGCTTGGTAATGTGTCTATTAACCCACATACCTTTAAGCATGGGCCGTAAGCTAAAGGAGATTAAGGTTAACGAAGTCGAGTGATCGATTAGATTACTACTTTACTTTACTGGGCTGGGGACCAAGACCTTGATGCCTGGGTAAATTGTCGATGCCAAAGCACTGTCTTTGATATCGAGTCTTCAAGTGAGTGAAATAAATTAAGGTCCAGCTCTTTGGCTGCTTTTGAAACCAAGGGTAGGTATCTTTCGGGCACGAGGTTTGGCTTGGGTGGCTGCATGATTTCGACCTCTTTGTCGCAGATCCTACCCACTAATCCTGCTAGTTCGGCGGAATACATGTAGCTGCGAATAGCGGAACCATCACCCTTAACGGTAATCTTGTCGAGGTGTAAACCATCGTCAATAAAATTCCCTATGGCA
>JABJED010000071.1 GCA_018665025.1 Gammaproteobacteria bacterium
AGATCACGCGATACTGCTGACTAAGCCTGGATGATCTATGACCTTTCCAATCTCCTCGTAGTGCTTCGTCTCGAAAACCTCTAATTAGCCTTAGGCCCGAGGGGCCCGTTAACTCAACAATATCTTTCCACTTCTCATAGCGTTTCAAAACATCTACGGGCAATTTACCTAGTTGTTTGTCGACCCTACGATGTTCGTATACTTCCCACATACCATAAATAGTATATATACCATATACGGTATGTCAACGCTCTGCTGCATAACACCCAGTTAAGCCGCCGGCAAAGGCCGGGTCAAGGGCCGCAAAACGATCTCTTTGCCGCTATCTGATGGTTGAAACCACGGCAGCGCATTTCTCCCTACGCCAACAGAAAAGCACCTTGCCTAATCGCCCATCACCAGGTCAGCCAATAACCACAAACAACAAAAAACTTGGTAGCGTTTAACCACTAATCGTCATTCCGCTCCACTCTTCCATAAAACAAGCAGGCAACCAATCTGGTTCGATACTCAGACTTTCGATCGAAAAGCCCTGTTATAGTTCCTATCCTCAGGCCCAGACTTTATCAGACAAGTTTCCCTGGACCAGAACAAGGTCTTCTCCTCGCGCGCGGGATGGGAAGGCATGGTT
This sequence comes from Gammaproteobacteria bacterium, assembly GCA_018665025.1. GTDB lineage: Bacteria > Pseudomonadota > Gammaproteobacteria > Pseudomonadales > Azotimanducaceae > UBA9659. The sequence continues at coordinate 632 of JABJED010000071.1, forward strand.
GGCGAGTTCTTTCAGGGCAGCCTGATCGTGCAGGACTTTGACGATCACCGCATGCAACGAAAGCTGATGCAAACAGCTTTCAAAGCGGAATCACTGCATGGGTATATCGACAGCATGAACAACATTGTTCGTTCTACTCTGAACGAGTGGCCGGTACAACAACCCATGTTGTTCTATCCAGCTGTGAAAACACTACTGCTAGACATCGCGGCGAAGGTATTTCTGGGAACTCAATTGGATCAAGAAGGTAACCGCATCAACAACGCGTTTATTGATTTCGCCAACGGCGCGAACTGGAACACTTTATTCGTCAGCGTATTGAGCAGAAACGTCACGGCGATGACACTGATATGTTCAGCCACTTCTGTCGCGAAAAGAAGGAGTTTCACGCCATTCATGCACAGACCGGCGAACTCCCCTCAAGAAAGGTAGGCCCTGGAGCCAGGAATCAGGACATCCGATCGGGATTTTGTTTGGCTAAAATGGGGCGTACCAGTCGGCCAAAGCGTTCTGCTTCGGCATCATGCAGGTATCCGGACAAACAAAATGAATGACAGCCGACATCGATAAATTGTTGCAAGGTGGCAGCACATTGTTCTGGATTGCCGACGACGGCAATACCAGCACCGGGACGGAAACGTGTAAGTCCGGTCCACAGGTGTGGAGATATCCAGAGCCCTTTTTCTGCCGCCAGTTCCTGCACACGCTGATTGGCCTTTGATGTCGCTGTTTGGCGTTTGAGGTTCTCTCTGGCTGCCTCTGGGATGTGACAGATAAGTTGCTCTGCGGCATCAAGCGCATCTGCTTCATTCTCGCGGCATATTATTTGGAGGCGCATACCGAAACCGATAGCGTCTTGTCGGCCGAATGCCTTTGCGCGACCCCGGATGTCCTGAATGTTTTGCGCAATTCTTTCCGGCGTATCGCCCCAGAACAGGTGCACATCGGAGTGTTTTGCAGAAAGATTCCATGCCTCTTCTGAACCGCCACCGAGGTAGAACTTTGGATGAGGGCTCTGGGCGGGTTTGGGCGAAATTCTGGCTCCTGATATATTGTGGTACTTGCCGGAAAAATGAAGTGGTTCTTGCGCTGTCCATAGCGCTTTCATAATGGAAACCTCTTCTTCCATCAGTGCGTACCGATCTTCTTTTTCGTATGTGATCCCTTCTGCTTTGATTTCGAGTTCTGCCTGGCCCGCAATCAGGTTGACGCAGATTCTGCCGCCGCTCAGTTGGTCGAAAGTAGCGATCATTTTCGCCAGAAGCACAGGGTTTACGTAGCCAGGACGCGCGGCAATTAGCATCGATATTTTGCTGCTTTGTGCCGCCATGAATGCACCGGTGATGTAGGCCTCCCAGCATTGTTCGGCTACCGGAATGAGTAGATAAGTAAAACCGGCATTTTCTGCAGCGGTGATGACACGCTCAAAATACTCAGAGTCTGCGTCGACACTAGCCTCTGGCAGACCGTAAGCAGTGCTGTCGCCAGCGGTGGGCAGGAACCAGCCAAATTCCAGTTTCTTCATTTTTTTGTCCTATTTCTCTTTTTAGTTCTCTGTCAACCACGACGTCCTATTGAGACATCCATTTATTGTCCTTGATCTGTTAAGTCGACACATGAGTCGTTAGCCTGGGACCTGACTCAACAGTTCTCTCTGGACTAGTGTAACAACCTGAGATCTGCATGGTGTTTAACGTTCCGAGATGAGAACCAGCGGTAAATTGTCCTTAGGCCGTGTAAACGGTACGTACAGGATTTTTCCGGACGCTTGCTTTGAGTCTGCAAATTGGACGCGATGTGTCTTGAGTAGATTAAGCAACACACTCTTGAATAACATATCGGCAAAATGCAAGCCAATGCATTTATGACCGCCGCCACCGAACGGCGCCCACAAAAATTTGTGCTGTTTATGCTCTGCTCGAGATTCAGAGAACCGCATCGGATCAAATTTGAACGGCTCGTGCCAGTATTCGGGTAGGTGGTGGTTGGCAGAAATTGATGTACCCACCATGGTGTGGGCTGGAACCTCATAGCCGCCGATTTCGCAAGGTTTGATCGTACGACGAATCAGGCCCGGCACCGGTGGATAGAGTCGCAGTACCTCTTTAAAGGTGTAGTCGAGGAGTGGGATATTCCTACCGAGTTGATCGAATGTAGGTATGTCGGTTTCGATACGCCCAATGGTATCCCGCAGTTCTGTTTGCCAATCCTGGTGTTCTGCTAGAAGTTGCATCGCCATCGTGAGCGCACTGGTGGTTGTGTCATGTGCAGCAAACAACAGAAACAGAACGTGATCAGTGATTTCCTGGTGCGAGTAGTAATCTCCTGTATCGTTTTTCTCGCGACAAAAGTGACTGAACATATCTGTACCATCACCCTGGCGCTTCTCGTCGATCCGTTGACGGATAAAATTGTCGAGGACTTGTCGTCCTTTTAGGCCTTTGTGGTAGGCGAAGCCAGGCCAGTTCTTTTTGACGATACTCGTTGCGCCATTTGCGAAATCAACGAAAGCGCCGTTGATTCGTTCATTTTGTTCCTCGAGTTGTGCACCCAGAAAAACTTTTGCCGCAATGTCCAACAACAAACGTTTCACCGCAGGATAAAACAGCATTGGTTCCTGCTTTGGCCACTGTTTTAAGGATGCTTGAACGATGTTGTTGATGCTGTGGATATAGCCGTGTAAGGATTCTGCTTTGAATGCGGTCTGCATTAACCTTCTTTGCATGCGGTGGTTTTCGAAATCCTGGACAATCAAGCTGCCCTGGAAGAACTCTCCAACCATACCTTCCCATCCGGCCTGCGATGAAAAAACCTTGGCCTGATCGAGTGACACTTGGCGAAGAAACTCTGGCCCAACCGTATTGACAATATTTTGGAACACCAGTGACATCCGGAAGACCGGCCCATACTTTTTGTAGTTCGCCAGAGTCATGCCAAGGTTGTCATCGATGAAATCGAAGGTTTGACCGATAAAAGGGAGCCCGTTGCTGCCGGGTATCATCGAGAGATCTCGATTCGCTTTCTCGTTTACATAGGTTGGCTGGGCTACAGTCATGTTCGTTTACCTGCTTTCTTGTTAACTGATGCTTGGCTGATATTGTTCAGTTAATGTGCAATGTTCACCCTAGCTGGTTGTTGGGGTTTTTGTCTACTTCGCAGGTTTTGTCCGGTGCACATTGATTGGAAGCCCGGTTTGTTATGCTGTGCTTATATTGAGTGTGAGTTGGGGATTGGCATGGCAGCGTGGATTGAAATGATTGATGATGATGATGCAGACGAGGAATTACTCGATGTTCTGAACCTTTCTCGTACACCTCACGGGACTGTGGACAATGTGATGCGGGTACACTCTTTAAGGCCCTCCACAATGCGAGGCCATGTTGTGCTGTATCGTGCGGTGCTCCACGATGCAGCGAATACTCTACCTGTGTGGCTTCAGGAATGCGTCGCCAGCTGGGTTTCAATACTGAATCAGTGCGAGTATTCCCTGGCCAATCATTGGGCCAATGCCAGACACCTGATTGATGATGACCCGCGTGCCGAGAAGATTTACGCGGCGTTGAACAGTGGCACGCCGGAATCGGCGTTTGGAAAAGCAGAAGCGGTACTCTTTGAATATGCAAGAAAGTTAACCCTTGAGCCGGCAAACATGGAAGAACAGGATGTATGGGATCTCAGGGGCGAGGGATTTAGCGATGGTGAGATTCTTGAACTGAATCAAATCGTTGGCTATTTTAACTACGTGAACCGATTGCTTAATGGTCTGGGTGTTAGCACTGAAAATGACACTGTTGGCTATTACGCTAGCGAAAAGTCTTAAAGGCGTTAAAACTATGTCGCAAATCACTTCTGAGAACATTCCTGTGATTGATATTGGCCAACTGGTTCGAGGCGAGTTAAATCTGCAGGTTGCGAACAAGTTACGTCAGGCCAGCCATGACCCTGGTTTCATCTATGTCTGCAATCACGGGATATCTGAATCTGTCACTGATGAGGCAAGGAACGCGGCAAAGTTGTTCTTCCTTCAAGCTGAGAGTGATAAGTCCAACGTTATTATTTCAGAGAATCATCGTGGCTGGTTGGCTTCCGGCGGCGCTGTGATGACCGATGGTGTGAAGGCTGATCTCAAAGAGAGTTTCGTTTGGGGCCACGATGCGGGCATTGATCTTCATCAGGCGCACTCATTGCAAGGAAAAAACCAGTGGCCCACACAGGCAGTTGGCTTCAAGAAAGCGGCAGAAGCCTGGCTCAACAGTGCTGAGCGGCTAGCGCAAATTTTATTGAGAAACATAGCCTTTTCTTTGGAACTAGACAGCAATTTCTTTTTGCGAAGGAACGACAACCCACTGACCAGAGCCTCGTTTGTTTATTACCCGCCAAGACCAATGGCGGTCGCATCAGATCCGGCAACAGCCCGCTATGGCGTGGGACCTCATACCGATTTTGGCGTAATGACCATCCTCTGTCAGGACCATATTGGTGGATTGCAAATGCAGAATACACAAGGGCATTGGCTGGATGCGCCGCCCATTGACGGCACTTTGGTGGTGAACATAGGTGATTTGTTGCAGCGTTGGACCAGCGGTGAATTTCGTTCTGCGCCGCATCGTGTGCTCAGTCCTGATGTGACGGATCGAATTTCTCTGGTGTTGGCATTTGACCCAAATCCCGAGTCGATCGTTGATGCTGGCGAGATTTTTCCGGAGCAGCGAGCTGCAGCAGAACCCATCACTTGTGGTGATTATCTCGACTGGCGGTTTGATCAGGCCTTTCACTATCGAGCGGCTGATGGCTAATTTAGATGCAGTCGATCCGGGGTGAAAACTACTTTGAGACCAGAAAAATGAATGCTAGCCAGAGTGTTGAAAAGAAAGCCCGAGAAGGTGCACATAACCTGCTGGTGAATTGTGCAGCTGTAGTGGCCGGTGAGCGTGTGTTGATTCTTTGTGAAGATGCCCGTTTAGGTTGGTATGAAACTGATGTTGCGAAGTTGGTGGCGCAGGTCGCAACCGAAATGGGTGCCGAAGTCGAATTGCGCCAAACCGAAGGCCCTGATAATGGGTTTGTTGATGACAGCGACAGCGAAGCTTCACAGGCAAAAAAGGCCAAGCTAATGCATGGAGAATTCGACTGTTGCATCTTTTTTGCGCGGATCGGTGATCAGTTGAGGTTTGATCGAGAGCCAACAAAGGTAAGGCGAGTGATGTCCTATGTGTCTTCGTTGGCTGAACTTGCTTCAGATTACGGGCGAATTGAGTATCAGGCAATGTCCGAGTTGAAGCATGCGATCAACACGGTGCTGTTGAATGCTGGGGAGGTATCGATTTCATGCTCGCTGGGGTCTGATCTTCGTGGCCAGATGTCTCCAGCTGGCGGCAATGTTACTCAACCTGATGACGTGACAGTGCTGCGGTTCCCCGTTGGGGTGCATGCGCCCATAGATGCTTCAGGTTTCTCTGGCGAGCTAAAGTTGGCCCGATATTTAACGCCAACGGGCTCGAGAGTTTATGAGCCTGCCAGCATTGCGCTTGATGAAGTAGTTGGTGCTAGAGTTGAACATGGGCGTGTCACAGCTTATGAGGGGAAGCACACAGACGTATCATCGATTCGGGCGCACTATGATCATGTTGCGCAGATGTTCTCGCTGGATGCCGATTCGCTGCTTTCTTGGCACGCTGGTATTCATCCTGGATCTCAGTACTTCTTGGATGCTGCAGCGGATCCGGATCGTTGGTCCAATAAAATTTTTACCAACCCGAGGTTTGTGCACTTCCATACTTGTGGTGTTGAGGCGCCTGGCGAAATCTGCTGGATGGTTCTTGATCCAACCATTTGCGTTGACCGAGAACCCTTGTGGAAAGTTGGTGAGCTTCAGCTTGAATATTTTGCCGAGACGAAGGCGTGTATTTCTCGTTGGCCAAGTCTGCAAAGGTTGTTTGAAGCGCCCAATGTCGAGATAGGCTTGCTTGACAAATCAATCGGGTAGCAACTTGTTGACCAGATTTTCTATCTCTTGCGCTCGGTTAAGCTTTTGTAACCATTCACCGGGTATGCCGTCTTTGGTCGCCAAGCCGAATTTGGCGCCGCACACCGCGCCCAAAATGATGCCTCTGCCGCAGTTATCGCCGCCGGCGTATATGTTCGCTCGTATAGCCGCTTTATAGTCTGATGCGCTCGACAGGTTGTGCAAGATGCTAGGAACACCCGCGCCGAGATCGCAATGTAAGCCGTATTCTTTGCTCAGCACTGATACTGAATCATTGCTAGCCAACGCTGATTTCAGCTGTGGCTGAGCTTTTTCTGAACCTGCGTTGATAGCCGTATCAATGGCGGTTGCGGTTTTCATTCCTTCAATAGAAGACTGTAGTAAAGATGTACATATATGCCCAAAATCCAGTGCCCTGGGTGCATTATTAGTGACTTTGATCGCTGACTCTGAGATTTCAGTTAGCTTGGGATCTTCAAAATGGCAAGCGACTAGTGGAGGAAGCTTGCTCACTGCAGGAAGCTGTTCATCGACTGCGCCTGGGAAGTCGTCTTTTGATGCCAGGGCATCAACAAGCGACAACGCATAGCTTCGCGCGACATCCGGTTCCGCCATGGAGTCTGCAATCCACGAGACGCGATCTTTGAGTGCCTTGCCTTCGTATTGCTTGGCAGCGGCAAGCACTTTGGTGAGCATCGCGGCTTTGTCCCGCTGATTGCCGTCATAGGGAATGGCATTGACTCGGTCAATACCGTCACCTTCATCACGATAAATCCGGTCCAGAGTTTGACGGGTAGGTTTGTCGATGTAGCCGACGAACTCGCCGCCGTAACCGAAGTGTCGTCGGAATGCCTCGGTATAGTTTGCTTTATTGTAGATGCCGTTCGTCTGACTTAGCGAACGAAGCATCACCAACATTTGCTCACCATATTGTGATAGGTCACCGACTTTTTTGTTTTCGTGAGCGAAGTAGCCAACACCGCCTTCAAAGTCTGCTTCATCCGGCTGCCGAAACTCTGGATTTTCCGGGGTTAGCTCGATGATTCGTTTTTGACTGTACACCCAGTGCAGTCCCATGGACGCAGCATCAGCGACGAATGCGCCGTAAATGCTATTGCGAGCTCGTATCCTTTGTTCTCTATTCATGACTGCACCCCAAAGATCGACACACGCTTAAAGTGATCTTATCAGAGCTAGTGTGGATTTGTGTGTGTCGCGATTCGATATGCGAGTGATGTCAGGAGGTAGCGGTGTTTGGCGGAACACTAGATAATCAACGCTAAACCAACCTCGAGAAAACCATGGACGAAACTATTTATCCCGGCATTGTCAGCTGCCTTGGACTGCTTGTTTACTACTTCACACTTTATCAGTCAGGTATGGCGCGAGGTAAATTTGACGTGCAAGCGCCTTCGCATGAGGGACCGGAGGCTTATCAATGTTATGTCCGCGCGCATCAAAACACGCTTGAACATCTGGTATTGTTCCTTCCAGGTTTGTGGCTGTTCGCGTTTGCTGTTGATCATATTTGGGCGGCAGGCATCGGTTTACTTTGGCCTGTGGGCCGATTGCTATATGCGCTCGGCTACTACAAAGCGCCTGAAAAGCGAACCATCGGTTTG
>JABJED010000419.1 GCA_018665025.1 Gammaproteobacteria bacterium
ACACCTGCCGTCGCACTTCTTGCCGCCATCGTGAATATGGCAAGGAACAGTCCGCCAAGGAATATCGACCAGAACATGGTGTCCACATGGATTGACATGAAACCCATTTCAGCAATATCTTCAGGTCCATGGGCAAAACCCCACTCACCATCAGCAAACCTCCCATAAGTGAGGTTTGTCAGATGATGCTGAATATACTCGGAAGAGTTTGCGTAATCCCCAGCCATGTTTATCTGCTGTCCTTCTGTTTAATGCGCTTTGGTAGAAGCTGCCGTCTGAAGCATATCTTCAACCTGCTTTATTAGTGTCAACGCTTCAGTAACCTGCGAGACCCATACCAAAGGATAACAGCCACACATAACTGCAATCCTACAAATGTACCAAAAAACACCAACACATTCAGTGGCTTAACGAATACAAACACCAGAGCAAACAGGGCTATTGTTAGCGCAAACTTGCCCACCTCGCCTCGCAGTACCTGGCTAAGGCCTGGATCACCTTTGATCACAGGTCTCAAGCTCACCACCAGTGTGTAACACCCGGGAACGATGCAGGTTATTCCTGCCATCACGGCAGATATTGCCGCTACCCGGTCAAAAACCAAACACAAAGCTGATGCAAGAAGTGTCGCAAAGAACTGTGCTGCAACGATTTGAAAAATCGGCGATTTGGTTAAATTGCCCAATCGGTTAGCCGCCTTTGCTTTCATTAAAACCAAAAGATTTCTTATTCAAAAACGCCCGCTTCGTCGCGGGGCAGAGTATAGAGATTAAGCAGTACCGGAGCAACTTGGAACGTCAGTTTTTATGAGGTTAAGTCGGAATTACCACTACTTTGCTAAAGAGGCACTAACTGTCAGTTCTTTACTCCTTCTGGTAGCCCATCTTCGACAGTATTCCGTCGAGTTCATCGAGGGAGCTGTAGCTGATCACCAACTTTCCTGTGCCTTTCTTGGTATGCCTTATCTGGACTGGCTGACCCAGGGTTTGGCCAAGACTCTGTTCAAGCCGCCTTGTATCTGCATCCTGACCCGGCTTCACTCCTGTGCCCCCAGTGGTCTTACCGGCAGCTCGAACCAGTTCTTCTGTCTGTCTTACGTTTAGCCCCCTGGCAACAACCTGTTTGGCGACCGCTACCTGTCCATTAACCTCAAGCGTCAGCAGCGCACGGGCATGACCCATTTCCAGGTCTCCTGCCACCAGCATTTCCGCAACCGGCGGCGCCAGTTGAGTCAATCGCAGCGTATTTGTCACAGCACTGCGAGATTTACCAACCGCATCAGCCACTTCCTGATGAGTAAACTGGAAATCATCGATAAGCCGCTGCAAGGCGGTAGCCTCTTCCAGAGGGTTCAGGTCTTCCCGTTGGATATTCTCGATAAGAGACATCGCAAGGGCTGATTCGTCATCGACGGTTCGGATAACTGCCGGTATTTTCTCTATGCCTGCTAATTGTGCAGCTCTCCAGCGCCTTTCACCCGCAATGATCTCGTAACGATCATCGCCAATTGGCCGCAGCACAATTGGCTGGATGACACCCTGGGCTTTTATCGAATCGCTCAGCTCTGCAATGGATTCCTCAGCAAAATAGGTTCTCGGCTGATACTTTCCAGGCTGAATGAATTCTATTGGAATCTCTTCGAGACCGGTTTTGGGTGGCGCTACTTCTTCCTTCTTTGGAAGCATTGCATCCAGGCCCCGGCCCAAACCTCTTTTCTTAGCCGCCATTATTTAGATTCCTCGAAGTTACAACGCTTGCTGAGTTCTGTCATGGAGCGCCCGGGTATTGCTTCAACACCTCACCCGCGAGCGCCAGGTAAGCTTTCGCCCCACGTGAGTATTTATCATAAAAAAGTATCGGCACGCCGTAACTTGGCGCTTCAGCCAGGCGGACATTTCTAGGTATTATTGTTCGGTAGACAGCATCGCCAAAGTGATCAATCAACTCCAAGGACACTTCCCTGCTTAGGCTATTGCGCGGATCGTACATGGTACGAACCAGCCCCTCGATCTTCAGCTTAGGGTTGAGCGATGATTTTAAACGACTGATGGTATCCATCAATGCAGATAATCCCTCAAGCGCATAATATTCACATTGCATGGGAATGATGACACTGTCCGCAGCAACCAGTCCATTTAAAGTCAGCAACCCCAGCGCAGGCGGACAATCAATGATAATAAAATCATAGCGTACTCGAACGCCAAGTAGTGCCTCACGGAGCCTGTATTCCCGCCGGTCGAATTCAATAAGCTCAATCTCTGCACCGGACAGGTCAGCATTTGCTCCCAGTAAGTCGTATCCAGCCGCCTCAGCGTTTTCAATCGCATCAGCAGCCTCGGCGTCACCTACCAGAACATCATAAATCGATTGATCCAGGTCTGATTTGTCGAGGCCACTACCCATTGTCGCGTTACCCTGGGGGTCGAGGTCAACTAACAACACTTTTCGATTCATCTTCGCAATGGAAGCTGCAAGGTTTACGCTGGTTGTCGTTTTACCGACACCTCCTTTCTGGTTAGCAATGGCCAGTACAACTGTCATCGTTCAATCTCTATTAGATAGCGCTCGGAGGATAAACCAGGAACATTCAGTTGATGAATACTCTGCTTAAAACCCGGTAGAGGTGTAACTTCGCTTTCCGCTGGCCCCTTCATGGCAAACAGGCTTCCTCCTGGTGCCAACAGGTGCGAGCAAGCCTTAACAAAATCGTCCGTGCCTGTGAATGCGCGACACACGACTTGATCGAATTCCCCCTGGAAGTCCTGGGCTCTTGATTGAACTACTTCTATATTTTTGATGCCCAATTCGATCGTTACCTGAAGCATAAACCGCGTTTTCTTGCCGTTAGAGTCGAGCAGTATAAAGTCTTTGTCTTCATTGATCAGCGCGAGAGGTATACCCGGCAAACCGGCTCCACTGCCCACGTCAAGTATCCGGGGGCCACTAAGATAAGGTTGAATGGACAGCGAATCCAGTAAATGTACCAAGACCATCTGTTCCGGGTTATCAATCGAGGTCAGGTTGGTAACTTTGTTCCATTTAGTGATGAGCGCAAGGTATTGCTCCAGCTTGTCGGCGACCTCGAGATGAGATTCAAGCGACAACGCGACCAGGCCGCGCTCTATCTTCTCTTTGAGGTTCATCAGGCGCTTTGTCTTACCTGGGTCTTACCCTGCTTTTTCAAATGGATCAGCAATATAGAAACGGCTGCTGGTGTTACACCGGATATTCTTCCTGCCTGACCCAGGGTTGCTGGTTTTACCTGGTTTAGTTTCTGGACGACTTCGTTCGAGAGCCCATGGATCTCAGTATAATCAAGGTCTCCCGGAAGCGGGAAATCTTGCTGCGCCTTAATACGATCTATTTCATCCAGTTGCCTGACGATATATCCCTGGTACTTACAATCAATCTCTACCTGTTCGGTGACATGCTCTGGTAACCTCTCGTGGCCGATTGCGCTGAGCAGTTCGCTGACTTTTACTTCAGGTCGCTTTGCCAGATCGTGCAGGGAATACTCCCTGCTGAGGGTTTGACCGAGCAGCGCTTCAACCCCCGCTTCACCCGGCTGGATGAAACCGACCCTCATTTCATCGCTCAGTCGATCGATCTGATTCCGCTTTTCACAGAAACTATTCCATCGGTCTTCGCCGACTATGCCAAGCTCTCGCCCCATTTCTGTCAAGCGCCTGTCGGCGTTATCTTGTCTCAATATCAGCCGGTACTCTGCCCGGGATGTGAACATTCGATAAGGTTCACGTGTTCCCATGGTAATAAGATCATCAATCAACACACCGATGTAAGCTTCGCTGCGTTTGGGGCACCATGGCGCTTTACCCTGCGATTGTCTGGCAGCGTTAAGACCCGCCACCAGCCCCTGCGCGGCGGCTTCTTCATACCCGGTCGTACCATTAATCTGACCTGCAAAATACAATCCTTCTACATGGCGCGTCTGGAGACTGGGTTGCAGTTCTCTTGGTTCGAAATAGTCATATTCAATGGCATAGCCCGGCCGCGTGATGTGCGCGTTCTCAAACCCCTTGATCGAGCGAACCAGATTGACCTGAACATCATAGGGCAAACTGGTACTGATACCGTTCGGATAGAGTTCATGGGTACCCAGCCCTTCTGGCTCGATAAATATCTGGTGGGAATTCTTATCC
>JABJED010000420.1 GCA_018665025.1 Gammaproteobacteria bacterium
ACAAAGGCAACGGATGTTAGTGATGCCGTATTTTACTTGAGTTTAAACGGCCCCACCCACGGGGAGGTAAACCACGTTAGCAGATTATCCCGTCAATTAGCGGACGGTTGTTTTGACGTTCTCTTCTAGAAGAGACTTAATATACTTGTTTCTGCTATGGCGAGAGTTGAGGGTCCAACGCGTAATTCTTTCATCCTCGACGTCTATGGTAGAGATGAATAATTTATGTTTCATTGCCGCATCAAGTAGTGTCGTTAGGGTACTTTTTTTTATACGCGAGCGGTGTGCCAGCTCTGAACTACAAAGGGGCAAATTGCGTTGAGATAATAGTTGCTCCCAGATTGACAGTTCTATCCTAATTAGCTGACCTGACACCCCACGTAAAGGATCATTGCCTCTTTCATTCATTAGGGCGGATAGACCTAATATGTCTTTTGAAATGTTGAGCTTTATTGACGCTTTTTTCCACTCGTGGGGCGTTTGAGCTCTGATACAAATGTCTGCCATATCCTCAGTGAGTGATTCACTCGGATATAGATAGCCTTTTGTTTCTGTACAACGACCGTTGTCCAGGTATCGGTTGATTGATCTGTCGATATACGCTGGGTCTTCGGTAGTGTTGCGCTTCAAAAACTTGCGGGTGACAGGGTTGCTCCAACCGAACCATTGTTCTAGAAGCCTCGTTTTGATATTCGCTGCGCGATAGCTCTGGCGGTTTGTTGTCTGTCCGATATTCAATTCCATTAGGAACCTTTGAAGCCCATGGAAAACGGGTAGGCTGATCTTTCGGTCTCTTTCAAAACTGCATTGAACCCAGCCTTCTTGGGTCGTATAAGCCTTGTTGTGTTGACTTTCTAAGTTCATGTTCTCCTCTGCGGACACCTTTTACGTTTCGTTAGATAACACACCGCTCAGGACCCAACAGTTCAGGATACTGGTCTCATAAACCACTCGCATTGACCATGACATGTTTATGCATCAGAGTGAATCCGAGGTCATCGGGTGAAATGGTACCATTGACAGTGCTTATAGCTCCCAATAGATTTTTCCTGTAGAGGCAATATAACATCATTTTTCCTGTACGTTAATAGACCTTGGCATAACTATTTTTATCTGCTCCACTGGTACAAGAATTTTTGGAACGACAGATGACCACAACCATTCCCAAGTGCATCAATGAGGTAACTTCCCCATGGTTATCAAGCATTCTTGGAACTCAAGTCATAGACTTCAACACCATTCTCGTTGCTGGAGGTCATCTTTCAGATGTCTTCAGAATCCGCGATATCATATACGCTGACGGTCCATCAGTACTTCCCAGGTCACTCATCATCAAAATCGTTTGTCAGAACGAAGACCAGAGAGCAATTGCTATTAGCAATAACGCTTATCTGCGAGAAGTACTCTTTTTCGAAAAACTCGCCGCTGAGGTACCACTTCGTACACCGACCATTTACAGCGTGCTATATGACAACCTGGAGCGATGTGAATTTTTTTCTATCATCATGGAAGACCTAAGCTCTCACTCGAAGTTATTTGATCAGTTAACTAATCAGCTGGGAGAAGCAGACATACGAAAGATCATCTTGGAGCTGGCAGAGTTTCACGCTCTTTTTTGGGAAAGCGATACTCTTAAATCAGATTGGATTGGATTTCCGGAAAACCGCTACGAATTTCCGATGTACGAAGCTGCACTGGGGTGCGAAGATAATATCGACACTTTTGTTGCACTGTGGGAGAACGCTTTTAAACAAAGTCCTTTTCAGGATAAATGGCCATCTTTGGAGCCCATGACCAGACTCATCTGTGATGGAAATGCAGAGCGACTATTAGGCCAAATCTACAAAATCTTGAACCAAAGACCTCATACATTGCTGCACAACGATTTAAGAGGGAACAACTTATTTGGAACGAAACCCCAAATCGGGGAGTCCAGCGAAATCACTTATATTGACTGGCAGCTAGTGGCTCCAGGGCCCCCTGGCCTGGAGTTTAGCGAAGCATGGCAGCACTCCATCCCCCCCGCGGTCCGACGAAAAGACCTCGACTTTCTAAAGCAATATCATCAGAGGTTGACGGAAATTGAGCCTAAAACAGCAGCTTACACCTACCCAATGTTGTTGGAAGACTATCGCCTGGGTTATGTCCTCTGGTGGATGACACTGATCACCTTGGGGACGGCGGTTCTTAAATCATTGGAGACACCTGAAGGAAGAGAGGCCAAGGCGCTCTGGGGAACAAATATGCCGTATATGTATCAGGCGATAGAAGATCACGACTGTTACGGTATGGTCAAACGTCTCCTTGCTCTCTCGACCTAAAAAGATATTTAGATGGTCGATTTACTCCCCATATCATCATCTGTCATTGATGGCACTCAGGCCGCAGAAGGCAATGGCCTTATGAAGCAGACTAGGCTGTAGCGCCAATGGTATCGGGCGCGACGGTATGGGTTGTTGTCAGGTAGAGCGGTCGTTACAGGTCGCTGACAATTTTTGCTTTGCTGTCTTTCTTCGCTTTCTTTTGTGCTTTTTTTTCTTTTTGCGACAGCTGTGCGGTCTTTTTGCTTTCCTTATTGGTTTTTTGTTCCCTGCCCATTGGATTTTCCTCAAATTATCCGCAGAGCTTGTTCCTCAGGAAAGAGATTAGCAACAGGTTTATTGTCATCGAATGCTGCTCTGGCCGCGATCTACAGGTATTAATTGTCTCTTGATAAAACATGACGCAGCCGACAATAAGGTGCTTCGTTACCGGCTTTATCGATGGTTATTTAACGGTAAGCGGAAGTGACGTTGTTAAGATAATCATTGAGCATCGCGGTTGAATCGATCGATAAGCAGACTTGATGATTCCCTGATCTGCTCGGCACGAAGACCGTCCTACCGCGTTGCTCTCCATCCAGGATACAGCTGAGTCGGCCGTGCTCGGTGCCAAACATGTCGGAATTGTGTGCGTAGGCAATGGCCGAGGAATCGTGGACAGGAAACTCGTCCCGGTTCTGACTGGTTTTGTAGAAGCTTGCATACACACTGTTGATAGATCGCAAAAGGCTTTGCAGTGGTGATAGGTCTGGCATTAACGAATTCACAAAGGGTTGTGACATTCGGGTCTGCAGGGTGACATCAAGTCCAACCATGACGAGAGGAATGTTCGAATTAAAGACGATGGACGCCGCTTCAGGATCGCCAATTATATTAGCTTCTGCCCAGGCGGTAACGTTTCCTTCACAAGTTGCGGCGCCTCCCATGAAGATGATTTCTTTTACGCGGTTAGCAAACGTAGGGTCTTTGTTTAGCGCCATCGCGATGTTAGTAAGTCTGCCCACAGCGATAATGGTGATCTCTCCTGGGTTGGCGTTGGATGATTCGAGTAAATAGGTACAGGCGTCCTGATCTTCTGCTGATTTTCCTGCAACCGTTACTTGTATATCTGCTAGGCCGTTTATGCCATGAACAAAGTCGGGGTAATCCTTGGGTTGTTCTCCCGTCACACCCCGATCAGCTCCGCGATAGACTGGCGCAGTGATGCCAAACTGTTCACACAGGAACAGGGCGTTATTGGTGCAGTTTTCAATGCTGGCGTTACCCAAAATGGTAGTAATACCTAATAGTTCCAGGTTGCCACAGGCATGCAGGTAAAGAAGTGCCATGGCATCGTCTATGCCTGGGTCTGTGTCCAATACTACCTTCCGGGAGCCGCTCATGAAGGGCGAAGCGCTTCTGCATTGATCTCTGATAGTCGTTCGTGAAGGTAAGATTTTGCGGTGTATCTATCAGACAGCACCATCTCTGGGTATGGGTGGCAAAATACCGGTGCGGTCAGGCGAGCCTTGTTGGCGGCATCACCTGTTGGATTGACGACTCGGTGAGTCGTCGATGGTATTACTCCTCCCGTGAGTTCCTGAAGCATGTCCCCAATATTGATCACAATGGAGCCGGGTGGCGCCTCGACGGGTATCCAATTGTCAAAGCCTTTTGGCTTAATCTGCAGGCCAGATTCGCTGGCGGCGGGTAACATGGTGATGAGGTTAATATCTTCGTGAGCGCCGGCACGAATAGCATCAGGCGGCTCATTGCCGGTTAAGGGCGGATACCTAAGGATACGTAAGAGGGTCTGGTTGCGTGATAGATATTCTTCGAAAGGCTTGTCGATAGACTGCCAGAGGGTTGTTGGTGAATTGGCCTGAAGCCAGGCCATCACATCCTTGCCCAGATTAAAGATGGCGTCATAATAATGCAGAGTCAGCTTTTCAACCGATCCAGGCAAAACACCACCTGGCCAGTAATGGAAGTATTCTTTAAGGTCCTGTGCTTCGTGTCCCTTTGCGGTTTCGGCAAAAAGAGCCGAGAAATATCCGGCCTGAGATTCTGCATCTGTGACGTACTGATCCGGATTGCTTTTACAAAAGAAATTGTCCCAGTCCTCGTAAAGTGCATTCAGTTCCGAGGCGGGTATTTTATGGTTTTCAACTACCGCAAAGCCTGATTGGATCAGGGATTCTGTAACAAGTCGCTGCGCGTCAACCGCGTTAAGGTCTACGATATCGACTTTCATGACTAGCTGCTTGCTGGTTTTGCGTTCATGGCAGAAATCGTCTTCCAGATTTCCGGTTTGTTAGCTGCGATTTCTTCATCGCTTAAACCCGATAGCTCATGGGGAAACACCAACCATTGGTCTGTTTCGTGTATAAAAAAATCTGGAACGATATCTGTGGTGTTTCTGTCGGGCTTGTACCACGGTGTGGCAATCTTAATCGTCTTGGGTAGATTAGCGCGGGACTTATCAGACAATTCATTCAAAATTGCGATGATGCTACGACCAGAATCGAACACGTCATCGACAAGTAGTAGGTCATCGTCGGCGTTAACATTATCGATAATGTAGTTCAGACCGTGTACGCGAACTTCTTTATCCTGCTCCCCAATCGAGTAGTAGGATGATGTTCGAATAGCGATATGGTCTGTCTCGAGGCCCCGATAATCGAGGTATTCCTGAACCGCGATACCAACCGGTGCGCCACCGCGCCAGACGCCAACGATGAAATGGGGTTTAAAGCCGCTCTGAAAAATCTGGTCGGCCAGTTTAAAAGAATCGATGAGCAACTCATCGGCGGAAATGAAGCGTTTTTTCATGGGCCGCAGAGTAGCATTGCAGGACGCTATTTGTCATTGTTACGTGAATTATAAAACCAGCAGGGTGCAGCATTGCAGGATTTTTTTCAGCGCTATTTTCAATTGGATCATCACCGCACGGATGTGCGAACTGAACTCATCGCAGGTGCCACCACTTTTCTTTCTATGTCTTACATTACCGTCGTTAATCCCGCGATTTTGTCAGACGCGGGTATGGATTTTGGGGCGGTATTTGTCGCGACCTGTATCGCTGCAGCGGTGGGTTCACTTTTCATGGGGGTATGGGCGAATTACCCGATCGCTCAGGCGCCGGGTATGGGCCAAAATGCCTTTTTTACCTATGGCATCGTGCTTGGATTAGGACATACCTGGGAGGCAGCGCTGGGGGCTGTTTTTGTCTCCGGGATTATTTTTGTGATCTTGAGTGTATTGCCCGTGCGTGAATGGCTGATCAATGCCATCCCAAAGAACCTTAAACTTGGCATCTCCGCCGGTATTGGGCTATTTCTTGGATTTATCGCGCTCAAGAATGCTGGCGTGGTGGTAGCTAACCCTGCAACACTGGTGACTTTTGGCGATATGGCGGCGCCCGGGGCTATTATTTGCTTAGCTGGCTTTGCATTGATCGTCGCGTTGACGGCACGAGGTGTCACAGGCGCTGTCATTATCGGTATGTTGGTGGCGACCGTCCTTGGTTTGGCCGTTGGTGCAGCAGAATATCAAGGCATTATTGCCGCACCTCCATCGCTCTCTCCGGTGTTGTTTAAATTTGATCTGATGGCGGTTTTGGACGTCTCTATGGTCACGGTCGTGTTAACAATGTTACTCGTGGATGTGTTTGATACAGCGGGGACCTTAGTCGGGGTTTCTAATCGGGCGGGTTTAACGGACTCTGATGGCAAACTGCCCAGGTTAGGTAGGGCGTTATTGTCTGATTCAACAGCAACGGTTGTCGGCGCAATCGCAGGAACCTCTTCGACGACGTCTTATATAGAAAGTGCTGCCGGAGTGGAATCCGGTGGTCGGACCGGACTGGTAGCAGTAACAGCGGCAGGGCTTTTTCTTCTTTGCTTGTTTTTTGCGCCGCTTGCCCAAACTATTCCCGCGTTTGCGACATCAGCCGCGCTATTGTTTGTGGCTTGCCTGATGGCAAAGAGCTTGGCTGAGCTGGATTGGCAAGACCTTACCGAAAGCGCACCGGCTATTGTTTGTGCGCTCGGTATGCCTTTATCTTTCTCGATTGCCGATGGGATTGGGCTTGGCTTTATCACCTATGTTGCGATTAAAGTGATGAGTGGCAGGGCTGCAGAATGTCCCGCCGCAGTTTATGTGATTGGTGCGATTTTTCTGAGTAAGTTCCTGTTCCTTTAATCATCCATGCAGAGTGGTTTCACCAGTGAGTGACCAGCATTTTGAGGGTCTTGTTGCTGAGGCGGTTGGCTAACGACAGTCTGGGTGGTAATCCTCAGCCAAGGCTTGTGGGTGGTTCAGTAGATGTCAGTATAGTGCTTGTTTGGCGTAGGCAGCCGCGTAAATCTCACGAAATAAAAGCCAATGGATATTGCTTCGATATTCAGGATGTTGGCTGAATTTCCTTGTTAACATTCCCTTTCTTAGCCAGCAACAACCCTGAAAACTTCTTACCGCTTGCCCAATCTACAGACGGTGTATCGCAGGTACTGCTGGTACTTAAAGATCGAGGGCCATAACGAGGTTGGACCCATGGATGCCTACGCAACCAGTTGCTTTCAAACCAAATTCCGTTCTGGTTGATATATCTTGCCATTAACTTGTTTTTCTCTATTTTCAAAAAAGATCATATTTTTTGCCTCCTATAATTAAGGGATTAGCTTGCCGTAGCATCGATGGAAAACTGGTCATCCGGCGCCAAAGCCCAATCATAAAAAAACCGCCGGAACGAGGTTTAGTTGGTCTGTTTATCAAGGTACGTTTTAGGATTGAATGGCCGTCGCAAAGGTGGAGGGCGGTGGTTGCTGCGCCAGTTTTGGTGTTAAAGCAAGTGGCTAGTTGATGTGGCAGGTGGGAGTTTTACAATGTCAGGTTAGAGGCTTACATTGATCGTCACATGCGTTCCCACCTTTCGCAAACCCTCAACAGCCTTTCGCAAGAGAATAACGGAGTGATGAGAAGATGAATGAAGAAGAAAAACTGAAACTCTCTCGAGCAATTACCGACCAACTTCCGGCACCCGAAGAAATTCGAGATGACTGGGGGAAACTGATCATCGATACCGTGTTACCCGATGGCGTCTGGTCAAGGGAAGGGTTGTCGCTGAGAGACCGCAGTATGATCACCGTCGCCGCCCTGACCGCGTTGCACTGCCCGAATGAACTGCGCATCCACATCGGCCGCGGACTGGACAATGGCCTTACCCGAACCGAAATAAGCGAGCTGATCATGCATATGGCAATTTACGGTGGCTTTCCGGTCGCCGTGGAAGGCATGCAGGTGGCAACCGAAGTTTTTGCCAAGAGAGATGCGCGTGAGGCAAGAAATTCAGACTGACACTGCCCCGAATCTACGGGGCCAGCGAGCCCAGGTCGATCTTGTAAAGATCGACGACATTTTCACACAAGATGGCCTGTTTCATCTCTGGTGTTAGAACCTTCGTGTGTTCTTCCAGCATTGCCTGTGACCAGGGCCAGGTGGAGTCAGAGTGGGGGAAATCGTTAGCCCACATCAAACGGCGCCAGTTCATCATTTCGGCACTACGGAAAGCGACCCAATCATCCTGGAAGGTGATGTAGATATGTTCGAGGAAATATTCGCTCGGCATCCTGGACAGGTCAACGTTCGGTGCCAGCCAGTTCCTGTGACGTTTGTAAGCATGATCCATGCGATACAAATAATGCGGCACCCAACCTGCATCGGCTTCGACGCAGACAACTTTCAATGCCGGATATCGCTCGAACACACCACCGAAGATCAACGTCCCCATAATGTCCTGGTTGCCCCGGATAATAGATAGGAAACTGTTAATTCTGGGCCCGCGATGACCCCCTCCCTTGGTCGTTAGAATATGGAATGAAACCGGCAGGTCCAGCTCAATCGCCTTTTCCCAGACGGGATTGTAAATCTCTGAATCAAAGTCTTCTTCCTGAGGATTGCCCGACATCATCACGCCGCGTAACCCCAGGTCCTTGATGGACTGGAGATCTTTAACTGTTTGTTCCGGACTGCTGACGGCAGTTTGCCCGCAGCCTAATAATCGATTCGGGTTTTCGCTGCAGTATTCAGCAATCCAGCGATTGTAAGCATCAAAGCAGGCCTGTTTGTAATCAAAATCTTTATGGTTACACAGCATCATACCGACGGTTGGATAAATGATCTCTGCTGACACACCATCTTTTTCCTGGTCTGCGATCCTGGCTTTGGGGTCCCAGCCACTGCGATGCAGCTCTTCAAATTTGACACCACCGGTGGTGATTTCTTCCGGCTTTTTACCGGCTGCAGCAACCAACCCCAATTGGATGGGCCGATCCATGCCGTCGATAATGAAAACATCACCATTCCCCAGCGATTCAATTCGAGGCGCACGATCTCGAAATTTGGCATCTATGTAGTCGATATAAGTATTTGGGGCTTCGGTAATATGGGAATCAGCTGAAATTACTGGATAGTCCATCGGCATTTCCTGGGAGATTTCGATTCCTTTCTTTATACGCCATTCAAGTGATCCTGAACAGCGTCGATCAGAGTATAGGCAACATAAACCGCATTTCCGGAGGAATAATATTTATGGTTTGGAACTATTTGAAACAGACTTTGAAAGATGGGGTGACGATATGATCTTTGTAAATATTGCTCTGCCTGTTTTGGCCCGGTGACTGGCACTCAAGGCGCATAAATGAGTGGTCGAGATGGAAGTACGAGAGGCAGCGATTTGTTCTTTGTAGGAGGTCGCATGATCGAAGATAGGCTTCAACGCTATGCGCTGGGCGGCGCCCTGGCAAGTTGATGGTTTTGGTGCGCGTTTATGTACCCCGGACTTACGACAGTTGCATGCCAAGATCGAGAACCGGGGTCGCTATGAGGTAGAGGCACACCGGTTCCAGATCGAAGCCAGATGTTCTGGCTGACTAGTCCTGGCTCACCACAGCTTTGTAATCTTCAAAGAGCTTAAGGTGAGTATCAACTGAGGTAGCGCCCGCATTGTGGGTAGCAATAGCCATATGCGTCGCGCCAAGGTCTTGCCACTTGTTGTAGTGACTACTCCATCGTTCTGGCGTTCCGCCACCGGCTTGAGCCTGTGCCTGTATACCGAACCCTTCCCATGACAGGCCGGCTGCTTCTCTTTTGGTTTTCATTGTATCCAGCATGGCTTTCGCTGCATCGTTGGGGCCAGTGAGTGGCATCCATCCGTCGCCGAGTCGCGCGCAACGATCGAGCAGAGCGGGGGCGCCGCCGCCAAACCAGATTGGAATAGGCTCAGTCGGTCTTGGGTTAATTCCCGCAAGGGTTATCTTGTGATATTCGCCGTCAAACGAAAATGAATCCTCGCTCCACAGACGCCGCAATAACTCGACCTGCTCGGTTTGTCGTTTGCCCCTGGTGGTAAACTCTTCGTTTAGCGCTTCATATTCGATCGCATTCCAGCCTGTGCCAACCCCCATACGAAACCGGTTATTGGACAGTATCGCGAGCTGGGCAGCTTGCTTGGCCACCAGCGCTGTTTGTCTCTGTGGCAGGATCAATACGGTTGTCACTAGTTCGATCTTGCTGGTTAGCGCGGCGATATAGGAAAAGGTCGTCAACGGTTCGTGAAACTCGGTATCTTTGTCGTAGGGTCCCTGAAACCCCCCCGGTCGCTCCCTGTCCGCGCCAAGTACATGGTCATATATCAGAATGTGATCTGCGCCAAGCTCTTCCGCGCCAGTGGCAAAAGCCTTCATGGCGCCTGGGTCAGCGCCGATTTCGTGGTGGGGTAGAACAATGCCTATTTTCATGTGGACTCCAGTTGTTGATTATGTGTTTGCGTAGGCCTGTAATTGATCGAGATAATGAAGGCTTTCATAAATGATCATCTTTTGAATTGAAGAGAGGCAAGATAACAAATACTGCAACGCTTGTGCATCTGGTTTTGCGGAAGGCGCAAGCTTTGTTACATTAAGTTTTTCAACGCAGCAGATTACATGTCTCAGGATACGTTACAGCCCCAGTTGCTTTATAAGCTTGATGAAAAACCTCCCGTTTTGAGCGCTGCTTTCGTGGGCTTTCAACATTTGCTGGCTATTATCGGCGGCATTCTGACCGCGCCTTTCCTGATGGCGCTCGGCATGGGTCTGGGCGCGGAAGACAGTGCTTATGTCATCAGTTCAGCCTTGGTCGTGTCCGGGTTCGCCACACTGCTCCAGATAAATCGCATGGGTATGCTGGGGTCTGGGTTACTTAGCATTCAGGGAACCAGCTTTGCGTTTATCGGCATTATGATCTTTGCCTACCAGAAACTGGCACTTAATATGACATCCGGCGAAGCGCTTGGTGCCATTTTTGGCTCATCCGCGGCTTGTGCGGCGCTGATGTTGGTTCTTTCTCTTGCCGTGCGTCGACTGAAAAGCATCATCACGACGAATGTTGCTGGTGCGACTATCATCCTGATTGGACTGTCACTCATTCAAGCGACCTTGCAAAACCTGTGGGGTGCTTTTAATGCTGCTGGTGGGTTGGAGGGTTCCGGAGTTTCGCATCTTGGGCTGGCGGCGGTGGTTTTTGCTGTTATCGCGGTTGTCGCTAATCTGCGCCAGGTTTGGCTGCGTTTGAGCAGCATCACAATCGGGCTAATCATTGGTATTCTGGCAGCGCTTCAGATGGGTATTGCTGATTTTTCAGGCGTTACCGAAGGCGATATTCTCTTTATCCCCGAGTTCTGGCGCTACCCCTTGACCGTAGATATCCAGGTGATGGTATTGATTATGCCAATTTTTCTGGTCTCTGCGATGGAATCTATCGGGGACATCACAGCGACCAATCACCTGTCCGAGAAGAAAACAGGAACACCCGACTATTGGTTGCGTATCCGTGGCGGCATTATGGCGGAGGCCTTGAGCTCATTTATGGCTGCTCTGTTTTGTACGTTTCCCAGTACGACCTTTAGCCAGAACAATGGCGTAATCAGGTTAAGCGGCGTCTGCAGCAGATACGTTGGTAACTACGTGGCCGGCTTTCTTGTGATATTGGGTTGCTTGCCAATCTTTACAGCGGTATTTCAGCGTATTCCGTCGGAGGTGATTTTTGGTGCCACGTTATTAATGTTTATGCTGGTTGTCGTTTCCGGATTCCGGGTTGTTGAGATGGCTCAGCCAAAAGCCCGGGACTGGACCGTCGTGGTGCTAGCGGTTGTATTGGGATACGTCATTTCAATGTCTGTAGATCGGGTGCCTGATCTGTCGCCAGAGATCGTCATTTTGTTCCAGTTTCCGGTCTCCACCGGGGCGCTGGTAGCATTGGTAC
This sequence comes from Gammaproteobacteria bacterium, assembly GCA_018665025.1. Lineage (GTDB taxonomy): Bacteria > Pseudomonadota > Gammaproteobacteria > Pseudomonadales > Azotimanducaceae > UBA9659. The sequence continues at coordinate 11,604 of JABJED010000420.1, forward strand.
TGGAGTTTGTTATTCCCTCCTGTGATGCAGATGCCAGTGATTAGCGATATCCATCCTGCGAGCCACCCAGACGTCTGGTTTCGTTGAAACATATTCCAGAAATCTCGCCAGTGAGGCGGCCCGACCGGGTTTGCCGACAACACGGCAATGCAGGCCGACATTCATCATCCTGCCGCCTTCTGCGTAAAGGATGTCAAAACTGTCTTTAAGATAAGTGTAAAACTGGTCGCCGGCGTTAAACCCCTGGGGCGCAACAAACTTCATATCATTATTATCAAGGGTGTAGGGAATGACCAGATGGTTCCCCCCCTGATGTTGATGCCAATAGGGCAGGTCATCAGCATATGAATCGCTGTCATAAAGAAAGTGGTCATGTTCCAGAACCAGTTTACGGGTGTTTGGGCTATCGCGGCCGGTGTACCAGCCAAGGGGCTTGCTACCCGTCAGCCGTTCGTGAATATCAATGGCCTTGGTCATGTGTTCCCGCTCTGTCTCTTCAGACACAAACTGGTAGTCGATCCACCGATAGCCGTGTGAAGCGATTTCCCAGTTTGCTTCCAGCATCGCGCTGACGACGTCGGGGTTTCGTTCCATCGCCATGGCGATGCCATAGACAGTGACGGGTAATTGATGGCGTTGAAACAAGCGGTGCAAACGCCAGAAACCGGCACGACTGCCATATTCGTACATTGATTCCATGCTCATGTGCCGGGCTTCATAGGCATTGGCGCCAACGATTTCAGAAAGAAACGTCTCTGATGCCGGGTCACCGTGCAGAATGTTATTCTCGCCACCTTCTTCGTAGTTGATGACAAAGCTAAGGGCGAGCCGGGCACTACCGGGCCAGTTGGCCGCGGGTGGGGTTGCGCCATAGCCGATCATATCCCTGGGGTAGTCGTTACTCATAAGCGCTGTCCTGATTCTTGTGTGGTAGCTCCAGTTCGATGATTGTACTAGCCCTCATAGGGGACGATCTAATACAATCTGTGTCTAGTTGGCGCTTATAACCCTGCGGCGCTGTCACCTGTGTTGAGATAGCCAATTGAATATTAA
>JABJED010000010.1 GCA_018665025.1 Gammaproteobacteria bacterium
CCAAGGCTGTCCTTAAGTGGCTGGTTCAGGGGGTTAGCCGCGCCGAGTGTGGGCAGAGAAGTCTGGAATATAAAGTCCAATCTGACAGCATAATCCAGGGGGTATTTAATGTCAGACAATAGTCAGGGTGATTTTGATCAGTGGTCCAAAGAGCAGCTTGATGTTGCTGTCAACGAACTGATCAATAGTAATGTCTTTGAAAAAGCGCGTATTGAGGCGCGTGTTGTCTGGGGAATAAAGGATCAGGTGATCCTCGCGCAGGTAAGGGAAACCAGCGTTGGCCAGGGGTTTCGATGGTTGATCACTGGGAATTCCGTCCCGACAGATCATATTGAATCCAGCCTGGCGGAGCTTCCCCGCGACGCGGCCAGGCACTTTTCCCTCAAGTGGCAGTTGGGTGCAGAGAATGTGCGAAATTTGCCCCATGACGCACGCAAAGCGATGCGTCATCTTGACCTTGGTGAGATGAGTAAGCAGCTGATTCGTCAAGCTGAAGCATTACAGGAATTAGTTTCTGACGAGTCGCTGTGGTAGCCGAAATGCTTGCAAAAAAAAGGCCGCTCAAGAGCGGCCTTTTTCGTGTTTTACATCTAAACCTTTACTGGTCGTCCATGCTCCAGGAAAGGCGAACGAAGTAACCACGACCGAACAAACGATAAGTCGAGGGATCCGTTTTGGCGTTAAAGCCAAGGTCGATGTAAGGTGGCTCTTCATCAGTGACGTTGTTGATACCCGTGCTAATACTCACACCACTATTGGGATGCGTGTATTTAAACGTCAGATCGTGATACAGCTGAGAGTCAATCTTCTGAGTATAGCCAACGCCAAATGCATCGTCGGACTTAAGTTCACTGATATATTCACCTAGATAAGCAACCCGGAAGTTACCTTTCATCCAGTCAATCGAATAGTTGACCTTGTCTTCGGCAAATGCATCGTTCCCTGTATAACGTCCACTGTTGTCTTCCTTTGTATCACCTGGGAACGCCTGACGCTCACGCTCGGTTAAGTGAGACCAGATCATTGCAGTATCGAACTGACCATAATCGGTATCGAATATGAATCTAATTTCTGTATCGATGCCTCCGGCGGTTTCCAGTGCAACGTTCAATGGAGCGTCCAGGACCTGCGCAATGCTGTAGTCAGCACGACGAGTGATCAGTGAACAAGAGCCCGCGTTCTGGGCGTTGTAGCAATCATCAAGGATATAATTTACGCCAAGGCCGCTGATCATATTCTCGAGTTCTGTTTCCCAGTAATCGACAGTGATGCTAAGGCTACCGAGGTTGAACTCTGGATCCCAGACAATACCAGCAGTAAAAGTATCACCGAATTCTGGCTCGAGGTTTGGGTTTCCTCCGACTCTTGCCAGCAACTGAGAATCAAGCTGAAGACCAACTTGAGCACATCCAGGTGGTAATGGTGAACCAGCCGCTGGAATACAGGGGTCTTTGTAAGTTGGGAATGAATCGACCTGACCAGCAAAGGCTTCGCCAATGCTAGGTGCTCGGAAGACTTCGCCTTCTGTCGCTCGGAATTTCAGGTCTTCCATTAGATATAATTCAATACCAACCTGGTAGGTTGATTCAGAACCAAAGGTGTCAAAATCGTCGTACCGCATGCCAGCAGTGATATCCAACGACTGAGTACCGTTGTCAAATACGGGTAAAAGGATCTCGCCGTAGATGCTGTCTGTTTTGTAAGAACCTTCAGTGCCTGCGCCGGTGTTACCCGTGACTTCATCTTTTTGTTTGCCAGAATCTGGGATGAAGGTGGCCTGTTCCTTTCGGTATTCGTAACCAGCAGCCCAACCCATCGGGCCACCTGGAAGTTCCCAGCCGTTTCCGGAGACGTTGAATCCCCACTGATCCTGTTCACCCTCAAACGTATCTACCAGCACAACCCCTACATAGGCAATCATCTCTGGTGTAAGTGCACCAGGACCGCCAAAGAAGTTCATAGGAACACAACCAGATATCAGCGAACTTGGGTCGCTGATATCGGCATAACATTCCGGAGTGCCATCGCCATTAAGGTCGGCGGAAGGGCCCATGGCTTTGCCAAGGTTAGGTCCGAAGAACTGACCGTAGTCAGTTGAAGTCGAATCCTGCCAGCCCTTGTTGTAGTAAACCTCCCAGTTCATGTCCATGAACTCACCACTGGCAACGACGTTAACCTGCAACTGGTCTACGTCCTGTTCGAACCGTCGTGTTGTTTCCACCATTCTGCGTCTGGCATCCCTGACAGGCTCGTATCTTAGCGGGCCTGCAATACCTTCTGGTGTCAGGTTGTATGCGTCGATTGCCTGAGTCAGGTAGTGGTTATCCTCGGAGATTCCGGAAAAAGCATTACCCTCAAAAACACCCTGATAAGACGGGTCTGTAGGCGAGTTATAAGGCTGCGGTGCCAACTCCTGAGACGACTTACGACTGCTGTATCGCACCTCCGCTGTCAGCTCAATATCATCAGTCAGGTCATAATTGATGTTACCGAAGATATTGGTGCGCTCGTAGGGCGTTTGGATATAGTTAACTGGAGCGTAGTTGTAGGTCCTTCCGTCGAATGGGGTCAGGCCGTTACCTTCATTCATGAAGGTGCCTTGGTCGGTAAACGCCAGCCGTGACTCAGGTATTCGTGAAGAACCGATGATGTAACAACCACCAGAGGTCGTGCCATCATAAGGCGCTGTTAGTTGATTTTCGCAACCGCCAGGATAGATGTACCAGGAATTCTGGAAATAGTCCCATGGAGCATCAGATTGGTAGGCTTCTTCCTGATCTACATATTCAGCGCCAAACATGAAGTTGCCGCCGTCGAACGATTTGCCAGCGATAAGATTCAGGCTGTTTTGTGCGCCAGAATCCATATCCTGGAAGTCAGCGGTATAGGCTTCAACGGTGAACCCTTCGTAATCGCTTCGTGTGATGATGTTAACAACACCGGCCACCGCGTCTGCACCGTAGATCGCAGAAGCACCGTCCTTCAAGATCTCGACGCGTTCAATCATGGTGGCTGGAATGGTTTGATAGTCACCGCCATCGACGGTTCGCTTACCGTTGACCAGGGTCAGCGTTCTGATTGGACCGAGCCCGCGCAGGTCGACCTGTACGGAACCATTACCGCCGTTATTGGTCGTAGTGCCGATAGGTGAACCGGACATTGATGGCATCCGCTGCAGCAAGTAGCCAACATCGGTAATGCCCTTGTTCTCAATTTCTTGTCGTGTGATTACGGTAACTGGACTAGGACTGTCAACATCTGCACGCCTGATGCGCGATCCCGTGACAACTATTTCTTCAACAATATTTTCGCCTTCTGCGTAAACCGTTTCAGTCAGCATTCCTGCGGTAGACGCGACGCCTAAGGCAGTCGCTACGGCCACAGAGACTGGTCTTCTCTTTGACATGGTAAATTCCCCTAACTAGATGATGATGTTTTCGGCATGCGCCTGATTTTGGCGGCGTGTCTGCCGTCTTAATGGTGTACCTGTGATTAAGCCAATAACATGGCTATATGTGATAGTAATGCTAATTTGTGATCAAGAATAGGTAATTATTTAATTTTGTTATAGTTATATTCAAACTTGTTATACCTATATTCAATATAGTTATAATCTAATTATATAGAGTCCCATCAAAGCTGATAAATATGAATATATTGCATGTTATATCGATATATTGGTGATTTCGCTCATTATTAGCGGGTCTATCACCATGGACTCACCAGTCGATTTAAATCGGGTTTGTCGCGGGATGAATAGTTCTCAGCGGGGCCAATCTGAGCGGAAATAGTCCAGGCCGCTTCTGGAGAGAATTAACCAGGCTCAAACAGCGACTCTTAACAGGTTACCAACGACTCGTTCCAGGTGAACGAGTGAATTGCAGACCTCGGTCTGGTGGCAGCAGGGTGCGTACTTCTTCATTTCCGCATCACCTACGGTCCAACTGGATTTTGGTTCAGGGTTCAGCCATATGACCCTTTGGGCTTTGTCATAAACCTCCCTTAGAATCTCCGACTTGGGGTCTCCATAGTTGTTACGTGCATCACCGAGGATAATAACCGTCGTTTTTGAGTCAACGTCCTTGAGTATGTGACTCCTGAAATCCGCCAGCATCTGGCCATAGTCAGTTGAACCATTGCCATAATCTCGCATGGTTTTAGCCATGGCGTCTTCCAGCTTGCTCTGTTGGAACAGCCGGGTGACTTCGCCCAGGTCAGAGGAAAAAGCAAAGGAGCGGACCTTGGGCAAGATCTCGGCAAGGCTGTATAAAAACATCAGAAGGAATCGGGAATAATTGCTGACGGAACCACTAACGTCGCAGATGCACATGACCTTGGGTCTATCGACTTTCTGTGACTTCCACTTCAGGTCAAACAGCATGCCATCGTATTGCATGTTACTTCGGAGTGTCTTCCTGATATCCAACTGGCCGCGCTTAAAGGTTTTTCGGCGCTTGGAATGAATAGAGACCAGCTTTTTCGCCATCTTAAAAACGATTTCCTGCACGTCCTTGAAATTACGCTTCTCCAGGTTAGAGAGCTTAACTTTCTTTAGCAGTTCTTCCCGTAGCTGTTTGCCTGACTCATCAGCATGCAGGAAGAACTGCTTTTCAACATAATCTCGCACCTGTTCTCGCAAATGGTCCCGGGCGCCCTTGAGTTGACCGGCCAGGTGCATCTGCGGGCGACCACCTTCTTCCTGGAGTTCACCCACTTCGTCCTGCAAACCCTTTAGCCCCATCGCTTCCATGATTTTGCGTGTATACAGCCCCTTTTGAGTAA
>JABJED010000421.1 GCA_018665025.1 Gammaproteobacteria bacterium
CAGCGGGGCGTAGAAAAGAGCCCTCAGCGGGGTAGGGTAGAGAGCCCTCAGCGGGGCGTAGAAAAGAGCCCTCAGCGGGGCGTAGAAAAGAGCCCTCAGCGGGGCGTAGAAAAGAGCCCTCAGCCAACACTATCCTGTCTGGAAAAGCTTCGGTAGATCCTCATCTGAAGTCTCAAGTATTGTATCTACCCAGCTGTGAAAGTTATGACCGCCAGCTTCATTACGCCCGAACAATACGTGCTCTTTCGCGCCTGTTTCCATGGCCTTCTGTTGCTTTAGACCCGTGGCGTAGTCCTCTTCTGCTACGACATAACGCAAGAAATCCAGCTGATCGCGAGCAGCCTTTACCGTCGCTTCGTCTTTGGGCTCCTCTGCCATCAGGTAGTGCTGAACGGTGTAGGAGGTTCCCGGTGTTTCTCCTGGGAAAAGTTGGGATAACATTACGGCGCGGCCACCACCGTCGAAACCGGCAATAGAGATGTGTGGGAATATCGTCCACACACCAGCTGTCAGGTACTCCGTTGGCCAATCCTCTTCCGAGTCGCCCAGTAATTTTGCCATTCCTTTCATGGGACCCGCTACGCGCTGGTGTGGACCCCAACTGTAGTAGATTGCCTGGTTCGGAAAGTCAGATCCAAAAGTGTCCTTGTGAAGTATCGGTAAGTGGTACAGGTCCAGGTACCCATCGTAAGCGATCTTCCAGTTGGGGCCTTCAACGACTTGACTGGCGAAGTGGTGCCATTTCTCAAAACCGAAGTGCGCCAATAGCTCATCGTAGCCAGACAGGAACAGTTGAATATCCAGCGTTGATTTTGGATCGATTGTTACCCAGATAAGCCCTGCCTTTTCAAGGCAGGGGAGTTCAGTTAATCCATACTGACTTTTGTCAATTTCCCCGAAGTCTTTTGGCGCATAGATGCCAATCAGGTCGCCGTCTCCATTATACGACCACGCATGATATGGGCAGGTGAACCGATTGGTGTTGCCACAGCCTTCATCCATGACCTGCGCGCCGCGGTGGGCGCACATATTGACGAAAGCCTTTACCTCACCATCTTCGGTTCTCGAGATCAGTACGGGAACGCCGCCTGCATTCATTGCCTTGTAATCACCAGGTGCTTTCAATTCTGCGGTCATTGCGAGCATGAGGGGAACGCGTTTGAAGATCTTGTTTATCTCTTGCTGCCATCGCTCAGTTTCGAAATAGTTTCCCACGGGAACCTTAAGCACATCGTCAGTTTGGGGTATGGTGCCAGCGTCTCCATGAGCCATATTAATTTTGGCCATTTCGATCAATTGTTCCCGTGACATTCGTGCCTCCTATTGCGGTTGATTTGTCATACACCAGGACGTTTAATAACCGTCAAAGCTGACTGTTTTATAAAGATTACACCATAGGAGAATAGTATGTCATCAGATCTGTTTGATCTCACTGGGGAAGTGGCGATTGTCACCGGCGCCGGTCGAGGTATTGGTGAGGGTATCGCCAAGGTTCTCGCAGATTACGGCGCATCCGTCGTTTGTGCGGCCAGAAGAACTGAGGAAATCGAGCGTGTGGCGTCTGAAATTGTCGCCGCAAATGGCAGGGCGATAGCCTGCACAGCGGATGTCACCAATGCTGCAGACCTGACTAAACTGGCACAGAGTGCCATAGATGAATTCGGACAACTGGACATGTGGGTTAATAACGCGGGCGGCTCAGCGGTTCAGGCGCCATTATTGGAGCTGGATCGCGAAGAGTGGGATAACACGTTATCACTTAACCTGACGGCCGTCTGGGAGGCGACGCGAGTCGCAGCGAAACACATGAATGGCAAGGGTCGTATCCTGAATATTTCTTCCATCGCAGCTGAAGATGTGATTGAAGGCAGCGGCCATTACGCGGCGGCCAAAGCTGGCGTTAACATGATTACCCGGACCTTTTCAAAAGAATTGGGTCCGGGCATCAGGGTAAACGCCATTATGCCTGGCTTTGTGCCTACCGAGATCATGATGACCGCACTCAACATCACAGATGAACAGTTACCGATGATTGAGAAATCACTCAAACTTCCCTCCGGGCGTTTGGGTACACCCCAGGATCTTGGCGCAGCAGCACTCTATTTACTGGCACCGGCGTCCGAATGGGTAACGGGTCAAGTCATTCGAATTTCAGGAGGTATGTAATGACAACAACACGAAAGGCGGTACTAACGAAGAGACCCGATGGCGAGCCTGTTGAGGCGGATTTTTCGATTGAAGAAGCAGAGTTGCCAGAGCTTCAGGAAGGAGAGGTACTGTTAAAAGTAGAGCACCTTTCGATTGATGCGTTTATCCGAACTACGCTGGATGGACCGCAGGGGTTGCATGGAACAATGGATGTGGGTACACCGGTTATGGCATTGGGTATTGGCCGGGTGGTAGACAGCCGCAGCGATGATCTTAATCAGGGTGATGCTGTGTTTGGTCCAATGGGTGCACAGACTAATGTCATCTGGAACGCGTCGATGCTGCGCAAGGTAGAAGAAACAGATGTCCCCGCAAGAACTTACCTGGGTGCCCTGGGTATGACGACCGGGCTAACGGCTTATGCGGGTATGCTGGTCTGCGGCAAGATAGAAGAAGGTGATACGGTTGTGGTTTCAGCTGCCGCAGGTGCTGTTGGGTCGATTGCCTGTCAACTCGCGAAAATCGCCGGGGCAAGAGTCATCGGTATTGCCGGAGGTCCAGATAAATGTAAGTTCCTGACGGATGTTATCGGGTGTGATGAAGCAGCAGATTACAAAGCTGGTGACCTTAATGCGAGGTTAAAGGCGCTGGCCCCGGACGGTATCAATGTATTTTTCGATAATGTCGGTGGAGATGTGCTGGACGCTGCGCTGGATAATATCGCCAAGGGTGCAAGGGTTGTTATATGCGGCGCGATTTCTCAGTATAACGACATGGAACACGTCACAGGCCCAAGACTCTACCTGCGGATTCCGGAACGTAATGCCTCAATGATTGGTTTCACGGTTGACCAATACGCAGAGCAGTTCCCTAAAATGGAAGAAGACATTTCAGGTTGGATCAAAGAAGGCAGGATCAACCTGCCGGAGCATGTGATTGAAGGCGGGGATAACTTTCCCAGTGCCATCGTGACCCTAATGAGCGGTGGTCACATGGGTAAACTGCTGGTTGCGCCTTAAGTCGTTCAAGCCAAAGTGCTTTACCCTGGATGACTTTACCTAAGAGGGCCTGCGTAAAAGGATTTTTAGTAAAAGGATTTTTCGTTAGAGCACTTCAACTTAACGTGATTCAAACAGAATGAAACAATCCAGCTTCGGCTGGATTGTTTCATTCTGTCATTGTTTTAATCGAAAGGTTTCGGAACTGAACCTTACCGCCAGCGCTTTGTAATGCGATATGCCCTCTGTCGAATTCCGCAGTCGCCATCGCCGCGGTCAATTCTTCGTTCAGCCAGACGCTGAGCTTATCTCCCCTCGCGATAATTCTATATTGATTCCATTTTTCCACAGAATTCAGGTGAACGAAGGGCGGGCTGCTGTGGATGACGATCGCCCCGGTCCGGTAATCCTGGTTGGGGTGTAGGTCCCAGATATTGATCTCGTAGCAGTTGCTCAAGGCAATGTCTTCAGGGTCCTGACACCTAATGAGTACGCCTGAATTGACGGTTGCATCAGG
>JABJED010000422.1 GCA_018665025.1 Gammaproteobacteria bacterium
GTGAGTTAAGGGTTGGTTCGAATTATTCGCTACTTTGAGATCATTGCCTGCTTGCACCCTGGATGAAACTTCAGGCGCTTTATCCTGTGGTAGGTAAAGTGGTGCTTTCTGGCCGCAAGCCGGTAGCAGAACGAGAACTATCATCAGCGTCGTAATACGCATGTCGTGTCAATCAAACCTTCGGAGGGTGCAGTATACTTGAGCCCGGCAGAATCGAGAACTATCCGAATTAGCCCGTACTAAGCCCATACTACAGATGGAGGAAGCTTTCCCTTGGATGACAGTGAGTTTCAGGAAATCGTGGATGACGAATTCGTCCGAATTGAAGATCGTGTGGATGAACTCGAACTTGACGTCGATATCGATGCTTCGGGTGGTGTGCTGACATTCACGCTGGACAGTGGTTCCAGCATTATCCTGAGCCGACAGATTGCCAACCATGAAATCTGGGTCGCGGCAAAGTCAGGGGGTTTTCACCTGAAAAGAGCAGGCGACGGCTGGCACTGCGACAAGACAGACGAGAGTCTGGAACAGCTATTAAACAGGGTGTTTATGGAGCAGGCGGGTGCATCGCTGTTTTAGGGAACATCTGATTGAAGTCGGAGTGCCGCATCATTTTTTTCGCGATGGCGGCGTTGAATCCGCACTCGAAACCCAACTTTCTGCGTGCGGGTTCGCCTTACCCTCATAGGAAACCCTCACAAAAAAATTCAACTAATCAGGAGTTCCTTAGAAGGGTCAGCCTAGTCTTGATCGTGCCTGCTGGATTGCCAACTTAACCTGTGCTGGTGCGGTGCCACCATGATGGTTTCTGGCCGCAAGAGAACCTTCGAGGGTCAATACGTCGAACACATCTTCTTCGATCAGGCTCGACATTGATGTGAATTGCTCGAGAGACAACTCGGACAGATCCAGGTCTTGTTCCAGCCCAACGGCAACCAGTCGACCAACAACATCGTGAGCATCTCTGAAAGGCTGCCCCTTTTTGACCAGGTAATCAGCAAGGTCAGTTGCGGTCGCAAAACCTTTCAGTGTCGCAAGACGCATTTGTTCGCGCTGTGGTTCTATCGCAGGAATCATGTCAGAGAATGCTGTCAGGCAGTCCAGTACGGTATTGACTGTGTCGAACAGGGGCTCCTTATCTTCCTGGTTGTCCTTGTTATAAGCGAGAGGCTGGCCTTTCATCACAGTGAGCAGGGATATGAGCGAGCCAAATACTCGTCCCGTCTTTCCTCTGACAAGTTCAGGCACATCGGGGTTCTTCTTCTGGGGCATGATTGATGAGCCAGTGCAAAATCGATCCGGCAGAGAAATAAACCCAAACTGCGGGGAAGTCCAAAGGATCATCTCTTCTGCCCATCGCGACAGGTGCATTAACAAAATGCTCGAGGCAGCGCAGAACTCTATCGCGAAATCCCGGTCGCTAACGGCATCCAGGGAGTTGCCTGCGATTTGGTCGAACCCAAGCAGCTTTGCGGTCATGGTTCTATCAATGGGATAAGTTGTTCCGGCGAGCGCGGCGGAACCGAGCGGCATGATGTTTACGCGTTTCCGGCAGTCTTGCATGCGCTCGATATCGCGATCGACCATCTCGAACCACGCCATCAGGTGATGGGCAAATGAGATCGGCTGGGCAATCTGGAGATGGGTCAGACCTGGCATGATCGTTTCCGTCTCATTGGTGGCCAGGTCAAGAATCCCGTGTTGCAGGCTCCGGGTCTTATGCAGAATGTTGTCGATAGCATCACGCAGGTACAGTCTGATATCTGTTGCAACCTGGTCATTTCTGGAGCGACCGGTGTGTAGTTTCTTCCCAACCTCGCCAATCCTGTCGGTCAGGGTGCTTTCAATGTTCATATGGACATCTTCAAGACTAATAGACCATTCCATCGTGCCCTGTTTGATGTCCTCTGCGATGCCATTGAGCCCTTCAACCATAGCGCCTAACTCGTTGCTAGAAATGATGCCAACAGACTGCAACATGGTTGCGTGCGCAATTGAGCCCTCTATGTCATAAAGTGCCAACACATGATCAAATTCGATAGAGGCAGTAAACGATTCCACGAAGGCATCCGTAGCCTCGGTAAACCTGCCATCCCAGAGTTTTGTATTTTTATCAGTCAACGAGCCGACCCGATCGATTGAGAGCGGCGATTATAGCAGTAAGGTTCCAACTACAGGCATAATTACAGCCATGAGCGGTAAACAGCCTTGAGCGGTAAACAGCCTTGAGCGTTACTTGAAGATAAACAGCCTTGAGCGTTA
>JABJED010000423.1 GCA_018665025.1 Gammaproteobacteria bacterium
AGAAATCGGTGCAGATGAGATTCGTCGGCAATTGCACAACGAAAACATCATGAAGGAACTGGAGGAAACCAAAAACACCATCCAACAGGCCGGTCAGGATGTCAGGACCACGATCAACGCCACGGTCGAACAAGCCGAGACTTCCATCCCTGTTGATAAAAACGAATCCCGGACCAAAGACAATGACTGACCCGGACTCCATAAAGCAAGACTCTACTTCTCAAGACTCTACTTCTCAAGACTCTACTTATCAGGACTCTGCTAATCAAGATCAGGGACAGCCTCTGGTTGATCACCTTATTGAACTACGAACTCGTCTGCTGCACGCGATCCTCTCGGTACTGATCATTTTCCTGCCGCTGTTTTACGTCGCAAACGACATATACTCATACATATCTGAACCACTCCGGCAGTTTCTACCGGAAGGCACATCGATGATCGCCACTGATGTCGCCTCGCCTTTTCTAACTCCGTTCAAACTATCACTGGTGTTATCGATATTTGTCGCCATGCCATACATCCTGCACCAGATCTGGAGTTTTATAGCGCCTGGCCTCTACTCAAATGAAAAGAAGATCGCGATGCCATTGCTGGTTAGCAGCATTTTACTTTTCTACGCAGGAATCGCGTTCGCCTTTTATGTCGTCTTCCCTCTGGTTTTTGGCTTCTTTACTGCAGCGGCCCCAGAAGGCGTGACGGTCATGACAGACATTAACCGCTACCTGGACTTCGTCCTGAAATTGTTCTTCGCTTTTGGTATCGCTTTTGAAATACCAATCGCCACGGTGCTGTTAATCTGGACAGGGGCAACATCAATCGCCACCATCGCCAGTAAAAGAGCATACGTTATAGTCGGCTGCTTTGTTGTAGGCATGATATTAACCCCACCGGATATCATCTCTCAGGTGCTGCTTGCCCTTCCCATGTGGTTGCTTTTTGAAATCGGTATATTGCTTGCCCGGATTTTCAAACTGGACCAATCCGACTCTCTCGCGGCCGATTCCACGGACGCGAACGAGTAACGTTGTTCACGAATTGAGCTGGAACGTCACAGGTCCATCATTCGTCAGCGACACCTTCATATCTGCACCAAATTGGCCTGTCTCCACCGGCACGAACTGCCGCGCAGATTCAACAAAATCGTTATAGAGACTTTCTGCAAGCTTCGGTGGAGCAGCGGAAGAAAATGATGGGCGAAGCCCTTTGTGGGTATCTGCGGCCAAGGTGAACTGCGAAACAATGAGCAGCGAACCCTTAACGTCTATCAACGAAAGGTTCATGTGACCTTTTTCATCATTGAACACCCGGTAGTTTACGATCTTCGAGAGCAGCTTCTCTGCTCTCGCTAATGTATCTTCCCTCTGAACTCCAAGCAGCAGCAGTAGGCCAGGACCAATTTCGCCATGAACCTGATCATTAATCACTACTGAGGCATGGCTTACTCGTTGAATCAAACCAAGCACTGTGAAAGGCGCCTAGACTTGGAAGTCGGCTTCGAACCTGAGCGCCATATCTCGAGTAGCACGAATAAGTGCATCGATCATCGCTGGTTCTGTCGCCGAATGTCCGGCCTCTCTAACAATGTATAGCTGCGATGTTGGCCAGGCTTTACGAAGCTGGTGGGCATTATCCAGGGGGCTGACACAGTCAAACCGAGCATGCACGATAATCCCCGGGATATTCTTCAGAACAGAGGCATTTTTAAGCAATTGGTCAGGCTCAAGGAAACACTGATGCCTGAAATAATGAGTCGCAATCAGGCATCTTGCATGTGCTCGACCGCCATCTGAAAAATGTTTAATCAATCGAGGGGCTGGGTGAAGCGTCGAAGCGTGTGCTTCCCAGGTTGACCAGGATTTCGCTGCAGACATACGGGCCAACTCGTTATCCTGCATCATCAGCTCGTAATAGGCCTCACAATTGCTTGGCTTTTCGTTACCTTTAGCCTTGCTCTTATTACGAACCGGAGAAATAAAATCTTCCCAATGATCGGGAAAGAAAAGACTTGCTCCTTCCTCACTAAACCAGTCGATATCCTGTTGACGCCCTAGGAAGACTCCTCTGAGAATCAGACCCAGCACGGTCTCCGAATGTTTTTGTGCATAGGCGAGGCTGAGCGTAGCGCCCCATCCACCACCAAACACGATCCATTTATCAATGCCCAGATACTCGCGGATCTTGTTCATGTCAGACACAAGATGGTCTGTCGTGTTGTCAGTCAACTCAGTATTTGGCGTTGACCGACCAGCACCTCGCTGGTCAAACAGGATGATGCGGTACTTCTCGGGGCTGAAAAAACATCGCGAGTTAAATTCACAGCCGGACCCGGGCCCGCCATGAACGAATACGACAGGTATCCCATCGGGCGTTCCACTTTCATCCACGTACAACTCGTGCAGAGCATCAACTTTCAGTTGATGCCGAGCATAAGGCTTTATCTCAGGGTAAAGAGGTAGCATCAGGCGATTTTCTCCCGGGATGCTCGCTTACGTTCATTTTCAGTCAGCAACTTCTTGCGTAACCGCAAATGATTCGGTGTGACCTCAACCAGCTCTTCATCATTAATGAATTCAATTGCCGCCTCAAGGGAATGCTTAACCGGGGGAGTCAACATCACATTTTCATCCGTGCCCGAGGCTCGAACATTGGTTAACTGCTTTTCCTTTATGGGATTAACGGGCAAATCATTTCCCCTGGAATGCAAACCGACGATCATGCCCTCATAAATCTCCACATTCGGGCCTACAAAAAGCCGACCCCGGGCTTGCAGGTTATTGAGCGAAAATGCCACACTTTTCCCGCTCGTCATCGACACCAGCACACCGTTGGTTCGGGTAGAGGAGTCTTCGCTCACGACTCGTCCATAGTGGGAGAACACGCTATTCATGATCCCGGTCCCCGACGTTATGGTCATGAACTCTGACCTGAATCCAATTAATGCTCGCGTAGGTATATTGAACTCCAGCCTCGTCCGTCCCGAGCCATCTGGCATCATGTTGGTCATGGTCGCTTTCCGCAGCCCCAATTCCTCCATGGTACTCCCCTGATGTCCATCATTGATATCCAGCATCAGATCCTCAAAAGGTTCCTCCACCTTCCCATCGACCTCACGGAAGATAACTTCGGGCCTCCCCACCGCCAACTCGTAACCCTCGCGTCGCATGGTTTCGATCAGCACTGACAAATGAAGCTCGCCCCGGCCGGATACTTTGAATTTATCGGCATGTGCCGTAGGTTCAACTCGAAGTGCGACGTTATACAGAAGCTCCTTTTCCAGTCGCTCCTTAAGATGACGGCTGGTAACAAATTTCCCATCAAGACCGGCAAAAGGAGATGTATTAACCTGGAAGGTCATTGAGATAGTAGGTTCATCCACTTGAAGCGCCGGTAACGCTTCGGGATGTCCCACGGCACAGATCGTATCGGAAATCTTTATACCCTCTACTCCGCTGATACATACAATATCTCCGGCGAAAGCTCGTTCAATGGCCGATCGTTCCAAACCTTTATAACCCATCACCTGAAGTATCTTGCCTTTCCTCTCTTCGCCATCCCGAGAAACGACAACGATCTGGGCTCCGGTCACTATCTCGCCGCGGGTGATCCTCCCTAGTCCAATGACACCGACGTAGTTACTGAAATCCAGTGCACTAATCTGCATCTGTAGTGGGCCATTTATATCTGTGGCAGGTGGTGGAACCTTCTCGATTATAGCTTCAAGCAGACAGCTCAGATCGTCCTCTAACGCGTCCGGTGTGAGTCCGGCACGACCTTGTATCGCCGAGCCATAGATCACGGGGAAGTCAAGCTGTTCGTCATTTGCACCCAACTGGTCAAACAACTCAAACACCTCGTCAACCACCCAGTCTGGACGGGCTCCGTCGCGGTCTATCTTGTTAATCATGACTATCGGGTTCAGGCCATTCTCGAACGCCTTACTGGTCACGAATCGCGTCTGCGGCATTGGGCCTTCAACGGCATCAACCAGCAGCAGGACAGAATCGACCATCGACAGGATTCGTTCTACCTCGCCACCAAAATCCGCGTGCCCGGGCGTATCCACAATATTAATCCGGAAGTTTCTCCACGTAAGCGACGTGTTTTTAGCTAGAATAGTAATGCCCCGCTCACGCTCAAGATCATTGGAATCCATGAGGCGTTCACCTTCATCTTCACCGCGTTGCAGGGCACCCGCCTGGGACAATAACTTGTCTATAAGGGTAGTCTTGCCATGGTCAACGTGGGCAATAATTGCAATGTTACGCAGTTCAGTATCTGTCATAGGGGAAGCAGTCTGTGGGTGGCGCTCAATGGATGGGGTGCGAAAACGGCGGAATTATACCCAAGCTGATATATAATGCGCGGCAAATTTTCCATCCTGGGACGAAAAGACATTAATGACCAAGCAACGCAAAGCCGTATCCCTGATATCAGGCGGATTAGACTCCATGCTGGCAACAAGGGTGATCCTGGATCAGGGTATCCATGTCGAGGGTATCAATTTTTTCACGGGCTTCTGTGTCGAAGGCCATACACACGCGATTCGTTCCAAAGATAAGAAGAAAGAGAAGCGCAACAACGCTCTGTGGGTCGCAGAAGAGCTCGGCATCAAGCTGCATATTATTGATGTTATTGAAGAATACAAAGATGTAGTCCTTAACCCAAAGCATGGCTACGGCCAGCACCTGAACCCGTGCCTGGACTGTAAAATCTTCATGGTGAACAAAGCAGCGGCCTGGGCGTGGATGGAAGAGAACGATTTCGACTTCATTATCACCGGCGAAGTCATCGGCCAGCGACCAATGTCCCAGAGAAAGGCAACTATGCCGATTATTGCCAGGGAATCCGGCGCCGATGATCGGCTGTTACGTCCATTATGTGCAAAAAATTTACCGCTCACCCTTCCCGAACGCAAGGGCTGGGTGGATAGGGACCGGCTATTCGGCTTTCATGGCCGTAATCGCACCCCTCAGATCGAGTTGGCCAAGTCCCTCGGCATTGAGGAATATTCGCAACCGGCCGGAGGCTGCTGCTTCCTGACAGACAAGTCCTATGCCAGCAAACTGGGAGATCTCTGGCAGTCTCGTGGTGAACGTACCTACGAGATTGATGACATCATGCTTCTCAAAGTCGGCCGCCACCTTCGCCCTGCACCACACTACAAACTCATCATTAGTCGGGAAGAAGGTGAGAATCACTACTTGACGGGTTACCAGCACCAACACACCACTATCCGGACAGTTTCCCATCCCGGCCCCGTCACCATTGTTGATGGCACCCCGGGCGACGATGACCTGCTTTTCGCTGCCCGTATTGCCGCAAGGTATAGTCAGGGCAGGGACGCAGACAAGGTCACGCTATCCATTACCCCCCCCGGCAAGGACGGACGGGAGGTTACGGTACCGCCACTCGCAGCTACAGAAGTCCTCGAGAACTGGTATGTCTGAACACGAGATTGATGCCCGCAGACTACTCTGCCCTATGCCTGTCATTCGCACCCAGGATAAGATCAAAACCCTTGAAGATGGTGACCTGCTCACTGTGGCCTGCACCGACCCGGGCGTAACAAGCGACATTCCAGCCTGGTGCCGCATCCATGGGCACGAGATCATCGATACGCTCACAGAAGGACGCGAGATAATCATCACCATCAGGGTTCATAAAAATCAGGCGCGAGCACCATAATAGAGCGCCCTTTTCATGAACGCACCATTATGGTGCGGTCTTGGCGTTACGAATCCCCGCAAGGTTAGTAAATACAAGGCATTTATTAATACACTGGGATGGCATATTCTTTGCTTCCTTAAATGCACTAAATGAACAACTTCAACAAAATTCGGTAAAGGAGTGAACCATGTCAGAGAAAACTCTGGGATTAATAAAAGAACACGAAGCGAGGTGGGTAGATCTCAGATTTACCGATTCCCGCGGCAAAGAACAACACGTAACCAATAGCGCGTCAAAAATCGATGAAGATTTTTTCGAACATGGCGCCATGTTCGACGGTTCCTCCATCGCTGGCTGGAAACCGATTAATGATGCGGACATGATCCTGATGCCTGACGATTCAACAGCAGTGGTCGACCCATTTACAGAAGAAATAACCATAAACCTGCGCTGCGACATCGTCGAACCCAGCACGTTGCAAGGATACGAGCGAGATCCACGAGCCATTGCCAAACGCGCAGAGGCGTTCCTGTCCTCGACCGGAATCGGTGATACAGCCTACTTTGGCCCGGAACCCGAATTTTTTGTTTTCGACGACGTCAAATACAAGTCCACCATGAGTGGTGCCATGTATGAAATCGAATCTGAAGAAGCGGCATGGATGACAGCATCTACCTTCGAGGGTGGCAACACCGGCCACAAACCCGGCGTTAAAGGCGGTTACTTCCCGGTACCTCCAGTCGATTCACTTCTGGATGTAAGAAACAGCATGTGCTCGGCTATGGAATCCATGGGCATCGACATTGACCTGCATCACCACGAAGTCGGTACAGCAGGGCAGTGCGAAATTGGCGCGAAGTTCAACACCCTGGTCAGCAAAGCGGACGAAGTCCAAATCTACAAATATTGCGTCCACAATGTCGCACACGCTTACGGCAAGACCGCGACGTTCATGCCGAAGCCACTGGTTGGTGATAATGGTAACGGTATGCACGTTCACCAGTCCCTCTGGAAAGATGGCACGAATCTATTTGCCGGTGATGGCTACGGTAGCCTCTCACAGACTGCCCTGTACTACATTGGCGGTATCATCAAACACGCGCGGGCGCTCAATGCATTCGCCAACGCTTCTACAAACTCTTACAAACGACTGGTACCAGGTTTCGAGGCTCCGCTGATACTGGTTTACTCAGCGATGAATCGTTCTGCTTCGATTCGTATCCCTTACGTTCAGGGAGGCAACCCTAATGGTATTAGAGCCGAAGTACGTTTTGGCGATCCCACGGCGAACCCTTACCTGATGTTCGCCTCCATGCTGATGGCCGGCCTGGACGGTATCAAGAACAAGATCGACCCTATTGGTCCTCTCGACAAAGATCTCTACGATCTGCCCCCAGAAGAGCTAAAAGATTTTCCAACTGTCTGTTCATCACTGGGCCAGGCGCTGGATGCACTGGATGCGGATCGAGATTTCCTCCGCCAGGGCGATGTCTTTACCGACAGCATGATCGATGGGTACATTGAACTTAAGCGTGAGGAAGTCCAGAAACTTGACATGACCACGCACCCGGTTGAGTTTGAGATGTACTATAGCGTCTAGCGCAGCTTTCCCCGATCCTGTCGGGGGAAACTAAAAAAGCCCCTCTGTTCAGGGGCTTTTTTTTGCCTGCGTTAAACGACACAATAGATCAGCCACGCCCATTGAGTCACCTATGAAAATATTCACCGCACTGTTAGTAGCCCTGTTAGTAGCACTGTTAGTAGCCCTGGCAAGTTCCTCCGCCTGGGCAGAAGAGGTCTATCGAGAAGTTAACGACAAGGGCGTGCCCACATTCTCAGACCAGGCTATGCCCGGCGCGGAACCTATTACTCTTCGTAAACCCAGCATATTCACCGATACAACGTACCAGCAAAGTCAACTGAAACGACGAAGTGATGATTCGCTGACGCCAATGAAAATAGACTATAGCCTGCTGGTGACTAACCCACTCGACGACTCAGTTGTCCGCGACAATGCAGGAAACCTCAACCTGACTATTTCGATCTCACCATCAGTTCAATCAGGGCACAGTGCCGAACTTCTGATGGACGGTACTAAAATTCGCGACGTCCACGGTAACGGCATCATTGCGCTCACTAACGTTGATCGAGGAACCCATGCTTTCAATATCAGAATTATCGATAAACAAGGCAATGTCGTCACCGATGGCCCCAGCAATAAAATTTCGATCCTGAGATACCACTCCGCCCCGTAAAACCCCGAGGTAGCCTCGCGGTAATACCACGCTCTACACACACCATCATTCATGCCCCGCAACCCTGCACCATAATCAATGCACCATAATCAATGCACCATAATCAATGCACTATTATGGTGC
>JABJED010000072.1 GCA_018665025.1 Gammaproteobacteria bacterium
AATGGTAGGTGTACGATTTTGAGGTAAAAGAGGGTTTGGAACCCCATTAGGGAAGTTGCCATCCGGGTCAAATTGAATTGGCAACAGTGTAATGGGTAATCTTGCCGAGAGCTCATTCATCACCAACCCTGCGCCGCCGTTCCCAGGGTTCGCCACAACCTTCAGGGGCAAAAGACCAGAAGCATCAACATAGGAAAGCAGTCTTTCAATGTAGTCCGCCCGATGGTCAAGCGTCTTAAGCTTGCCAAAGGCAACTGGCTGCCCAAACTGGTTAGCCGCCACAAGATCACGAATGTCTGTTAAGCCTGAATCACTGCTCACAGGTCTCGAGCCCGCGTGTACCATTTTCATCCCGTTGTAGTCTTTTGGGTTATGGCTTGCAGTAACGACAATACCACCATCAAAACCATAGTGGTCGGTGGCGAAGTAGATCTCCTCTGTTCCACAAGTACCTATAAAGGACACGTCGACGCCGCTCTCCCGTAAACCCTGGATTAGCGCTTCCGTGATCGAGGGGCTGGACAAACGAATGTCGTGACCTACGACGACATGCTTTGGGTTTATCCTTTCGGCGTAGGCTCGTCCGATCGCAGACGCAATCTCTTCATTTAATTCATCTGGTACTCGTCCACGGACGTCATACGCTTTAAAACCGGCTACATTAAGCGACACAAAAAATCCTTCTTTGGCATTTTAGTCTTTAGTGAATTCTACAAGCGGAATGATTTGAGGTTTTGGCCCAATTCAACATCGGTTTTCAAGGTCACTAACTGTCTTGATCTGAGTGCATTTGAACTACCTGCACTAACTTTTTTCAACATCGTACTCGCAGGCTGTGCGGACAGAATGAGATCCAGTGAAGCATGTTCAGACAACATGATTACGGCTGATTTCGGGCCAATCCCCTGCACCCCTTTAATGTTATTGCTGTTGGCCCCTACTAATGCCAAATAGTCAATATATTGCTCTTGGACGATGCCATATTTCTCTTTTATATAAGTCCGATCACACCGCTTGTTGGCGAAATGATCATAAACAATCACTTTATCATTCACCAGTTGCAGATAGATTTTATCCGTTGACAGAATAACAACCCCGCCATTGTTGGCGGCAACAACTGTCGCCAATGTCGCGATCACATCGTCGGCTTCATAACTATCGATGCCAAAACTCTGGACGCCAAGCTCCGCAAAAGCAGTAGCAAACTCTGGAAGCTTGCTCAGTAGCATAGGTGGTGTTTCAGACCGATTCGCTTTGTATTCCGGATAAAGAAGGTGTCGCCATGTCTTGTCATGGTGCTCCATAACCACGGCTGCATGAGTAGGTTGGTGCGCGTTGAGTGCGCGGGCCAGCGAGGACTTTGTAGCCTCTATCACCTGCTTCATGTCCTCCGCGGAAACATTGCTCGATTCACCCTGAGGCTTTTCCTTGTGTATTCTCGCCTCATAAATTCGGCGGATCAGGTTAAAACCATCAATAACAAGGAAACGAATAGACATTAGAACCCGACCGCCACTCCATCTGCACGCGGGTCTTTGACCCCGTACAGCTTCCCATCTTTCATTAGCACCGAGTTGGCATCGCCAATTCCACGACCATATGGCCAGGGGGAAAACCCAACGTGCCCCATTTCCTCAAGCGCCCTTAGTGTGTCGGGAGAGAAGGCATATTTTTCATAAATTATTCGATCAGGTTTCCACTGATGGTGAAAGCGTGGCAGGCTAACTGCATCCTCCAGTGGCATTTCATGACTAACAACGTTCAAAATAATCTGCAGCGTCGTCGTTATAATAGTAGACCCACCGGGCGATCCCGTTACCAGAACGGGCACGCCGTCTTTCGACACAATTGTTGGCGACATGGAACTCAGCATACGTTTTCCAGGCGCGATAGCATTTGCTTCACGCCCGATAAGGTCAAACTGATTTGCCGTGTTAGGTTTAATAGAGAAGTCGTCCATCTCGTTGTTGAGCAGAATTCCCGTTCCAGGAACCACCATCTTGTTTCCATAGGAGCTATTCAGGGTCGTTGTAAATGAAACCGCAGTACCAGACTTATCAATCACTGAGAAGTGCGTGGTCTCCATACTTTCCTGCGCCGGTGCAGCACCCGCAAAAATCGCCTCACTGCTTGAGGCCTTGTTTATATCAAAATCACTGAACCGGCTTTGTGCATATTTCTTGTCTACCAACATGTTCAGCGGCACATCATAAAAATCAGAATCTCCCAGATGCTCTGCACGATCAGCGTAAGCACGACGCTCAGCCTCTATCATCAGGTGTATCGCCTTTGAACTACCCCAGCCCATGGCCTTGAGATCAAAAGGTTCGAGCATGTTGAGCATTTGCAGCACCAACACGGCTGAAGAAGGTGGTCCCATGGTCCAGACGTCATACCCCCGATAGTTAGTGTGAACAGGCTCCCTGTAGACTGCGCGGTAATTAGCCAGATCATCGTGAGAAATAATCCCCCCACCTTTTTGCATCTCCCGGACGATCAGGTCTGCTGTCTCTCCTGCATAGAATCCATCCCTTCCCTTGTCTGAAATAAGCCTCAAGGTTTTTGCCAGATCAGGTTGTTTCCAGGTATCTCCGGCCTGCAGGGCGCGGCCATCTATCGTGAACTTCTTGGCCGCTGCCGGATTTTTAAGCAACGCCTGACCGGCAGTATTGATGTGTTTCGCGAGGTAGGTATCGAGCACAAAGCCCTCTTCCGCCAGCTTTATCGCAGGTGCCATGACTTCCTGCCTGGTATTAGTACCGTATTCCCCAAGAAGACCCAGCAATCCCTCAACACTTCCGGGAACTCCGGTTGCCAACAGGGAGCTTCGAGAGAGCCCTTTTATTTCATCGCCATTGTCGTCCAGATACATATCACGATGCGCCGCACCAGGCGCCATTTCCCGGTGATCCTGGGTGATGACCTTACCGTCCTCAAAATGGATGACAGCGAATCCACCACCACCGATGTTTCCCGCGGAAGGATAGGTAACCGCTAAGGCGAAGGCGGTAGCGACCGCAGCATCGATGGCATTGCCGCCCTGCTTCATGATCTTCACACCCACTGTTGACGCCAGGGTTGAGCGAGAAGACACCATCGCACCTTCGCCATACACCGCTTCCCGACTTGCCGCACCAGTCTCGCTGCTCGGAAAAATCAACAGGGATCCAAGGAGAATCAAGATGCTTTGGTTCATACAATTACTCGTTAATCAGCTAACACAAGCTTAGCATGTTCAATCCTTTGATGGCCGCGACTCAACGCCTGCAGTCGGCTAAACTGGCCGCATGGAACTCACCCAGAGCGATGCCCGAAAGCTCTTCCTCAAGCAACAAGGTTTGCTCCGGGATAATGAGTTCGGGCGTGGCAAAAATGCAACTAACAAGGCAATCCAGCGCCTGTCGTACGTCCAGATCGACACTATCTCTGTCATCAATCGTGCCCACCAGCATGTCCTTTATAACCGTGTGGGTAACTACAATCCCACGCATCTTGAGAAACTCGTCCAGCAACGGGAAGTCTTTGAATACTGGAGTCACGCAGCTGCATTCCTTCCTTTCAAGGATTTCCGGTACTCGCTACCGGTGATGAAGGGATTCGGCAACACGAGACAGTGTGACGACAAACTCAAAGCCGAGGTGCTGGCTCGAATCCGCGCCGAGGGTCCATTGCAGTCCCGCGACTTCGAAGATACCAGCGGCAGGAAACGTGGCGGCTGGTGGGAGTGGAAACCCGCGAAACGGGTTCTGGAACACCTGTTTTTCTCTGGCGAACTGATGGTGACCCGTCGCGAAGGCTTCCAAAAAGTATTCGACCTGACGGAAAATGTTGTTCCTTCGTCCATCAATACTTCAGAACCCACCCTGAAGGAATGGACAAGATTTATAGTGCTGGGCATGGTCCACGCTTTGGGCATAGCCACCGAATACGACGTTGGCTATGCCAAACCCATTATCCGCAGGTTATCCAAAATCACCTTAAAAGATCCGCTAAGAGCCACCCTCTCTGCGTTGGTGGCAGAAGGCCAGCTACTCGAAGTGAATGTTCAGGGTCGCGCCTACTACACAACAGAGCAACTACTTGGTCTGCTCCCCGTTAGATCAACTCGCCAATCCGTCAGACTATTGTCCCCTTTCGATAACGTGGTGATCAACAGAAGGCGCACTCGCGAACTGTTTGACTTCGAATACCTGCTCGAATGTTATGTACCCGCCGCAAAACGCAAGTATGGTTATTTTTCACTACCCCTCCTTTACGGCGATTCCCTTATCGGACGGTTAGACGCGAAAGCACACCGGAAACACCATCAGTTGCAGGTAAACAACCTGGTGCTTGAGCCTCATGTAAAGGTTGAAGACCAACTCATACAAGCACTTGCCAGTGGCATTGCGAAGTTCGCCAAAGATCACGAATGCTATTCGTTCTCTTTTCAGCGAGCCACCCCAAAGACACTTGTTGCGCTCCTTAACGCCGCAGTCGAGAAAATATTATGAACCTGAGCATATCCAGCGCAGTTTCCCCAATACAGCACTGAATGTCATCGACCGCGCCATACAGATGCATGGCGGTACAGGAGTTTCGGCCGATACACCTCTTGCACGTATGTGGGCATCTCATCGAACACTACGGCTGTCAGATGGACCGGATGAAGTACATCGAGAACTCATTGCCCGTATGGCATAACCTCTTGTGGCAACCTCTTGTGGCAACCCAGACACTCCGCAAGTATGATCCCACTTCATTTAAACCTGACTGCGGGAGAGCGCAATGATTGGATACGCCACGATTGGCACTAAAGATATGGAAAAAGCAAAGGCCTTCTGGTCAGGCGTACTGGCTTCAAAGGGTGCCAGTGTATTGATGGATATCGGAAGAATCGCGTTCATCGGGTCAGGAATGGATCAGCCAATGCTCGCCGTATGTGTTCCTTACGATGAAAGCGATCCCAACCCCGGCAACGGTAATATGCTCGCACTGCCCGCCGAGACCCGAGAGGAAGTCGATGCACTTTACGCTAAAGCGATTGAACTGGGCGCGACCGACGAGGGCGAACCCGGTGAGCGAATGCCTACCTTCTACGGTGGCTACTTTCGTGATCCAGATGGCAACAAGGCCTGTTTCTACAAGATGGGCTAGCGGCTGACAGCACTCCTGGCCTGGCTGCAAAGCCGGGCTATTGCTGACCATTATCCCTCCACGACTTTTTCCGGCGCCGAAAGATCGCCGGCCTTCCATCCTGCCTAACACGCAAAAAATCAAGTAGCACCGAATTGTCCCCGCCGCCCAGTGTTAGCTTCGGTGAGGTGTCGCAATTAATTTTGCCTGGTGAATCTTAATAGTTTCGCCTACCGGCTCCACACATCGGTCATCTTTGTTTCTTGCATTATTCACGATTGTCGACACGGGCGTCACCTGGATCTCCATTCGGATTTCCGGCATGAGCAGTTCCTGAAGCCGGGATGATTCGGTCTGCTGATTTACCCAGGTTCTTGCCTGATCTACGGTCAGATGGACGGGGATTCTGTGGTGTATGTTTTTCATGGGGTCTGGTGATGCAGCAGTCACTATTGTGCAACTCTCAATGATCTGATCACCACGATGCCACCTGTCCCATAGCCCGGCGAAAGCAAAGCCCGGTTCGCTCACGGGTTCAATGTAGTAAGGGACCTTGATGGAACCGTCTTTTTTCCATTCGTAGTAACCCGACGCAGGAATGACGCACCTGCGCCTCTTGAAGGGCTCTTTATAGGCCCTGCTCGTTGTCAGAGTCTCGGACTTCGCATTGAACATGCTGTATTTGGTGCCGGGTTCCGGCGACCAGGAAGGGACCAGCCACCACCTCATGGAAGGCATGTCCCAACCTTCCTCGTCTGAATGCCGAAGCACAGGCACCGTCTGAGTCGGCGCAATGTTGTACTCCGTTGTCACGGCCCAGGGGACATCGCCCCCGACAACCTCCATAATCATCTGGGTCAGTGGATCGTCAATGATGTTAAATCGGCCGCACATACAACCACGCTACCATAGATGTAACGCGTGATTCACACATCGCTGTACAAATCGACCGCTATCCGGTAGCTTGCGATTCTTGATCAAGACTAAAACAAAGCCCGCCTAGCCGGCTTTTTTTTTTGGATTTTGGAAATGAGACACATACCTAACCTTAAAGACCTCAGCACGGAAGAGATTCAGGATATTCTGGAACGCGCTGCAACCATCAAGGCTAATCCGAAAGCGCACAGCCAGTTGCTCGCGGGCGAATCCCTCGCCATGCTGTTCCAGAAAACCAGCACCAGAACCCGGGTGTCTTTTGAAGTCGCCATGACAGAACTCGGTGGCCACGCCATTTTTGTCGACTGGATGACTTCGAACTTTGTTTTATCTGGAATCGAATACGAAACCGAATACCTTTCGCGCAATGTCAGCTGCATCATGGCGCGGTTAATGCACCACTCGGATCTGGAAAAAATTATCGCTGCCAGTCAGGTGCCCGTGATCAATGGATGCTGTGAAAAATTCCATCCGTGCCAGGCCCTGACGGACATCCTGACGGTCTCCGAGCACTACAATGGCGACCTGTCCTCAGCGCACCTGGTCTATGTAGGGGTCCAGAACAACGTATCCAACTCTCTTGCTGTGATCTGCAGTAAACTCGGAATTCAGCTATCGATCGCGACCCCTGAAAACGATGACAATGGTGAAAGCCTGGATGCAGACATTCAGTCCATCATCCGTTCATCAGATCGAATTCAGCACGTCACCGACCCGAAAGAAGTTATCGCTACTGCCGACTTTGTCTACACGGACACCTGGATCGATATGCAGTATTTCAACAACCCGGACTTCAAGGATGAAAAAGAAGCCCGTGTAAAGCAAATGGCGCCCTACCAGATCAACGAGGCTCTGGTAAGAGGTATCGACTGCAAAATCATGCACGACATGCCAATACATGATGGCTACGAGATAACACCCGAGATGGTCCGCGACTCGCGGTCCATCATCTTCGAACAAGCCGAAAATCGCCTGCATGCCCAAAAGGGGCTACTCTGGTGGCTTTATGCTCAGGCGGGGATAATTTCAACATGACCCATTATTTAATCGCACGAATTGATATCGATAACCGAGAGGAGTATTCGAAGTACGAGGCTGGGTTCATGGAAATTTTCAGCCAATACGACGGTAAAATGCTCTCTGTTGACGAAGCACCGAAACTCATTGAAGGAAAATGGCCGGTTTCCAGAACGGTGTTGATCGAGTTTCCGTCAGAGGAAAGCGCCATGGCCTGGTATCAATCAGAGGAGTACCAAACACTCGCCCAACACCGGTTCGCTTCAAGCAACGGCAACATCGTATTACTGAAAGGCTTCTAGATCTGCTCTGCGAGCAACTCGAGCCAATGCATCACAGGGACGTTCGCGCCCTCTTTTAGCTGTAATTGACAGCCTACATTAGCCGTCACGATAACGTCCGGTTTCCCTTCGCCCAGAACATTCAGCTTTCGCGCTTTGAGTTGCTGAGAAAGTTCAGGCTGCAGAACCGAGTAAGTTCCCGCAGAACCGCAGCAAAGATGCCCCTCTCTGTGAGGAGTAATGTCAAATCCAGTGTCACCGAGTAGTTTTTCAACAGCACCGGTCAGACCAAGCCCGTGTTGCATCGAACAGGGCGTATGCACTGCTACTCGTGTCGTTGTTACTTCAATTGCCTCACCGCTAACTATTTCAATGGGATCAACTAACTTGTCTACAATCGCGCTCGCCTTGTCACGATATTCAGCGTCATATTGCAGCATTTCCGGGTAATCCCTGATCGTTACACCGCAACCGGTCGCTGAGGAAACAATGTAGTCAATGTGATCAATACGCGGATAAAGTTGATCGATAACGGCTTTCATTCTCTGCATACCTGCTTCATGTGCAGACAAGTGATAATCCAACGCACCACAACAGCCTTCATGGAAAACTTCCGCATCCATACCCTGGTGATGCAGGACCTTCAATAAAGAGGCAACCACATTAGGTGTCGCAGCAGACTGGACACAACCTGACAATAGAACAACCTTCGCACCTATGACGGGCTCGACCTGATGCAAGACCGGCATTTTGGTCGGGACATGACTCTGTATAAAGGCTGGCAGCAGTGGCCTGAAAAACTGCCCTAACTTCAATAGAGGCGCAAACAGGAGTGGTCGCGGTACAACCAGACGAAGCGCGAACGTTAACAGGCGTGATCGAAGCGACCGGTTTGCATGGTCCTGCACAAACTCCCGGCCGATATCGAGAAGCCGCCCGTACTCAACCCCGGAAGGACAGGTTGTCTCACAAGCGCGACACGTCAGACAGCGATCCAGATGAACAATACTGTCATCAGAGATGGTGTTTTCTTCCAGCAAATTTTTGATGAGGTAGATGCGCCCGCGAGGTCCATCTAGTTCATCGCCGAGCAATTGATAGGTTGGACAAGTGGCTGTACAAAACCCGCAGTGCACACATTTGCGCAGTATGGCATCCGCCTCCTGCACTTTGGGCAGCGCGATCAGGTCTGGATGGATATTGGTCTGCACTAGAGGCCTTCCTTACGATACATACGCCCTGGGTTAAAAATGCCACCAGGATCAAAAGTCGATTTAAGTCTACGATGAAGCGCGAATTCCAGAGCCGACAAAGGTTGAAATACCTCTGCTTCAAATCGGTCTTTATCATGCCGGACTCTGGTCCAGTGCCCGGACCCTGCATAGCCAACTCGTGGATCCGATTTCGGGTCGAACAACCAGCGCTGGGCGAACCCCCAATCCAATATTGCAAAATCATAATCGAACAATGGTTCATCAGCATCGGTAGATAACCTCCAGACATCCACAGCATTTTGAAATGCAGGAAGTGCCTGCGCATCGAGTAGGGCCCAGAAAGCGTTGTCTCCCAGGTTACCCTCAAGCATTTCTTCTGTTGCCTTTACTGCCTGTTCATTACCGGACAATCGCACACTGAGAGTGCCACCGGAGTAACAACTCGCACTTAGGGAACTAACCCTGTTACATAATAACTTGACTGTCTCGCGCGCCACATCGCTGGAGCATTCCCGAGTGATTGTTTTCTCCAGTTCGGGCGCAGGAACAACTTTCAGGCTTAAATCAGCTAGCAAGCCCAACGTTCCATAGGCACCACAAACCAGTCGCGAAACGTCGTACCCCGCCACATTCTTCATCACCTGACCACCAAATTCGCAATACGCGCCATCATGCAGCACCATACCCGCACCTAACAGGTGGTCCCTTGCCGCGCCGCGATAAGGCCGCGCAGAACCTGAAAGGCCGGCGCTAACAACGCCCCCGATGGTTGATGTTGCATCGTGCGCAGGCGGGTCAAATGCCAACATCTGGCCCTCAGACCGAAGAAGATTGTCCAAAGTGCCTACAGGGGTGCCTGCCTTAACCCGAACGATCAATTCAGCGGGGTGGTAATCAAGCACGCCTGCGTAGCACTGCGTTGTAAGGACCTGCAGTCCTTCGGCAACATAGCCCAGGAAGCCTTTGGTTCCCCCACCTTTTATCTGGATTGGGCTGCCGTCGCTTCCAGCTTTTTTTATCGACTCCGCGAACGCCTCTATCCCTTCCATCAGAATCTATCCAGGTGAGGGAATCTTTCTTCCCCTCTATGAACGTGCATCGCACCAAACTCTGCACATCGACTTAAAGTTGGTATTCCTTTTCCCGGATTCAGTATCCCGTAGTGATCAAATGCATTTTTAATACCGTGAAAAATACCAAGTTCATCGCGGTTAAACTGCAGGCACATCTCGTTGATTTTCTCGATACCAACTCCGTGCTCGCCCGTGATGGTGCCGCCCTTTTCAAGACAGAGCGCCAGGATTTCACTGCCAAATGCTTCTGCTCGTGTCAGTTGATCGCCGTCATTCGCATCGTAAAGAATCAGCGGGTGCAGATTGCCATCAGCGGCATGAAATACGTTGGCGACCTGTAACTCATACTTATGAGACAAATCAGTAATAGCCTGCAATACATTCGCGAGTTCGCGCCTTGGTATCGTTCCGTCCATACAATAGTAATCCGGGGCGATCCTGCCGACCGCGGGAAATGCCGCTTTCCGGCCAAGCCAGAGTTTTTGCCGTTCTACCGCATCGAAGGCCACCGTAAAGGTAATGCAGCCATTGCTTTCGAAGACAGCCCGAACAGATTCAATCAGCTCTTCCAGCTCTTCCAGCGAACCGTCAAGTTCGCAGAGCAGCATTGCTTCTGCCGCTTCGGGATAACCTGCGCCAACAAAAGACTCCGCTGCCTGTATCGCCAGTTTATCCATCATTTCCAGTCCCGCGGGTAGCAAACCCGCACTGATCACACCTGAGACACTGTTTGCCGCATCAATCACATTAGAGAATGCCGCCATAATAACGGCGACCTCAGGTGGCTTCGGCAATAACTGAACGATGACTTCGACAACAATCCCGAGCATGCCTTCTGAGCCATGCATGAGCGCCAAAAGATCATATCCAGGCGTGTCGTACCCCTTCCCTCCCACAACCACCAGTTCACCGCCCGGGAGCACAACTTTTAACTGTTTCACATTGTGTACAGTTAATCCGTATTTAAGGCAGTGAACACCGCCTGAGTTTTCCGCAACGTTACCACCAATCGTGCAGGCTATTTGTGATGATGGATCCGGGGCATAGTACAAACCAAGATTAGATACGGCCTCCGAGATGGCAAGATTGGTCACTCCCGGCTGCACCGTGGCAGTTCGCAAGGAAGTATCGACGTCCAGTACCTGGTTAAAACGGGCCATCACCAAAAGCACCCCTTCATGGTGGGGCATAGCTCCACCCGACAGACCCGTACCAGCGCCCCGGGGAACTAACGGCACTTCACAGGATTGACATAAAGCAGTGATAGCCTGCACCTGTTCGATGGTATCCGGGATCACAACAACCCCAGGCAACTGCTTCTTAGCTGTAAGGCCATCTGATTCATAGACAGCGAGCCGCTCTTCATCGGTGATAATGTCACTCGTAATGGCGCGTAGACGTTTAATAAAGTCTTGATTATCGATCGGCATATGGCAAAGTCATTGCTGCGAATGCCACATTATACGGGCGCGGGCCTTGATTGGTACGAACTCCTTAGGATCAGGCTTTCCGGTATAATCACCACTTATTTTCCTGCAGCCCTGAGGTAACCAGTGCCCATCAACACGGTTGAAGAAATACTCGAAGATTTTCGTCAGGGAAAGATGGTCCTTATGATGGACGACGAAAATCGCGAGAACGAAGGCGACCTCATCATCGCTGCTGACGTGACTACGCCTGAACACATTACCTTTTTTGCCAGGCATGCCTGCGGGCTGATATGCCTGACCGTCACTGAACAAAGGGCCCAGCAACTTAAAATACCTCTGATGGTAGACAACAATGGCTCAATGCACGAGACCAACTTCACTGTTTCAATTGAAGCTGCAGAAGGCATAACGACAGGCATATCCGCTGCTGACAGAGCCAAAACAGTTCGAACTGCCGTCGCGAAAAATGCCCGAGCAGACGATCTGGTCCAACCTGGTCATATATTCCCCCTTATTGCCAAGCGCGGCGGTGTATTGACCCGAGCCGGGCACACCGAAGCGGGTTGCGACCTGGCTCGAATATCGGGTTATGAACCTGCCTCAGTGATTGTTGAGGTGATGAATGAAGATGGCACCATGGCCCAGCGACCGGAACTGGAAGTATTCGCCGAGAAACACGGTATCAAAATCGGCACCATCGCCGACCTCATCCAATATCGCAATCTGTACGACACGACTATTGAGCGAATCGATACCAAGCAGGTAACAACGCACCAAGGAGAGTTCGAACTCCATACTTACAAGGATAATATTTCTGAATGTGTCCATTACGCACTGGTAAAGGGCGAAATTAGCGAGGAGCAACCCTGTCTGGTCAGGGTGCAGGTACTCAATACACTCAGAGACATACTTAATACGACGCGGCCCGGGCATGAAAGCACATGGTCGCTGTCTGATTCAATGGCATACATCGCCGAAGCAGGATCCGGTGTCGTGGTGCTGGTTGGACAGGAATTTCACCAGGCCGATGAGTTGAGTCATGTACAGCATTTCCCCGAGGTTCCACCTGTCCAGCGTCATACCAATGAAGCTGGAGGTTATCGAGTTGTGGGTACCGGGTCCCAGATACTAAGGGACGTCGGGGTGAGTAAAATGCGTCTGCTCAGCTCACCAACTCGTTTTAATGCAATTTCTGGATTTAACCTTGAAGTCATTGAATTTGTTGAAAAACATAAAACAGTTTAAAGTTGTTGCAAGCCTCATACTAGTAAGTCTTTGGGTGACGCTGGGCGTCGCCCCCTGTTACGCTGATACGGTGCCCTCTGACGTCGTAACAGCATTTCATGCGGCCCTCACTACCGCCATGAAAAGTAGCTCCTATGAACACAGGCTTAGCGTTGTTGAACCGGCTGTAACCGATCACTTCCAAATTCACACCATCGCGCGAATATCACTGGGACGACATTGGCGTTCGCTTAACGCTGAAGATCAAGCCGGTCTCCAGGCCCTGCTGAAGGACCTGGTGAGCTCGACCTATGCTTCGCGATTCAAAGAAGACAATGGACAGGTGTTTAGCATCACGGCCACGGAAACCATCGCGACGAACCGTGTAAGAGTAAAGTCGATTCTCGAAACCAGCACAGAAACCGTCACTCTCGACTACCAGTTACAGCAAGAGGACGGCACCTGGAGGATCTACGACATCGTTGCCAACGGGGTCAGCGACCTGTCGCTAAAACGCTCAAATTACTCTGCGATGTTCAAAAAGGGTGGCCTTGAGTCAGTCCGGCAAGAGATATCGTCCAATATAGCTGCCAACGCGGCAGAACAGGACGAGTAGTCCATGTTAACCCCCTTCTTAACCGCCTGGATTACCTGGATATCGAATCGCGCTGGTCTGGTCATGGCGATCACCATGCTCCTGACCATAGGTGCCGGTTATTACGCTATCGCAGCGTTTAGCATGAATTCAGATAACTCGCTTCTCATCCGCCAGGATACGCACTGGAAGCAGGTGAACAGGGCGTTCCTTAATACCTTTCCTCAATATGACCAAAATACCTTTGTCGTTGTCAGTGGCAACAAACCGAATCAGGTATCGATTGTCGCCGCGCACCTCGCCAGCCAGATAAGGGAAAATGACAGTGTGTTTCGAACAGTCTACAGCCCGGCGTCCAACCAGTTCGCCCAGGAGCACGCCCTGCTCTATCTTGATCCAGATACTCTCAACGACACTATCTCGAAACTTGCAGACGCGCAGCCTTTCCTGACCGCTGTCGCGACCGACGACTCCCTTCGTTCAGTACTCCAACTGGTACTCGATGCCCTGAATTCAGACGAAACCTTGCCAACCGGGTTTACCCGCATGTTGGATGCCCTGAGTTCGACCGCAGAACAGGCACTGACTGGCGATTCAAAACCCATTTCATGGAGGGACGAACTTTTCCAGGTTGAGGAAGACACCTTCTATCAGGTCATTTTTATTCAAGGTCAGCAAAATTTTGGCGAAGACCTACCCAATGCGAAGATCATCGAAGCACTACAATCAACCATCGCTGGTCTCTCACACCCTTATCGCGACGATGTAACCATTCGCCTGACAGGGCAAGTGCCACTGGAACACCAGGAGATTGTGAGCGCGTTGGACAGCGCCCAACTTGCAGGTACCCTGGCTCTGGTTATTCTGGTCTTCGTGCTGGCCTGGGGCATTCGCTCCCTGTGGATTGTCGCAGCGGTCTATCTCACCATGATTGTCGGACTGATCTGGACTGCCGCTTTTGCCATGATCGCGATCGGTCAGTACAACACAATCTCTATTATTTTCCTGGTGATGTTTATTGGCCTCGGTGTGGATTTCGCGGTTCACCTGTGCCTCAAGTTCCAGGAAGCCCGGCTCCGCCTTGATAAAATGAGCGCGTTGATTGAAACCGGCACGGAGCTTGGCCCCGCCATCATGTTGTGTGGTGTCACCTCAGCTATCGGCTTTCTCGCTTTTGTACCAACGGAATACATCGGCCTTGGTGAGATGGGCATCATTTCAGGCGGCGGCATGATCATAGCGGTTGTGTTGAGTCTTACCCTGATTCCAGCCTTTTTCGCAGTATCCGGTGATCCACGCCCAGCGACCGAAGTTTCCTTCGCCAGCCTGCTATCGCGAGCCGTCGCAAAAAACTCGAAACGGACCTCATACATCACATTTGGCGCAGCGGTAGTTCTGGCCTTGATTGCAACCCAGGCCCAGTTCGACTACAGCACACTGTCT
>JABJED010000424.1 GCA_018665025.1 Gammaproteobacteria bacterium
ATGGAAGCGCCTCTGCGTCAGATCGTGACTAACGCGGGTGAGGAAGCCTCTGTTGTCGTCGATAAAGTCAAGCAGATGAGTGATAACGAAGGTTATAACGCTGCAAGCGGTGAATACGGCGATATGATCGGCTTTGGTATTCCTGATCCTGCCAAGGTAACTCGTACAGCGCTTCAGGCTGCTGCATCTGTTGCCGGTCTGATGATCACGACAGAGTGTATGGTCACCGACATAATAGATGACTCACCAGCACCTGCAATGCCTGATATGGGCGGCATGGGTGGTATGGGCGGCATGATGTAGATAGGGCTCTAGGTCGTTTACCTGACGGCTTTCCCACGGTACCGCTTTTAGGTCCCAAGAGGCTAAGCCAGGTAACGCTGAAGGCTCTTTGCCACTGGTACAAAAAACCCCGCAAGTTGCGGGGTTTTTTTATGGCTGCTCTTCTCCACGATCGTCTTTACCTACTGGCTAGCGGCTTCGCTCAAGATGGCGAGAGGGGGCGTATGGGTCGAGATGGATGGGGTGAAATTAGATCTTGCTGTTTAACTGAACCAGTTCTTGCCGCCATACTTCCTGTGACTTTGGCTTCTGGAAGCGGGATTTTCTTAGCAGATCAGCCTCTAACAGGGCCTCCAGCTCGACGATTCGAGCCAGGATTTGTTCTTCATCCTCCAGTTGTACGTGGTCCGGCGTGTTGTCCAGCTGTTTACGGCTCTGTCCTTCTGTTGGGTTGCTCCTGTAAAACTGATCGGCATGATTGATCTCTTTTAGCTGGCCGTCACTGATCAGGACATAGTGTTCTGCGATGTTGTCTACAAATCGGCGGTCGTGTGACGTTATCAGTACCGTGGCGTTGGATTCCAGGATCTGTTCTTCAAGTTCTTCCTTGCCCTGGATGTCGATGTGATTGGTCGGTTCGTCCAGGATCAGAAAGTTGGGCCGGTTAAGTTTGATGATCAGGAACATGATGCGAGCTTTTTCGCCACCGGACAGGACACCTACTTTCTTGTCCAGGTCCTTAAATGGAAATCCAGCCTTGATCAGGGATGCCTTGTGGCCTGAGTCTGGGCCATCGCAGTTCTCGCGAAGTGTTTCCATCAGGCCAAGAGCGGGGTTCAGCAGTTGAAGTTCCTGATCGTAGTACCCAATGTCAGATTGGGGGTTGAACTTCACGACATCGCCGTCTTTGTTGTGCTGATATTTGTTCATTATCAGGTTGATCAGTGTCGTTTTACCGACACCGTTGTGACCCAGCAGTGCAACTCGTTCCCCGGGCCTGATCATCAGGTCCTCAATATGGAATAACGGTTTACCATTCGGTGCGGCGATATCCTGCTGTTCGATATGAAGCATTCGATTGGCCTGGGCGCTGCTGACATCGATAGTCAGGTTTAGCCCTGAGCCCCTGGACACAAAAGTCTGTGTTTCCTTGAGGCGCTCGATTCGCTTTTCCATCGTCTTGGCTTTCTTGGCGAGCTTTGCGTTGTCGTATACCTTTCCCCAGACAGCCAGGCGGTGGGCACTTGCCTCAAGCCTATTAATGTTTTTCTCTTCCTGTTCTCGTGTCTGCTGGGCGGCTATATCGTGTTCTTCAAGGGCGTCCCGCGCCTTCGAGTAAGGCATGGCGAAGTTGTAGATGTGTTCGTCTCTCAGAAAGACAGTTCGGTTGGTGACAGAGTCCAAAAACTCGCGATCGTGCGAGATAAGCAGGAACGCAGCACGCATTGATTTCAGGTGGTTTTCGAAGATAAGCAACGTGCTGAGATCCAGATGGTTGGTGGGCTCATCGAACAGAATCACATTGGGTTCGGTAATGATCGCCCGGGCAAACATTAGCCGATTTTGCTGGCCGCCTGACAGGTCCGCCACCACGAATCCGTGCTCGTGATCCGAGAACCCCAGTTGGGTGAGGAGTAGTTCGGCTCTGTACCGACTCTTGATTATTTCTTCATCGGGCAGTTTGCTTGCCAATGCCTCGATGAGTGTCAGGTCCAGCAGTGAAGGGCTTATAAACTGCTCCACTGTCTCCAGGTGAAGCGCCTTGTTTCGTGAGATGTCACCAGCATCGGGAGACTCGGAGCCTTCCAGAATAGAGAGTAATGTGGATTTGCCAGAGCCATTGTGACCAACCATACCAATACGATCATTGCTGTTGATCGTCAGGTCCAACTTCTGGAACAGGGTTTTGGTTCCCATGGAATGCGAGATCCGGTGGCATTGTAACAGCGGTGGCATGGCTTAAAGGATGGTGTCCAGTCAAAGAGAGACGCAGACAATGGTATCAGGTATCGTTCTCAAGAAAAGCCCGCAGGGCGTCCACAGAGAAGGGCCAGCTGATTTCTCTGTCGTCGGTCCGAATCACCGGGATGGTGATGCCGTATCGTTCCATCAAGTCTTCTGAATCCGCAATCTCGACCAGTTCGATACTCAGGTCCATTCCGCCATCAGTAAGTGACAGTAGCTGTTCATGCGCCTGTTCGCACAAATGGCATCCAAGGGTCGTAAAAAGCTGGACGATCAAGTTTGCTTATCCTGTGGGGCAGGTAAATCAAAGAACCGCCGTGCATTGTGCGTGGTCTGGCTGGCCACTTCCTCGATGCTGGCACCCCTGCACTCGGCAACTGTTTCACAAACCACGTTAAGGTACTGGGGTTCGTTCCTGCGGGTTTTGGGTTTTGGTTTGATGTTCCTGGGCATCAGGTATGGCGCATCAGTTTCTATCATTAAGCGTTCCCCGGGGATGTCCCTCACCATGGTTAATAGATGTTGGCCGCGACGTTCATCACAAATCCAGCCGGTGATGCCAATGTGGCAGTCCAGATCAAGATATGCGTAAAGCGCTTCTTTTTGCCCGGTGAAACAATGAACCACCAGGTCACCCAGGTTATCCCGATAACCTGAAAGCACGTCTGCGAAGACAGGGTGAGCATCCCGCTCGTGCAGGAACATGGGTAGGTTTGTTTCGATGGCTAGCTCAATATGTTGCTCGAACGATTTGATTTGTGCGGGTCTTGGCGAGAAGTCTCGAAAGAAATCGAGCCCGGTTTCACCCACGGCTTTTACCCTGTCTGTTTCCAGAAGTCCCTTTAGTGTAGCAAGTGCTTCACGGCTGGTTTCTTCTGCATGGTGGGGGTGGATTCCGGCGGTGGCAAACAGCTGTTCGTGCTGGTTCGCCAGTTCAGCGGCCTGTTCGCTGCCTTGCATTGACGAGCCTGTCACCATCATTTGGGTAACACCGGCATCATGGGCGCGCCGCAGTACATCATCAAAATCGTGATCGAACGAATCGTGGGTGAGGTTGGCACCAATATCTATCAGCATGAAAGTGTTTACGTATTCTCTGGCGGTTTTACGGATAATTTCTCGCCTAGCGCCTGGATGGCACTGACTTGTTGGGGCGAGAAATAGTTCCGCTCATGAGGGTAGATTAGCGGCTGGCGCTCATTCATACGCCGGCTGTAGATGCTGGAGAACATCAACACATTCTGAACGTAATTTCGGGTTTCGGTGAATGGAATAATCTCGATCCATACATCGAATGGCACGTTCGGGTTCAGCCATTGGTTCACCCGCCCCGGACCCGCGTTGTAGGCAGCAGAAGCAAGGATACGGTTGTTGTCGAACTTGCGGAGCATCTGGCCGAGGTAATTGGTGCCGAGCCGTATATTCAAATCCGGGCTTGCCAGGCTTCTGTTGCTCGGGTAAGACACACCGATCTTAGCCGCCACCTGTTTCGCAGTAGCTGGCATCAACTGCATGACACCCAGTGCGCCGGAACTGGATTTTGCATCTGTCATGAACGAGCTTTCCTGGCGCGCAATCGCAAGGCTCCACTGAACCGGGATGTTGGCGCGACGAGCATGGGTAATGAAAGTATCGGCGTAGGCGATAGGGAACCTGTGATCGAGGTGATTCCACGCCCCGGCATCGATCATCGTCTGGATGGAAGCTTTGTACCACCCCCAGCGAAGAGCGACTCGTGCAGCGACATCCCGTTCTACGTTGTTGAAATCTGAGGTAGAAAAATACCATTCCCGGCGAGCCCGTGAGCGTTCCCCAAGGGCAAATAGTTCGAGCGCCCGCTGTATGCCCGGGCTTTCCTCAAGCGACAGTATCTGTTCCAACGTGACAGGGCTGGGCTCATCCTGATAGTTGTACTGGTTTTGCAGGATATCGGCAGAGACAAATCCGTAAAAGGATCGCTCGCTGCTGAGTTCGATCATGATGTTGCGGGCGATCTGTCGGTCAGCTTCGTCGGCAGAGATACCAAGTGCGCGAGCCTTCCAGTATTGCCACCGATTCGAATCCTGCTGTTCCTGAGGTAGCAGGTTGATCAGGATCATGACGTTGCTCCAGTCACCCTGTTCCAGGCTCTGGCGGATTCGGGCTTCAACGAGTTTTGGTTGTTCGTGCAGGTTTACCGGCAACGAAGCAATGAGCGCGAGATCACTGGATTTTCCAGCGAGTCGAACGCCGATATAGGCATAGGCGTCCTCAAGTTCAACAGGGTTGAAATCCTGTAATTTCTCATACTGGCCGAGTGTTAGCAGTGCGTCTTCCGGATCTATCCGGGACAGTCGTTTTACGCCATGAAGGATGATCTCGCGATTGTGGATGTTTGTTGCTTTAAATGACTTGAATCGTTTGATGGTTTTTGGCTTCAGGTGAACCAGTCTGTAGTTAGTCGCGAACGGTTTGTCTTGCCTGTCGACAAAGCGAATCAGGTAAGAGGAAAGATCCTTGTTGTTTTCCTTAAGGCTCAGTGCGAATCTTTGCCAGGCAATTTCCGGCGTGATGCCGTTAGCTCCTC
>JABJED010000425.1 GCA_018665025.1 Gammaproteobacteria bacterium
AAGTCGTTAAGCACGCAATGCTGAGTGCATCGATTGTCCCAGATGCCAATGGTGCCAGGCCGCCAATGATAGCGTACGGTGAAACGGGGGTGACTGACCCAGCGGGTGAGGTAGCTCAGTAACATTTCACTTTCAGTCGAGTTCATCTCGACGATCCGTCGCGTGAAGTGTTCGTTAACGTAGAGCGCCTTCTTTCCCGTTAGAGGGTGAACACGGACCACCGGGTGGATGGTCATATCCTCGGGGCGGTTGTGAGGCAGCGCGTCATGCAGTGCTGTCAGGCCATCACACATGGATTTCATCGGATCGGACAGTTCATCGTAGGCGGCGTAGAGGCTGGTCCATAGCGTATCGCCGCCGGTGTCCGGACATTCGACCATGTGTAATATGGACATCAGCGCTGGTTGTTCCTGGAATGTCAGGTCGGTATGCCATTCATCTGCGACCCCTCCTTCACTTGCCTGTAGCTGGAATAACTCGGGCGGAAGGCTGGTGTCACTGCTTAAGTTCGGGTGTCCTTCAAGATCGCCGAAATGCCTGCCAAAACTGATATGGGCTTCGGCTGTAGGAGATTGATCAGGCAGAAAGATCACCATGTGTTCAAGTAGTATTGACTTGATCGCTTCGATGTCTTCAGGAGAGGCATTGCTGATATCGGGCCCGTGAACCTCTGCACCCAAGGCACCCGCAAG
The DNA here is from genome assembly GCA_018665025.1 of Gammaproteobacteria bacterium. GTDB lineage: Bacteria > Pseudomonadota > Gammaproteobacteria > Pseudomonadales > Azotimanducaceae > UBA9659. The sequence goes on from JABJED010000425.1 coordinate 693, forward strand.
CCGTCGTACTTGCCAATGGTCAGGAATATCACTCATGAAGTTGCCTCTTTTTTCATGTCGTTAGGATAAGGAATTCGGGCTTCAGGTGCCATTGAAGGTCGTGCGGAAAGCGACAAGAGTAGCTGCCATGGCAACATTAATAGATTCAACCCCCGACTCAAGGGGGATACACGCGAGTTCGTCGCAGAGTGCCAGAACGGGTTCGCTGATGCCTGTTGTTTCATTACCAAGCACAAAGACGATTTTTTCATTAGCATTCCCGATATCGCTCAGCGAGCGGTCCACGCCGCCCGACAGCCCAATGAGTTGATACCCCTTTGATCGAAGAGACTTGAGCCCGGATTCAATCGTCGGGCAATGGTAGATGCTCGATTTGATCAGTGTGCCGGCGCTTGCCTTGTGCACCAGGGGGTCAATTTTCGCGCAACCCTTCCTGGGAAGCAGTAACCCGTCCATTGGTGATGCCGCAACGGAGCGGATAATCATCCCCAGGTTCTGGGGATTGGTAATCCCGTCCAGTGCCAGTATCTGGCCCGCGCTAGCAATGATCTGGTCCACAGACAGGTACTTTGGAGGAGAGATGTCGATAGCGACGCCCTGATCCTGCCGAGCATTTTTAGAGATGCGTGAGAGGGCTTCCTTGGGATGAGTCACTATTGTTATATTTCTTTTGTCGGCGAGTTTCCTGATTTGGGTGATCGTGTCGCCCCGCTGATTCGACTCAGAAAGGTGTAGCCTAAAAATACTGGAATCAGGGTCCAATAGTATTTCCAATACAGGTTTGCGCCCGTAGAGCGTTATCATACTATCGAACATCTTTTTTTTGTCTTCGTAGTCGGTCACAAAAATCGTCTGGAACAGGGAAAGACAGCAGTTTAACGCAAGGGCAGGAACGAATGACGATTAAAGTCTTTACCGCAAAAAAAATTATTACGATGAATCCCTCCTGGCCAGATGGAACGGCCGTAGCTGTGCGAGATGGGCGCATACTCGAAGTAGGTTCTATGGAAAGTCTGGGCCCCTGGCTGGCGCGTGATGAACACGAGATCGTCGATTTTGGTGATGCGATTATCTTACCGGGTCTGATTGACCCGCATCTACATCCTGTCATGGCGGCTGTTCTGCTACCCATGCATTTTGTCACGGCGCTCGAATGGGATCTGCCCTGGCAAACGGTTCCGGCTTGTCCTGACCAGGAGAGTTATCGGCAAAAAATTGCCGAGCTGGAAGCAGCGATGGAGGGTGATGAACCTTTTTTTACCTGGGGTTACCACGCTTCCTGGCATGGTGATATAAGCCGCGAGCTTCTGGATGAAATATCAAGTACGCGACCGATGGTGGTGTGGCATCGATCGTTCCACGAGGTTTACCTGAATTCCGCAATGCTTGAATTGCTTGAGATTACGCTCGATAGCGTTGGCACAAGACAACAGATCGATTTCGAGCGTGGCCATTTTTATGAAGTCGGTCTGGGATATGCCATCCAAAAACTTAACCGATTTATTATGTCAGACGAATGGATTCGGACAGGCTTGAGCAGACTGAAGCAGATTGTGCATTTAGGCGGACACACGACTGTTGGAGACCTTGCTGTTGGTTTGTTTGATTACGAGCTCGAAAGAGCGCTCTCTGTCAGTATTCTTGATCAGCCTGAGGTGCCCTTCAGAGTGTTAGGTGTGCCTCATGCGGCAACTACATCCCGGCTGAAAGGCGGGCACAAAGAGGTAGTCGCGCATATCAACGAGCTTCAGGGGAGTGATACGTCGCGGATTAGGCACGGCAAGCACATCAAAGTGTTCACTGATGGTGCTTTCTTCTCGGAACTGGCGATGCTGCAGGCGCCAGGTTATCTCGATGGCCACCATGGTGAATGGCTGATGACACCGGAGGAGTTTGAAGTCACTGTTCGTGAATACTGGCAGGCTGAGTTCGCGATTCATGTCCATTGTACCGGTGACCTTGGGCTGGAGCTGGCTATTGATACGCTGGAGAACATGCAACGGGAGAAACCCAGGTTCAACCATGGCTATACCATCGAACATTTCGGTTTTTCCAACCCGGAACAGGTTGCCCGACTTGGCAAGCTGGGTGCGATGATATCTGCGAACGTTTATTACCTGTTTGAGCTGAGCGAACAGTATGCAACACAGAGTGTCGGCTTTGAGCGCGCCTACACGATGTCCAGGCTTGGGACTTCAGTAGCGCATGATATCCCTGTTGCTTTGCACTCGGATTTTCCCATGGCGCCAGCGACACCTCTAAAAAATGCATGGATTGCCTGTAGCCGTCAGAATGCGGCGGGAAACATTGCGGGCATCGAAGAGTCAGTTTCGGTGGTGGACGCGCTGCGTGCCATTACGATTGATGCGGCAACGGTTCTTGGTATGCAGGATGAGGTTGGGAGTATTCGTGCCGGTAAGATCGCAGATTTCACCGTGATAGACCGTGATCCTATTGAAGACGGCGAGGATGCGCTTCGGGAGGCGAATGTCATTGCCACGGTGTTCGAGGGTGAGCTTTTTATGCTCGGCTAATTCGCCCTTGAATCCCACGAATAGTTGTCGGGTCATACTGCAGAAGTGGCGACGTCACTGAATTGGGCGTCCCCTGAGGCGCGATCTTTTGGATCGAAGGTTTTTGAGTGTAAAGAGCGACCTGACCCCGCGAGCGGGATCAGGTAAACCCGTTGTTACGCTAATAGCTCATCCAACTGCTCTGCGATTTGCTCTGGCGTCACCATCGGTTCAAATCGTGCGAGAACCTTGCCATCCTTGCCGACCAGGAACTTGGTGAAATTCCAGCCGATATCCGGATTGCCGTCAGGATTGGCTTTCTCTGACTTAAGTATGTTGTATAAGTCGCAGGCGCCATCTCCGTTCACTTCGACTTTGGAGAACAACTGGAAATTGCAGTTGTACTTACTTTTTGCGAACTCAAGAATTTCTTCGTCGCTACCTGGCTCCTGCGCGCCGAACTGGTTGCAGGGGAAGCCAAGGACTTTTAGATCGTCTCGATCGTTTTCTAATGCACACAGACCTGTGTACTGTCCTGTGAGGCCTCACTGGCTG
>JABJED010000426.1 GCA_018665025.1 Gammaproteobacteria bacterium
ACTTCACGAAGTCTGCTGTGACAGATATGGATCTGGATGGAAGTGTCGTTGAACTGTCGCGGAATTGGTTGGCATTCGGCGCCAAACTCACCGCCGAAGGTCAGGTTTAGGATGTCGTTCTTAACGACATCAAGCGCGGTAGCTTCTTCAAGATCCAGGAAAAGTTCCTCCGAGTGCACCTGGTTGGATTCCAGTAGCAGTTCAAGATACTCCCGTCCCTGTTTGCCCAGTGATGACAGTAATGGATTGCCAACCTCCAGGTAGTCTTCGTCGATGAGTGGCTCGTCCGTCGACAATAGACTGCGAACTGAGCGTCGCGCTTTGTCCTTCTCAGAAACAATATCTCCCCAGTAATGCGCGCAGGGGTTTAAAAAGTAAATATCGACCTCGGTAGATTCAGCCAGTGCTTCAAAGGTCTGTAGTTGAAGCGGCGGTAGGGTAGAAAGGCCAAAAATACTGATGCGTTTGCGCGTCGCGTTGGATTGCTGACTGTTTGACTGGCGAGCAAGGGATTGTAAAACCCGTTGGTGCAATGTTGCCCTGTGTAGTCCCTGATTACCTTGCAGGTCATCCTGGATGATGCTCCATAAATCAGCCTGCCAGGCCTCGTGCCCGGTCAGTTCCCGGCGTTGGTTTTGCCATTGCAGGATCCAGTCTGGTCGGAACATGAGGTATTCGTCGAACAGCAGGGCCAATTCCGCAGCGAGCTGATGTAATCGAAGGTCCTTGTCGCCTGCTCCGGCCAGGTAAGTGTCAATTTCACTGGCTAACCCGGGGTTTTCTTTCAGTAGCCGCATGATCCGCCAGGTCAGGCGATGTCGGTCGTAAGGGGATTCATTGAGTAGTTGTGTTTCGGGAATCAGGGACTGGTAGAGCTTCCACAGAAAGGTGGCTGGCAAAATACAGTCTACATTGCTACTGATGCCGTGATAATCGGAGAGCTGAAGCTTTAGCCATTGTCCCAGGCCGAAACTTTGAACGACCACCGTGAGTGGTTCAAATGGGTCGTTGAATAATGTATTCCTCGCGCAGAACGCCCGGGCGAGTTCAGACATCTGGTTCGATTGGAACAGGTTCAGCATATCGACCAGTGTACGGATTCCGCCTTCGAATCCTATCCCCGGCCTTCTGATAGACTTCAATTTGTGATGAAAGGATCTGTTAAATGAGTGACTCCCTGTTCGATGGGTTGAAAGTGCTGGATGTTGGAAGTTGGATTGCTGGCCCGGTGGCTGGAACTATTCTTGCGGATTATGGGGCGGATGTTATTAAGATCGAGATGCCCGGGCTTGGTGATGCTTACCGAAACCTATCGGGTATGGCTATCGTGCCGCAGGCCTCGACTAATTATATGTGGGACATGGATGCCCGTAATAAGCAAAGCCTTTCGTTGAATCTGAAGACAGAAGAAGGCATCAAGATTCTTCACCGGCTAATAGAACAGTGTGATGTGTACATCACCAATCAGCCTTTCCCGTTACGGGATAGGTTGAACCTCAATTACCAAGACATTAAGTCACTTAACCCTTCAATGATCTATGCCTCGCTGAGTGCTTATGGTGAAGCTGGGCCAGATAAAGACCGGGAGAGTTTTGACCTTGTGGCGTACTGGGCACGGACGGGTCTGGCTGACCTTGTCAGGGATGGTGACGCCTTTCCTGCCCCGGCGTTGCCCGGTATGGGCGACCATCCGTCTGCAGTCACACTTTATGCTTCGATCGTCACAGCGCTGCTCAAGCGGGAACGCACAGGAGAGGGCGCGATGGTCCACACCTCATTGTTAGCCAATGGACTCTGGTCCGCCTCATGCATAGCGCAGGCGGCCTTTGTAGGCGGGGATTATTCGCAGTACCGCGAGCTTGCCAGCAAACGGCGCTTTTCCAGGACTATGCTGGGAACTGCTGACGAACGTTACTTCATCATGTCAATGGTGCGTACACCGGAAGAAGTTGTATCGTTATTGGCTAGCCTGGGTTTATCCGGTTTGCTCCAGGATGAACGTTTTCAAACGCCGGAAACTCGATTCACGAATAACGATCTTTTCTATGATGCGTTGCAGGCCAGGATGTTGATGGAGCCCGCAGCGCATTGGCAGCGGCAATTTGAGCATCACAAGGTGCCCGCTTATCTTGTGGGTCGGATAGAAGAGATGGTAGATGACCCCCAGGTTCTTGTTAACAAGATGGCCGTTGCACCCAATGATCCTTCTATTGGAGGGCATATTATTAGCCATCCCATTAATATTGAGGGAATGCCCAAGAAGGGGCCCGAAAAAGCACCCTCATTAGGTGAGCACAATGCAGAAATCCTGTCAGCGCTAGGGTTTAGTGCGGACCAGCTAGACAAATGGCAGCGTGACGGGGTTATTTAGTCGCCGGCGGGCGCTCGAAAGGACCGCAAGGGTAAGCGCAGGATAATGCAGAACACGTATTGCAAGGTGACTTCCTTGAGCGGGGTCGTGACGTGACCGGATGATAGGTGAGTTTGCGCCTGCAGGGCCTTGACCCGCAATCACGAAGCCCCTAGGCTCAAGGCTTAACCCGGGAGAATCACGATGGCTTACGACTATGAAACACTTGGAATTGAATATGACAAGGGGGTGCTTACCGCCACTATTAACAACCCGCCTATGAATGTCATGACCCCGCCGCTTTATATGGACCTGGTTGGCTTTACCAGTGAGGTTGAACAGGATGAATCGGTTAAAGTCGTTGTATTTCAGAGTGCTGATCCGGATTTCTTTATAGCCCATTTTGATGTGGAAGCCATTTTGGAGTTTCCGATTGATACGCCGGCAGAGAAGAGCCTGGAATTCTCAGACTTTCACCTGATGTGCGAACGAGTAAGAACCATGCCAAAGGCCACTATCGTCAAGATGGCGGGCAGAGCAGGTGGCGGTGGAAACGAATTTGCATCGTCCTGTGATATGCGATTTGGACTGAAGGGAAAAACAGTTATCAACCAGATGGAAGTGGCGCTTGGTATTTTGCCTGGAGGAACCGGTACTCAGCGACTGCCAAGGCTGGTTGGGCGGGGTAGGGCCATGGAAATTTGCCTTGGCAGTGATGATATTGACGCAGAAACTGCAGCTCAGTGGGGTTACCTGAATCGTGTTTTTGATTCGGCGAACGAACTGGACGGTTTTGTAGATTCTCTGTCAAAAAGAATTGCCTGCTGGCCCGCTGAAGCTATCGCGCTATGTAAGGCATCGATCAATAATGCAGAGATGCCGCTAAGTGACGGTTTATTAGAGGAGGCATTTCTGTTCCAGCAAACGCTTCGGACCAAAGGCGCTCAGCAGAACATGCGTAAGGCCATGGCAATGGGTTTGCAGACAAGGGAAGGTGAACTCCGGATGGGCGAACTCTGTTACGACTTTGCGCAGGCAGCTAATGACGAGGACTAAGGCGATTCATCCTATAGAGCAAGCCTAGATAAGCTGATGGAAGTGTTACCCGAAGATATTCTTGTCCTTGAGAAAGCGGCCGTCGTTTACTGGTTTCCCTGTGGGGAAGGCAGAATGCCTATCCGTCGGTGGGAAAATGCAGGTGCCGAAAAAGTGGTTTTGCTGCATGGCGGTTCAGGGTCCTGGCTGCACTGGGCGAGAAACATTCCCGCGCTACGTGAGCAATTTGATGTTTACGCGATTGACCTACCGGGCCTTGGCGATGCTGCGATGTGCGAAGTTGAATCGGATGCTGTTAGCGCGGCCCGGGCAACAAGGATCGCCCTGGAACAATTGTTCGATTCAGCCTTTCACATGGTTGCCTTTTCCTGGGGCTGCACGATTACCGCCATGGTTATGAAGGACATGGCGACGCGGCTAAAGTCAGTAATGTTAACCGGGCCCGCGGCGGTGGGAGATATACCCCGCAGGGTCACCATGAAACCGCTCATTAGACGAGAGTCTGGAATGAGCAGCGACGAAGTCCTTGCTGCTCAGAAAGAAAACCTGGCCAGGTTGATGTTTTATCAACGCTCGCGCATAGACAATACCGCGGTCACGATTCAGCAGCTCAATACATCGCGGGCTCGATTTCGTAGCCCGCCATATGCCAGGGGTACGTTGGTTATTGATGGCGTGCGAGGCACAACGACGCCCCTATTCGTTATCTATGGCGACCATGATGCGCCTGCCTACCCTGACCTTGAGGCGCGCCGAGATATCTTCCAGCACGCTAGACCCGACGTCAGGTTCGAACTGGTTGCCGATGCAGGGCATTGGTTGCAGTATGAAATGCCTGAGTTGTTTAATGAAAGATGCATTGAATGGGTCAATAGCCAGTCCTGATGAAACCTGGGCCTTTAAGGATAGTCGAACAGTTAGGGAAGGTATTGAATCTATTCCGACGGGCCGTCCAGTAGTTCGAATACGCCTTCTTCACGCAACACTCGCATACCCAATCGCTGGCTGGAAACGCCCGGGCGTAAGAGGTAGTCAAAGCGAAGTCTTCCTTCGCCTTCTTGAGCCTGGAAGTAACGGCAGTCGATCTTTCCGGCATCGCTGATGTGCTCACTCAGTTCGATCAAGTGCGAGGAAAACATAAACAGGCATGCCTCTTTGGTCGAAAAGCGTTCCAGTATTGCTTTCGATGCATCAAATGCATCTTTAACGTTTGTTCCCTTAAAAGGCTCGTCCATGATGGCGACGACCCTGTGGCCTTTCGAGATAGCCTGAGCGATAGCCTTGACGCGCAAAGCTTCGGCGCGGAAGTAGCTTATACCGCTGCTCAGATCATCGCTGAGCGAGATAGAACTAAAGAGTTGCTCGGCCGGCACAAAGCTGAAGCGGCTTGCCGGCACTCCCATGCCCAGATGAGCAAGGTATAACGAGCTGGCAAAGGCGCGAAGGTAAGTCGTTTTGCCAGCCATATTGGGGCCGGTAAGAAAAAGTACTCGCTGTTCCTGGCTGATGTTGACCGGATTAGCGACGGCCTGCTGTAAGAAAGGATGTATTAAACCTTCTGCGATCACGCGCATGGGGCCTTCTTCAACGATCGGCATGACGTAGCCGTTGTTCCGGGTAACATCTGCCATTGCCACAAGCGCATCGATTTCGAAAATGAGAGCCAGCAGCCTTGATACTGTTTCTTTCTCGTGAATCCGAAAGTCCTGATCCAGTCGCAGTGTCTTGAAAGCCCAGCTTGCTTGCTCCTGGGTGGGTACCTTCGACAAACCGGGGGGCTCAAGCAGTGTATGAATTTCCTGGAAAATCTGAACAAGCTCTCCCCCGGCGGATTGCAGTTCTGCCTGTGACATAAACTCACGTATTCCCTGAATCACCCTGCAGGTGATTTGAACGCCACGCACAATGCTTCTGTAGTGCGTGTCATGGTTTGCCCATAAAGAGAAAGCGTTGATCGCGAACTCAAGTGAATTATGGTGGGTCACAATCGGCAATATGTCCGTTAAGTAGTGGCCTACCCGTCCCGTTGCATAGGCGGAGGGCAGCTTGTCAAAAATCGATCGGTGTTCCTGGATAAAGTGGAGGGAGTTCTGGGTTTCGCGTATTCGATCCGGGTTCGACCAGGGCGCTGACATTCTTTGCCGTAAAATTCTGGCGCCGCCTTCGGACCGTGATTGGTTGCAAAGATTGAAAAGGGTCTGCCCCCCCGATTCTGATTCAAAGACTTCAAGGTCCTTGAGGGTTAGGCCATCGAGATTAAGAACCTCCGAGTCAAGGATATTAAGGTTAAAAGCGTCTGACTTCATATAAGTACAATCAATACCTTGGAGCAGGTCGCGATACAACACCGTTGTCAGTCAGCGCGAGATGCGTCAGGGTTTGTTCGTCATGATTCATGCGCCAGGAAAGCATTTTCTGTGCGTATTCCAGGACCAGCGGCAGGTACTCAGGGTTGTTTGCCTGGTTTACGAATTCGTTAGGGTCTTGTTGCAGGTCAAAGAACAATGGTGGCAGGTTCGTAAAGTGAACGTACTTATAGCGATCATCGCGGAGTACGTTCAGGCTGCACTGGTGTTGGGTGAGTCCGAGTGACTGCTCCAGGGTTTCGCCCGCTTCCACATCGCGAAAATCTAACTCCCAGTGAGCGGCATCTCTCCAGTAATCAGGAATTTTACCTGTGCGAAGGATAGCGTTAAGAGACTTTCCGTCGCATTGATGGGGAATATCCAGATCCAACCAGTCAAGCATGGTTGGCATGATGTCCACATTCTCGGTGAAAGCTTCGATCTGCAGGCCCCTTGTATTGGTTGCGTCGGGGTCTCTGATAATTAGCGGTATGTGGTAGCTGGCATCGAAATAACCCATTTTACCGATAAGCCAGTGATCCCCGATTTGCTCGCCGTGATCGGATGTAAAGATGATCAGCGTGTTGTCCCATTGTCCTGATTTTTTAAGATAGTCGAACAGTCTTCCAAGATTATGGTCGACTTCTGTCATCAGGCCGAAGTAGGAGGCTTTAAGGCGGGCTGTTTTATTATCGTCCAGTGGCGCACCGACGCGGGGTTTGTTCAGGTAGGCTTCAAGCAGCGGATGTTGGGCGCCTTCGGTTGCCATGTCTGGCTGGCGGACAAAGTCTTTCAATGTCTCGGGGGGATACATTTCATTATATGGCTCTGGCGCTACCCAGGGAGGGTGGGGCCTGAGCAGTGACAAATGTACACACCACTGCCCGTCTTTTTGATCGATGTACTCCATAGTACGGTCAATCATGAAATGGGTGTCGTGAAGTTCTTTTGGAATGGCCAGCGGTGCAGGTACCGGGCCTCCATCTTCATATTCGGCGACATCTGCCTTGGCTGTGTAGAATTTCCAGTTGGGGTCAGGAACATCATGGCCCTGGTCACCAAGCCACGCTGCCCATGCATCAGGAAAGGTTCCCATCATTAAGATGGGGTTAATCCCTGGCAACGGACCCTCATAAGACTGCAGGTACTCATGGTCGGCAGCAAACTCTCTGGGGTCATTGGCCGTATCTGTATAGCCAAACAAGGCGGGGTCGTAACCTTTCTTTCGGGCTTCGAGCGCCCAGTTGGTATGCCTGGCATCAAGCGGTGTTCCGTTCGTGCCTGACCGATGGTTCTGAAGGTACATGCCCGTATGCAGGCTCGCTCGAGAGGGCCCGCAAGGGACCGCGTTAGCGAAATGTTGCTTGAACAACATACCGTCTGCTGCCAGCGCATCCAGATTTGGGGTTTGCACCTGGTGCCCCAATGACGAAAGACATTCCGCCCTCCATTGATCAGCGGTAATAAACAAAATGTTCTTCATTTGGAGCCTCCAGCTCTGCGTCCAGAATTAACTGTCATCAATCTATTGTTACTTGTAGCGCGCGTCAACGATAGATGAGCATGTTATATTGCGCGCCTTTCGATGTACGTTCGCTACCCCCAAGGAAGCTCTTTGATTTCTGTTACCTGGCCGTTTGACCCCAAGCGATCTCCAGTCTACTACGGCTGGGTCGTGTGGCTGTTTTCGACAGTGGGTTTTTTGTTGAGCATACCTGGCCAGACGATGGGTATGGCTGTTTTTACGGAACCGTTCATCGAGGCGTTTGGGTTGACCCGAACCCAGTTATCAATGGCGTATCTCTTTGGGACGATCGGGTCGTCGCTATTCCTGACTCAAGCGGGACGCTGGTACGACAGGCTGGGCGGACGGATCATGATTGCCGCGTCATCCTTGGCATTAGGGCTGATGGTTGTGTATATCAGTTTTGTCGATGTCCTGAGTGGCTGGCTGGGCGGCCATACACTGGTCACCTTTATCCTTATCCTGCTTGGCTTCTTCGGTGTGAGGTTCTTTGGCCAGGGGGTGCTGACGAGTTGTTCGCGTAATGTCTTGATGCTCTGGTTTGTCAAGAGGCGGGGTCTTGTGAGTGGTCTTCGTAGCGTTTTTGTATCTTTTGGTTTTTCTCTGGCACCGCTTGTCCTGGCAATGATGATAGGCGGATTTGGCTGGCGCGGTGCCTTGTGGTTCATGGCGTCATTGGTAGGTCTGGCGTTTGCTGTGCTGGCTTTTATCTTCGTGCGCGATAATCCCATTTCCTGCGGCTTGATTCCTGATGGCGAAAAACCTTCAGGTGCCTATGTGGCGCCGGCCGAAGCGCCGTCGAAGTCACTTGCAGAGGCGCGCCGGTCTCCGGTCTTCTGGATCTACTCCATGAGTCTTGCGATGCACGCCATGTTCGGTACGGCACTGACCTTTCACGTTGTCGCCATTTTTGCTGAAGCGGGATTACCCAGGGATGTTGCCTTTGGTTATTTTTTCCCTTCTGCTATTTGCGCAACCGCGGCTAACCTTGTCGGCAGTTACCTTGTGGACAAGGGGCCTTTGAAACCCTTTCTTATCGTGATGCTGGTCGGTTTTGTTGTCGGTGGCTGTGGGCTGATAAACCTTGATCAGTCCTGGGGTTACTGGATGCTCGCGGTCGGGTTTGGTACAGGGGGTGGCCTGTGGGGCGTAACGTCTAATCTTGCATTTATTCGCTTTTTTGGTCCGCTTCACCTTGGGGAGGTCAGCGGGTTCAATACTTCGATCTCTGTTTTTGCGAGTGCAGTGGGTCCGTTTGCCTTTAGTCTCGCGGTAGATCACTTAGGTAGTTATAACGTTGCCGCCCAAATTTGCCTGGCTATGTTGGTCGTTCTTTTAATAGCCGCAATCGTTGTCAAGCAGGAAGAAGTCACCTACTGATCACCCGGCAGCGGTGTCGTAGCCGATGAGTGGTCGATCGAGGCCATTGTTCCAGTTCATTCCGGAGGTTTTTTTTCAAGGCCTTTCCTGTGCCTGATTTGAACCAGGCCAGTACCTTGTTTGCATATTTTTCTGTGCTGAATTCGAGAACGGCGCCACCACTAAAATAGCCGACGGCGCGTTTGCTTTGACGGTGATCAATATGGTTTTGGACCAGTGTGCCATTGATCGTCAGGTGTTGTGTCAACAGTCGCATCCAGCGTTGATCTGCGGCGTAAGGTCTCTTCGGGTCTCCTTCGGCGTGAATGAAAATATCGTCGACAATATAATCGAATTTGTCATGACAGGTTTCCAGCCACTTTCTTGCATCGGCCTGGACTATTTCCAGCTTCGGGTAATCAAGCTGGAAATAGTCCTTAGCCAGTTGAACATGAGTTGAATCCAGCTCAATTCCGACGATTTGTTCGAGGCTGTGCATCTTGCACAGCTGATGGATGACCGTACCACCAGCGACGCCAAGGACGAGCACTTTTTTTGGCGGCGTAGGCAGGCAAAGGGACGGAAGGCTTAAAAGATCCCACACGCCACTGGTGAACAGATGTTGCGGGTTGAACTGAGTATGGAAAGCACCATTGGTGTACAGACGGCGGGTATTTCCGGCGCTTCGTACCTCGTAGATGACACCGTCACGTTTCTTTTTGAACAGGACAGCCAAGCGTTAGTCCGACAACCCGGCTTTTTTCAGTAGTTCGGAAGTTGAAGGATCATGGTCCATTGCCCCGCCCAGAATCTTGTTGGTTAACTGCTTTCCAAGTTCCACGCCCCATTGATCGAAGGAGTTAATGGACCAGATGGCGCCTTGTACGAAAACCTTCTGCTCGTAGAGCGCAAGCAACATCCCCAGTGACTCAGGGTCCAGTTTATCCAATAACAACGTCGAACTTGGTCTGTTACCCGGATACTGCTGGTGCGGATCAGCATTGACCTGACCGGTCATTAACGCCTCTGATTGGGCGATCATATTTGCGAGAAGAACGCGATGATGTTCTGGCTTGCTGAGTTCGTCGTGTATGGTGCCAATGAAATCGACGGGAACCCGTTTTGTTCCCTGGTGAAGAAGCTGGAAAAACGCATGCTGTCCGTTTGTACCGGTCTGTCCCCAGACAATTGGTCCTGTCTCTAATTCAACTGACTCACCTTCCAGTGTCGATAACTTTCCATTGCTCTCCATATCAAGTTGCTGGAGATGATCAACGAACAGCCCCAGTCGTTCGCAATAAGGTATCACTGCATGCGTCTGAGCTCCAAGGAAGTTGTTGTACCAGATACCGATCAAGGCCATTAACAAAGGAGCATTTGTCTCCGGCGGGGAATTCAGGAAATGGTGGTCAATTTGCGCACCTCCCGCCAGGAAAGATTTGAAATTGTCGAACCCCAGTGCGATGCAGATCGCGAAGCCGATTGAAGACCAGACAGAGTATCTGCCTCCAATGGAGTCAGGGAACGTCAGGATTTGTTGCTCTGGTATGCCGAATGCCTGCGCCTTCTTAGGATTATTGGTGATCGCGATGCACTGTGTTCTGCTCTGGGATTTGTCCAGGTCGAGTTCAGTTTCAAGCCAGGCGAGAGCTGTTTGGGCGTTTATTAGCGTTTCAGCCGTTGTGAAGGTCTTGCTGGATACAACAACCAGCGTTGAAGCGGCATTCAATGTTTTCACCAAAGACAGAATTTCGGCGCCGTCCACGTTGGAAATAAAGTGAACTCGCGGTCCCGTGTGAAACTCCCTAAGCGCCTGCACGACCATCTTCGGGCCGAGATCAGACCCGCCGATACCAATGTTAATCACGTCGGTAATGGGCTCTCCCGTGATTCCTGTCCAGGTCCCATTTCGGATTCGATGGCTTAACGAGTCAAGTTTCGCGCGTTCTTCCTTAACGTGTTCGATGAATTCGTCAGGCAGATGCGGGGCGGGGTGTCGTAGCCCCGTATGGAGTACCGGGCGGTTTTCGCTGACGTTGATGGGGGCGCCGGAGATCATCTCGCGCGCGTGATCAAGTACCCCGGACTCTTCCGCCAGGTTCAGCAGAAGCCGTAGTATTTCTTCGGTAACAGCATGTTTCGACAGATCGACGTAGATTCGCCCAAGATCAACCGAAAGACGGTCCAGCCTTCCGGGGATATTGAGTTGTTCTGCAATCTTGATGCTATTGGCTTCAGCCGCGAGCGCCTGGAGCTTAACCCATGTGTCCGTAGTTGGTGACATAAACAGTCTTTTGGTTTGACAGAGACATGATACCTGTATTCCGGGGTTTTGGACCACTTGCAGGCTGTAAACCGAAGTCACTTACTTCTCGCGTGGCTCTAAACCTACGGTTGTTACCGTTTTAAGCGATATTTGGATCTGTTCTTATCGATGATACTTCAGTCATGGCGAACTACTACCTTTACATTCTTTCGAGTCGGCACCATCGACATCTTTCAATCGGTGTAACTCCGGATCTTGTGACTGGCATCGGTAACCAGAGGATTATGGTCAGTCGTCGGTTGCGCAAGAAAAGGGTTCTTCAAAAGCTGGTTTATATTGAAACAATCGACTGCGTGGAAGAGGCCGTCGAGCGTGAAGTAGAATTGAAACGTGCGCCGAGAAACCAGATTAATAAGCTTGTAGAGTCGGTCAATCCTGGGTGGGACAGCATTAGCTTGCGAGAATTGGTTGCTGCGGGTTTCAGCAGAAGCTAATTTCGTGTGTCGTTTTGCAGGTATTCACCAATGACAATACTCATGCCCAATGGCTGGTCATTGAACCCAAGGTCTCGATAAAACTGTATGGCATCGTCGGTCTGCAGATAGATGTGTTGCCCTGGACATTTGCTCATCATCATTTCCATCATCTCTGTTGCGATTCCCTGTTTCCGATATGATGATTGAGTCCAAACATCGATGATATAGGCGTTGCCTACACCATCAGAGAGGGCTCTTGCGGTGCCGATGCATCGTTCTTGGTCGTTGGCATAAGCCTGCAACTGGCTGTTTTCGAACGATAGTTTTAACTGATGCGTTGTCCTGCCATTATGAAATTCATCGTCAGTTAGATCCTCCCGGAGTTGTCCCCAGTTCACATTGCGCGGATTTTCGTGGAACAAAACCGTCATTGGATTACTCCTGAATTGATAAGCGCTATGATGATTTCACAATTGCCAAGGCGCTGCCGGTAGCGTTGCTGTAACAATTGTCCCATCAATTCGTCAAACTAGCAGATTGCCGTTCGAATAAGAAACCAAGGGGTAACACAAATGACTATTTCCAGATGGATTGCACTGGC
>JABJED010000427.1 GCA_018665025.1 Gammaproteobacteria bacterium
ATCCTCGTGGGTGGCCAGACGCGTATGCCTTTGGTGCAAAAGAAGGTTAAGGAATTTTTTGGTAAGGAAGCACGAAAAGATGTAAACCCCGACGAAGCTGTTGCTTTGGGTGCTTCTATCCAGGCCGCCGTTTTAGCCGGTGATGTCACGGATGTACTGCTGCTTGATGTGACGCCATTGTCTCTCGGTATCGAAACCATGGGTGGCGTGATGAGCGCATTAATAGAGAAGAACACAACGATTCCTACCCAAAAATCACAGGTTTTCTCAACGGCTGACGATAACCAGCCAGCGGTGACTATTCATGTGTTACAGGGTGAGCGAAAACAGGCGGGCCAGAACAAATCTCTTGGCCAGTTCGATTTGGCTGATATCCCCCCAGCCCCTCGAGGTACGCCACAAATTGAAGTCAGTTTTGACCTGGACGCTAACGGAATCCTGAACGTGTCAGCGAAGGACAAGGCCACCGGCAAGGAACAGTCAATTGTAATTAAGGCTTCAAGCGGTTTGTCTGATGAAGAAGTCGAGCAAATGGTTCGTGATGCTGAGTCGCATGCCGATGAAGACTTGAAGTTTGAAGAACTGGTCGGTGCGCGTAATATGGCGGACGGCATGATTCATGCGACCAGGAAGACGTTGGAAGAAGCGGGCGACAAGGTTGAGGAATCAGAAAAGACCGCCATTGAAGGCGCTATCACAGCGCTTGAAGAGGCGCTCAAGTTAGCTGACAAGGACGCCATTGAGGCCAAAACGCAGGAACTGACGGAAGCCTCTTCCTCTCTAGCGCAGCGCATGTATGCTGAGGCCCAGGAAGGAGCTGAACAGGAAGCTGATGCCGGTCCTGCAGATGCCGGAGGTGATCCGGACGCAGTGGACGCTGAATTTGAGGAAGTTAAAGACGAGAAGTAGTCGTCTGGTTTACTTCAAGGCAGTCAACGAGCAACGCGGTGCAAGCTGCGTTGTTTCGTATTGTATTGAAAGGTAAAGAAGAGTTATGGCAAAACGAGATTACTATGAAGTCCTCGGCGTAGAGCGCGGTGCTTCCGAGCAGGCGATTAAAAAAGCCTACCGTCGTCTTGCCATGAAGCACCATCCTGACCGTAATCCGGACGATGCGAGTGCGGAAGAGAAGTTCAAAGAGGCCAGTGAGGCGGCAGAAGTATTGATGGACGCTGAAAAAAGGCAGGCTTATGACCAGTTTGGTCATGCGGCTGTCGATGGTTCTGGCGCAGGCGCAGGCGGTGGCGGCGGGTTTGGCTCGATCTTTGAAGATGTCTTTGGCGATATTTTCGGGGGCGCTGGTGGCGGTGGCCGCAGAGGTGGTCCCAGTCGTGGCGCAGATCTTCGATATGTCCTTAACTTGAGCCTTGAACAGGCCTTTAAGGGCTGGAATCCAACGATCAAGGTGCCGACGCTGGTTGAATGTGTTGAATGCCATGGCTCGGGTGCAGCAAAAGGCACTTCTGCCTCTGACTGTATCCAATGTGGTGGCATGGGCCAGGTATCGGCCCGACAGGGAATTTTTTCGATACAGCAGGCTTGTCCCAGATGTCGTGGTCAGGGCAAAATCATTAGGGAGCCCTGCGTCAAATGCAACGGTCAGGGTCGAACCCAGGAAACCAAGACACTGTCTGTGAAAGTACCTCCTGGCGTAGATACGGGCGACCGAATTCGGCTCAGTGCGCAGGGTGAAGCAGGCGCGATGGGTGGCCCGGCCGGTGATCTGTATGTGCAAATGGAGGTTCGTGATCACGACATATTTACCCGGCATGGCGAACATCTATACTGTGATGTACCTGTGAGCTTTGTTGATGCGGCTTTGGGTGGAGAGCTCGAAGTGCCGACTCTTGATGGTCGTGTGAATCTCAAGATCCCGTCAGAAACCCAGACAGGCAAGCAGTTCCGCTTGCGAGGTAAAGGTGTCAACGTCACCCAGGTAAGAGGCGGTGGCATTGGGGACTTGTTCTGCCGGGTGATTGTTGAAACTCCGGTGAACCTCTCCGGTAAGCAAAAAGAATTGCTGAAGGAATTTGCCGAGCATACCAGTGAGAAACAAAGACCCCAGCAATCTGGCTGGTTCAGCCGGGTCAAGCGTTTCGTCGACGCCTTGACCGATTAGACACTGCCGGTCTCAATTCGCTATCCTCCTTCAACGTTAATTAACTTCAGGAAAGCTCGTGCCCAGAGTAGGTGTAGTCGGCGCTGCCGGAAAAATGGGGAAAACCCTGGTCGAGATGATTCAGGAATCACCGGACCTGGCGCTGGCGGCGGCTGTTGATCTACCGGGCCTGCAGGTTATTGGCCAGGACGCTGGGATCGTTGCGGGTATTGGTGAGGTGGGTGTTTCCATTGCTGATGACCTGGCACAGGTGGTGGCCGATATCGATGTACTGATTGATTTCACCATCGCTGTTGCAACCGAAAAGAATC
>JABJED010000428.1 GCA_018665025.1 Gammaproteobacteria bacterium
CCACGAAATTGAAGTTGGTATCCGGTATCACGAAGACGAAGAAGATCGATTGCAGCGCAACAGCAACTATCACCAGGAAGGCGGACGCCTTATTCTTGATGACCTGGGTTTACTGGGCAATGCAGGAAACAGGGTCCAGGAAGCCGAAGCCCTCGCCATCTATATTCAGGACACCATCGAACTTGGCAACTGGGTGTTAACACCTGGTTTACGCTATGAAGATATCGAACAAAAACGTACTCGATGGGAGACTCGAGACGGGCGCACACCAAACCCATCATCGCGTGCGGATTCAAATATTCGCGACACGCGAAGCAACGACACCCAGGTGTGGCTGCCAGGATTCGGCGTACTCTATAACCTGTCTGAATCCACTACCCTGGTGGCAGGAATCCACAAGGGATTCACAGCCCCAAGCAATTCTCCAGACGTTGACGAAGAAGAAGCGATTAACTACGAATTGGGATTTAGGTATAACAGTGGGCGAATTTCTGCAGAGGCCATCTATTTTCTAAGTGATTACGACAATCTGCTGGGCGAATGCACTGCTTCATCTGGTTCAGATTGCACCATTGGCGACGCCTTTAATGGAGATGCAGCGACCGTGCAGGGCATCGAATTCTTGTTCACAACAGACCTTATCAGGACTGGCAATTATAATATTCCCGTTACATTCACCTACACCTATATCGACAGTGAGTTTGATTCTGACGTTGCAGATACAGCCTTTTTTGGTGATGTCTCAGAAGGTGATCCCATCCCTTACATCCTGGAACATCAATTCAACCTGAGCGTTGGCTTCCTCAAGGACCAATGGTCCAGCCACATCAATGTTAGCTTCGTCGATGAGGTTTGTGTCAGGGCTTCCTGCAACGCATTCGAGAGAACTGACGATACGCTAACCGTCGATCTCAGCACACATTACGCTCTTTCGGAGAGAGTAGACCTTTACGGTAAAGTTGAGAATATTACCGGTGAAGTAGACATCCTCGGTCGACACCCTTATGGCGCGCGACCCAACAAAGATCGAACTGCTACACTTGGCGTTCGCATCGATTTCTAAGTGGTAACTATGGCGATCAAAGTAGTTGGTGCCGGTTTTGGCAGGACAGGTACTCTCTCTCTGAAAATGGCCCTGGAACAATTAGGCTTCGAGAAGTGTTACCACATGATGGAGGTAGGCCAGCATCCAGACCACATTCAGCTATGGGCGGATGCTCACCGCGGCATCAACATCGACTGGGATCATCTGTTCGACGGGTACCAGTCAAGCGTTGACTGGCCTTCGTGCAACCTCTGGCGTGAGCAGGCCGCTCATTTTCCTGACTCAAAAATCCTGCTGTCGCTGAGAGACCCGGACAGTTGGTACGACAGCGTCATGAACACTATCTACCCGAGCTCCAGTGCAATGGTCAATTCCGAAGACGAGAACCTCAGGGCCTTTGGAAACTGGGCAATGGGTATTATCTGGAAACCGATCTTCGATAACAAAATGGAAGACCGAGCCCACGTAATCGAAGTCTTTAACCGGCACAATCAATCAGTCATTGACGAAGTGTCCGCCGACCGACTACTGGTGTTCGAGGCTAAAAATGGCTGGAAGCCGCTATGTGACTTCCTTGAAGTACCAATACCTAACACTGACTACCCAAGAGTTAACACGACCGAGGAATTCCAAAACCGTCGCCGGTAACCGGGCTTACTACCTAGGCCGTCGATTTTTCTTTCTGCGACACCCCGTCAGAGAGAGTAGCACTAGAGAAGGCACCACCAGGCTCACCCATCGGGTTCGAAAATTTCAACGCCGAGTCGGCAATTGGCGCTTTGCGTACCATTTTCTTGTCCACGGCAAAGTCCTGGGTATTTCGCCAAGGTCCTTCACCCTGTCGCGGGAACAAATGCATTGAACGTGTCATATAACCTCCCTGGAAGTCGTCAATCCAGGGGCGAACCTGCATGTCAGCATCCTCGGCGCGCAGTGTTGGCGTCGCCTGCTTCATCCCAACCTCATCCATGTGGTTCAACAGACGGCAAATATACTCGGATGTCAGGTCTGCACGCAGCGTCCATGAAGCATTGATGTAGCCAAAAGTCTGCGCCATATTTGGAATACCTGAAAACATCATCCCTTTATAGGAAAAGGTCTCAGGTACATCCACCGCTTGCCCATCAACCACAAACTCGACTCCGGAAAGCACAATTAATTTCAGGCCAGTCGCCGTGACAATAATGTCGGCAGGCAATACCTCCCCGTTTTTAAGTTTCAGACCATCCTCAGTAAAAGTATCGATCTGTTCTGTTACAACCTGGACGTCACCCTTGTTGATCGCTTTAAACAGATCTCCGTTAGGTATCAGGCAAAGCCTCTGGTCCCAGGGATTGTAACTTGGCGTAAAATGCTTTTCGGTGACTTCCTTACCCAGATGAGCTCTGACTCCATCCAGGATTTGTCTCTTAATCCGGCTCGGTGCTACACGGGTTTGCCGATAAAAGTAGCCC
>JABJED010000429.1 GCA_018665025.1 Gammaproteobacteria bacterium
CATTTAGGCGTGGCGACATTGCTGGGGGCCGGAGATCACATAGTTGCGTCAAGAAGTATCTATGGTGGTACGCACAATCTGCTGGATTACACGCTGCGAAGGTTCGGCATTGATACGACATTTGTCGATCCAAGAAGCCCGCAGGATTTTGCGAATGCTATTCAGGACAATACCCGCCTGGTTTTCGGTGAAATACTCGGTAACCCCGGCCTTGAAGTCCTTAACGTGCCGGAAATCTCAAAAGTTGCGCACGAAGCAGGATTGCCATTGATGGTCGATGCCACATTCACTACGCCCTATCTTTGCCGACCGATTGACCTTGGGGCTGACATTGTTATGCATTCTGCGACCAAGTTTCTCTCCGGGCACGGTATTGTTATTGGCGGATTGCTGGTAGATGGAGGGACTTTTGACTGGGCCGCTTCGGGTAAATTCCCGACAATGAGCGAACCTTATGCGGGCTTCCACAATCTTAACTTTTCGGAAGAGTTCGGTCCCGCCGCATTCATCACCCGGGCCCGCAAGGAAGGATTACGGGATTTCGGTGCCTGCATGAGCCCAACAACAGCTTTTCATATCTTGCAGGGCATGGAAACACTGCCGCTGCGCATGCAGAAGCACGTGGCCAATACCGCTGAAATTGTAGAGTTTCTTGCCCGGCAAGAAGGCGTTGAAAGAGTAAATCATCCGATGCTTGAGAGTCATCCGGATCACGAATTGGCGAAGTCGCTTCTGCCGAAGGGATGTGGCGCAGTATTTGGATTTGAGTTAGCGGGTGGTCGCCAGGCAGGCATTCGATTTATTGAGGCGCTGGAAGTGTTTTCTCATCTTGCTAATGTTGGCGATGCCAAATCACTGGTGATACATCCTGCCAGTACGACGCATCACAGGATGGGCTCTGATGCGCTGGAAAAAGCCGGGATCTCTGAAGGCCTGATCCGACTATCTGTGGGTTTGGAAGACACCAAGGACCTGATCGCTGACCTGAAGAAAGGTTTGCGTGCGGCAGGGAGAGCTTAATGTATGTATCAGTAGCGGGTCATAGAGCATTTTTCAGTACGGGCAGCGGTCAGCATGTTGCGGAGAACGAATCGGTGTTATTTGTTCATGGCGCAGGTTTTGACCATACCGTCTGGACGTTGCCAGCTCGATACTTCGCCCGTCAGGGACGTAATGTCATTGCTGTTGATTTGCCCGGTCGTGGCCTGTCGGGCGGTGAAGCATTAACGAGTATTGAAGCAATGGCTGATTGGTTGTGCCTTGTGCTTGATGAGCTTGATATCCGGCAGGCTTCTGTCGTTGGTCACAGTATGGGGTCTCTCGTTGCTTTGAATTTTGCGGCCAAGTATCCGGACAAGGTTCGAAATCTGGCACTTCTGGGTACTTCGACACCAATGCCAGTTTCTGATCCCCTGCTGGATGCAGCCCGGGCCAATCAGCATCAGGCGATCGACATGGCGAATACCTGGAGCCACAGCAGTTTCGCGCATCAGGGTGGTAACGAAAACCCGGGTCTCACGCTGACCTTGTCGGGTCAGAGGCTACTGGAGCGAGCGGGACCTGGGGTGTATTTCGCTGACCTCAATGCGTGCAATGACTTTATAGACGGCGACATGCTTGCGACCCAGGTGAAAGCAGAAACGCTTGTTATCCTTGGACTTGAAGATCGAATGACCAAAGCCAGCGCCGGCCGGTCTGTGGCGGCGGCAATCAGTGATACGAGAGTTGTTGAGTTAGATGCTTGCGGCCATTCCATGTTGTCCGAGCAGCCGAATGCTGTTTTGGATGCGCTGGCGGCGCTGGTTTAACGGCCCAATATTGCTATTGAGACCGGAGACTTGTTGCGATGGCGGCTATGTGGGACGGCAGCGTACCGCAACAACCGCCGACCAGAGTAGCGCCCTGATTGATCCATTGGCCAACGAACTTTGAGTATATTTCTGGCGATAGATCGTCTCTGAGCTCAAGCGGTCCGTCGGTTATTTTTTCCCCGTCTAGCAACCAGTCTTCAGGTACATGGGTAAATGCGTTTGCGTATCCCCCAACGTACTTCAAGTTTGATTTGGCGAGTATAGGCATCGCATCGGATATTCGTTCCGGCAGGGAGCAGTTCGCGCATAGCCCTTCCAGATCGACTTCGCCAAGCCCGTTAATCGCGTCCTCAAGGGACTGGCCGCTGCGCAGCTTGCCGGGATTCTGTTCATGCAATGTGAAGGAGACGATCACCGGTTTGCCGGTGCTGCGAGCTGCCCTGGCCGCAGCGATGGCCTCGTTGATATGTGACATGGTTTCGCAG
>JABJED010000430.1 GCA_018665025.1 Gammaproteobacteria bacterium
ATGGCGATGTTAAAAGGGCCCAATGCTTTTCTTGAACTCTGGCAGTACACAAATCCTGAGCCAAAGGACCTGAGGTCCAGGCCCTGTGATTATGGCTATCCACATTTTGCCCTGCAGGTTGATGACATTCAGGTGGAGTACGATCGACTAAAAACACACGGGATGGAGTTTGTGGGTGAGGTAGTACATTTTGGAGATACGTCGTCGGCTATTTATGGTCGTGACCCCTGTGGCAATGTCATTGAACTCTATGAAATCAAGATACCGGATATTGCACAACTGGAACGTTAGGAAACGATTATGGCAGTAACATTCAACGATAAAGTTGTCCTGGTGACGGGTGGAAGTCGAGGGCTGGGCAATGCGTTTTCAAGATGCCTTGCGCAGGCAGGAGCAACCGTCGCGATCAATAGCTCGACGGAAGATGACAGAGGGACGACTCAGGCGATCAATGATGCTGGTGGTCGAGCGATTCACTTCCCGGGCCGTGTTGAAGACAGTGCAGAGCTGGTAGAAAAGGTGGTGGCTGAATGCGGACGCGTTGATGCGATTATCCACAATGCCGGCTTTATCCAGGACAAGACACTGCGGAAAATGCCTGAAGCGCAATGGGACGCAGTGATGGATGTTCACCTGAAGACATCCTTTAAACTCGTCCAGGCCGGATGGCCGCATTTCGAGGAGCAGGGCGGTGGCAGAATTGTGTTGATGTCCTCTTCCGCAGGGCTGTATGGAAATTTTGGCCAGGCGAATTACGCGTCTGCAAAAATGGGGATGTATGGCCTGGCGCAGTCAATTGCACACGAAGGCGCGAAAACCAACATTACCTGTAATTGTGTTTCACCATTCGGGGCCACAGAGATGAACAGTGCCAACTTCCCTGAAGCACTGAAGACCGCGATCAAGACAGATTATGTTGCACCGCTTGTCGCTTATCTGGCGCATGAGGACTGCAAAGAGTCTGGCAGTATGTTTGAGGCGTCGGCCGGGTCCTTCAAAAAAGTTCGCTGGGAACGGGCGGTGGGATTGAACCTTGATCCAAGAACGGAAGATGTGAGCATTGATGCGGTCGCTGAAAACTGGGACCAGGTTGTCGATTTCAGCGAAACGGAACATCCTTCCGGTATGGGCGAAGCGTTGCAGTTGATGTACGCCCGGACGATGACTACACAATAGCCTTTAGTTCGTTACTCGGGGATAGTGAAATCTGGATTTCGTAGCCGTTAGTCAGGCTTAGGCCTTCCGGGAATGTTGGTAAAGGTTGATGGGTGCGGATAGGTTCCGCAATCTGCTTAGCGAGAATGCTCATGCGACAATCTGTTCAGCGATAGTCGTGCGGTGAAGCAGGCGATCGTAACCATCGTACCCACCATTGGCTTTGTGGAGCACAGAGCGGTTATCCCACATCACCAACATGTTTTCCTGCCACTGATGTCTGTAAACAAACTCGTCGCGAGTTTGCCAGTTGTAAACCTCCATCAGCAGGTCGCGGGATTCATTATCGCTCATGCCCTCAATGCCAATGATATAGCCGAAACAGCCAAACAGCCCTTCAACACCAGTTTCCGGATGACGACGAATAATTGGATGCCTCCGGGTATCATTTGCTTCTTCTGAGACAATAATGCGCATGCTTCGGTCTGCTTCCTGTTCTTCGTTTCCGAAGTAACCGTCCGGTGAGTAACCGGCTCGGGCAGAGTGGATGGCTGTTTTGCCTTCGATTTTCCGCCGAAGCTCTGCGGGCATTTCCGCCAGGGCCTTGTGCTGGTTTATATATTCTGTGTCTCCGCCTAATGGGGGGATTTTAATACTGTAGAGGCATGTGCCTGCGGGAGGCACTTCCTGGAAGCTCCAGTCGCTGTGCCAGACCTCTGCGAAGACGGGAGCCTGTTCTTCAGCCTTGCGTTCAACTGCTATCACATGATCCCTGCCGTCTACTGGCGCAATAAAAGGGTCGTACCCGAAGTGCCCGAAATATAATGAGTATCTTTCGAGATCATCATCGGAAAGCTCCTGGTCTGGAAAGATCAGAACATGACTGCGCAACCATTCCTGCCTGAGGGCCGCCACCTGTGAATTATTGAGTTGTTTTGCGAGGTCGAGTCCTTCGATAATTGCACCGCAGGGTGCGCTGCTTTGAGTCACGCTAAAGGTCATCGAAGATCCTCCTGATTGTTAGTTACACTATTGTCATTTGTTTTCAGCGGCAACAAAAACGCCCTCATATAGAGGGCGTTTTATAGTGGCTTGCGAATTAATCTCAGATACTTCTAGGTGCTCAGGATCGTGACACCGGAGATACCCGGCGCGCCATACACATGCGTGTAGGCAACTTTAGGATCGTTTGGAACCTGCCGTTTACCCGCGTCGCCACGAAGCTGAAGCACATTTTCGTAGACCTGGCGTAAACCGGATGCGCCTACTGGTTCGCCGTTTGCGAGACAGCCACCGTCGGTGTTGACCGGTAGGCGACCTGTAATTTCAGTATCACCGTTCGCCAGCATGGCTTCCTGTTCGCCATGCTCACAGAAGCCGTTTTCGGCCATGTGCATGATTTCTGCACCTGACTCGGTATCCTGCAACTGTGCAACATCGATGTCCTTGGGACCAACGCCTGCCGCTTCGAAGGCTTTCTGCGATGCGTCTACCGTCGGGCCATCTGCGTAATCAAGCGCCAGAGATGGAGCAAGTACTTCAAAACTTCCATATCGGCGTGATCGCACAACGGCTGACTTCAGGAAGATCGGGTTTTTGGTGTACTTGTGTGCCTTGTCCGCTCTGGCAAGGATCAGTGCGACTCCGCCTTCCCCCGGTGAGCAGAACATGTATTGGGTCAATGGGTAAGACAGCATAGCGGACTGCAGCACTTCCTTTTCAGAAAATGCCTGTCTGCGCCATGCATTCTCGTTCATGGAGCCATTGCGAAAAGCCTTGGCAGAAACACGCGCCAGTGCATCCTGGGTAATGCCGTACTCTTCCATATAGCGATTGATCTTCATGCCGAAGAACTGGGTGGTCAACGCCATACCGCTGCCGCCGTACCAATCCCGCTCCCCGGACTTACCGGTGTTAACTCTGAAGGCTCCTCGTTCATGTTTGTCGAAACCGATCGCCAGGCCCAGATCGAAGGCGCCTGACTTAATAGTGTTATAGGCAGAAATTAATGCGGAACCACCCGTTGCACAACCGTTCACGACATTAATGAACTGCAAGCCAGTCAATCCCATCTGGGAAACCATTGAGTCTGGATTGCCTGCGGCAACACTGCCGCCGAAAGCGAATTCCAGGTCGGCCCACTTGACGTTGGCATCTGCACAAGCAGTGCGAATCGCAGCTGCGCCCTGTTCCATTCCACTGACGCCTTCATGGCGACCAAACGGATGCATTCCAATTCCAACAATTGCTACATCATCACTCATAATGTTTTCTCCTGACTAACTTAGACGGGTGCGAAGGCGAAGGTGATCAGGTCGTTACCCTCTTCGTCTTTGCCGATTTTTTCGCCAACCAGTTCCATTTCCATGCCTGAC
>JABJED010000431.1 GCA_018665025.1 Gammaproteobacteria bacterium
TGCGCCGCCGCGCTCAGGCCACCTGGCCCCGCACCTATGACTGCAATGTCATAAATATTATCGATCAAAAACCACCTTACGTTACGCTAAACTTGGCTTGTACAGCCTAGCCTACGACATATCTCAAGACATAACCCAAATACTACCGCAGGCGAGTAACGAGTGCGATTAGAATCGCAAGTTTTGGAACTTGCCGTGACAAGTTGCTTTGCCTTTTCGCCTGAAGAACATTTGATCCATCTACGATCACTGACAACTTGAGAATCCCACCATCGAGAGCTCTGAAGAAGCTACAATATAATCCATGCATATAATTTCTGGCACTTCATTATTTTTAATCATCGTTGTTGCCTGCTGCTCTGCGCTTGCTGATGAAACGATATATGCACTGGAGAAGGAGGGCACACGTCTTCGTCTGTCAGGCGATTTTGTCGCAGCCAAGATCGTCGAGAACGAGCTCATTGATCGTTATGCCCAGCCCGCTGGGCACGTGTTCGCACTAAACAGCATCATCACCCAGCTGACCTGGGATGAAACCCAGACACGGTACGACGAAGAACTGATTAAACACGCCACTAAAACACTTGAGTGGTGTGAACCACGTATTGACCACGAGGAGTTTGGGGCGACAGCCAACTACTACTGCGGTCAGGCCAACTTTGTCCTGTCTTTCCATAACGCTCTGCGAGGAAACTACTATCAAGCAGGAAGGCGAGGCACTGCGAGCATTGACTATCTGGAGACTGCCCTGTCGAAAGACCCTTCTCTGATAGATGCAAAAATGCACCTGGGCGTAGGTTATCATGTGGCTGATAACCTGCCCCCCTTTATAAAAATGTTTAGCCGGGTGTTGTGGTTTATCCCTACGGGAAATTCCGAGAAGAGTCTTCCCTATCTACTGGACGTTATCGCCGATGGTGATCAATACAGGGATGTGGCTCGCTACATTTATAGTATTCTCCTCCTCGAGACCCCCGAACTCAGACCAGAGGCCAGCATTCAACTTCAGCAACTGGTATCGCTCTACCCTGCTAATTCTCGCTTCCAACTAAGGCTTATCTCGCTCTTAATCAGCATGGATGATTACGAAGGAACCTTGCGCACTATTTCTGACTATCTAGATAAAGGCACAAAACCGGTTGAACCAGATCTAAGCCTCACCAGGATATGGAAGGTACGGGCCTATCTCGGACGTGGCGAAACCGAACTCGCTAGAAGCACATTTGCCGAAATTGACCCTGTATTTCATGACGCCAGGGACCAGCTCCCAGGCTGGAGTGTGGCCTGGTATATTCTGACGGACGGGCAATTGCACGATCTGGCGAGCCGTCGTGGTCAGGCTATTTCTGCGTACAAGGAAATTTTGTCTATCGCCAAACATACCTACGTTAATATCACCATACTGGAAGCCGCGCGCGCAGGCTTATCTATGCCCTACCAGCTTCACGTTGGGCAATAGATCTTTATGATCAGCGTCATCATTCCGTGCCTGAACGAGGAAGATAACCTGGCCATGTTGCTTGGCCAATTAATCGAACAAAAGGATATCAGCCTCGAAATTCTCGTCGTTGATGGCGGTTCTACTGACAAGACTACGTTGCGCGCAGCGGAATACGGCGCAAGAGTAATCCATTCCCGGCGAGGTCGGGGCTGCCAGCAAAATACAGGGGCTGGGGAGGCAGCAGGAGAATACCTGCTGTTCCTGCATGCAGATAGTCGGCTAGAACACGACCACCAGCTGTCACAGTCACTTTCATGTATCCAGCAAGCCGCGAAACGAACCGCGGGACATTTTAAACTACGTTTTGAAACTGATAGCAATGAGGTTCGGGAACGTCTGCGGTTATTCGAGTATAAAACGCAACTTAACCGGGAAGGGACCTTTAGCGGCGATCAGGGTCTGCTAATTTTCACAAGTGATTTCAGGTTAATGGGAGGATTCTCAGAGAAATACCACTTTCTGGAAGATAAGGAATTTGCAGCACGCTTTGTGGATTATGGACAATTCAAAACACTCCCTTCCACGCTTTACACGAGCGCAAGACGTTTTGAACAAGAAGGACTCGAAGAGCGACTCATCCTGAACGTACTAATCATGGCAATGTTCCACCTGGACAGTGAATACTTTTTCAAGGGAGCCAGTGAGGCCTATCGAGATAACAAACCTGATGGCACGCTCAATCTCTTGCCTCTCTTCCAACTCACACACGAATCTGTTTTCTATCCAGGCGTACCCAGAGGTCTTATTCACTTTTTCCTCATCGGTCGATACGCAACAAAGAATCTTTGGCAGCTAGGTTTGCCCTTCTATTTGACAAGGAACAACCCCGATCGATGGCTGAGCAGCTATGATCGTTTTTTGAAGCCGTTGACCGATAATCCGGCTGGATACTTGTTGGGCACCTTGGCAGTACTCATCTGGTTCTACTCATGGCGTTTCAGGCTGAGCCTAAAACAGCGCTTTAAAAATGAAAGCTAAGCTATTTCCTGCTGTAAGGTTGTTAGCATCAGCCTGGCAATGGATAATCACCCTCTCTTAGCTTGAACATACGATATGCTCCCAAAATCATTGTCCTTTGTTCTCGGTTTATTTTTCGCCAATGCCATTTTTGCTTATCCGGATAACCCCTACCATGAGCATTTAGTTGACGTTAAGACGACCCAGGCGAACTATGGTTATCTTCTGGAACATGGTGACGATGCGCTACTGGCCCGCGTCCACCTCATTCGAAATGCTCGCGAGACTATAGATATACAAACTTTCATCTGGAAACCGGATGAAACAGGCATGTTCCTATTTTATGAACTCTGGCAAGCTGCACTACGCGGCGTCAAAGTGAGACTACTGATTGATGACCTATCGGTTCGTGCAATTCATGATCGGGTGGCAAATCTCGCCAAACTCAGTGAAAACATCGAGATAAAACAGTACAACCCGGTCGCAGACAGCATCAAGATCGGTCTAGTCAAAACCGCGACTACCATCGCAACACAGTTTGGCAAATACAACCATCGCATGCATAACAAAATTGTGGTGGTCGACGGTCAGTACGGCATCACTGGAGGAAGAAACTACCAGAACGACTATTTTGATCGCAGCGCAAACAGAACATTTCTTGACAGGGACATACTTGTCATCGGTTCTGTCGCCGGCGACATGTCCAAATCATTTGAAGAATACTGGACGAATGAGCTCGCCGTTTTCAGCAAAGACATGAAAGACGTTCGAAAAGCCATAGAGACAGGCAGCATTGAAATTCCGGATATCGCCCACGGTTACCAGGCCCCCGCCATGTTCTCTGAACTGTCGAAATGCGCATCCCAGCCAGCCTGTGTCAATGAACGCATAAGCTCAAAGGGAATAAGGCTGGATCAGATTGAATTTGTCGCTGACCACCCCGGTAAACACGAGGATGGCGACGACCTGGCAGAAACCACCGAAAGCCTTCTGGAACTGATTTCAAATACTCACGACAAAATAATTTTCCAGACACCCTATCTGGTTGTCCATAAGAAGAAGATCTTTAACGACCTTCGAAAGGAAAACCCCGAGATGGATATCATTGTCTCAACGAACAGTCTTGGTGCTGCAGATCACTTCTATGCCTACGCGTTTTCCTACAAAAACAAAAAGCACTACCTGAAAAAGTTTGAATGGCAAATTTATGAAATGAAACCGAACCCACTCGACTTCGATCAGATGATACATCCGATACCTCAAATCGAAAGAGCAAAAAACCACTACGCCTGCATCCATGCGAAAACATATCTCTTCGACAATGAAATCGTCTGGTTAGGCTCTTTTAACCTGGACCCTAGATCTGCGCGCCTCAACACCGAGGCAGGCGTCATTATCAGGGATCCAGAGTTTTACGCACTCGTTGAAAGCAATATCAAATTGAAACTTACCGCACGGAACGCGTGGCCTACTGGTCCAAAGAAAAAAATCCCGGTCATAGGGTTCTTTAACAGCGTCATAGAAGACATATTTGCCCTGATTCCCTTCGCTAACCTCTGGCCGTTTACCTACTCAACCAGTTATGAGCTGCGAGACGGCGGTGTAGAAATGCCTATTTCTGCCGAGGACTTTCACAAAAACTACAAAAACGTAGGTCAGTTCCCGGGCACCAAAATGACGCCTAAAGCCATAAAGACACGACTTACAAAAGCCTTTTTGGGGCCCGCACAACCTATTATCTAGACTGGTCTAGCGCGAAAATACCTACGACTGACTAGTTGCTCGGAGGAAAAGTCGCAAAAATACTGCCCAATACTTTCTCCAGCGCCGGCGTCGGATTCTCTTGCATCTTCTTTGTTATCTGCCCGGTTGCCCTGCCATGCCATACTGGCCGACGCTCCTGAGGGTCGTATATGTCCACCGATAAAACACCTTCCGTATATTGGCGAACATCGACTGATTGGCCACTATAACCACCGTAGTAACCACTACCCCAGCCCCAGCGGCCATAACCTCCGCGGTAGAACTCCGGGTAACTGTCAACCTGGATCTTCTCTCGCTCACCCAACGTGAAGCCAACCGCCAGGTCTGCCTTTTCGGGATTAGAAACCCTGGTAAACCCGCGAGCAGCCAGAATATTCGCTGTTATCTGCACCAGCCGGCCTTCAATCATGGGATTGCCAACCTCGGCGCCCGCCTCTTTTATCAAGGGATGTTCACTGATAAAGGCGAAGGTTCTGTCCTGACTGAAATTATAGGAAGGGTCAAAGTCAATCATTGGCGCAGGCGCGGCACAGCCTGCAACAATCAACCCGATGAGTAGTAATAGTGATAGACGCACTATACGTTCTCCTTTTATACCGCGCAGCCTGGCTGGCAGGGTTTCCGCCTACAAGTTAAACATTCGATGGTAGGCATGCTGGTCTGTTAATTGTCACTGTCATCCTTACCATCGGTAACATTTTATTTGTCGACCGGGGCTCTATCGGCCCCGGTAAATTAGTCTTTCCAGAAAGTGGTCTTCCACGAGGCGCTGTCCACATCCAGAATCGTGTCTGAATTCTCTGCGACATCTTCCCAGGTCGCATCGAGGTCCAGCTCCACACCTTTATTGGAGAACACCATATCTGAGGCAAACCGTCCTCCTGCCGCCTGGATAATACGTCCGTTTGGCGCATCCTCTGAAACCATATAAAGCACGGCAGGACTCACCAACTTTGGATGGCTCTTTTCGTCAGGTTCATCTGCATCAATCTCGCTGCCGGGGACACTCGCAGTCATCCTGGTCGCAGCGCCCGGAGACAAACAGTTCACATGGATATTGTGTGATGCACCTTCACGGCAGAGGTTGTTCATCAGACCTACCATCCCCATTTTCGCTGCACCATAGTTAGCCTGGCCAAA
>JABJED010000432.1 GCA_018665025.1 Gammaproteobacteria bacterium
CCTCGGGCTATTGAGCAGATCCTCGATCGTGTCCTTGCGTTTCGGTGTTTGCTGGCCCGTAGCAACAGCAAGAAAATGAAGATCATGGTTACCCAACACGCATTTGACGTTTGGTTCCGACATGATCAGGTCAAGTACTTCGACATTGCGGGGTCCGCGATTGATGAGGTCGCCAGCGAACCAGAGATGATCCTGACCGGATTGGTAGTCGACCTTGCTGAGTAACTTTTGCAACTCGTCGAAACAACCTTGCACGTCACCAATAATGTAGGTGTTCATGATCTGTCTTCCACGAATCGGGTGCAGGAAAGGTAGTCGTCAATTGTCAGGTTCTCAGGGCGTAGTTGAGGGTTCAAGTGAAGCGATTCGAGTTCATCCGCTGTCAGGAATTTCCTGAGCGCATTGCGAATCGTCTTGCGGCGCATAGAAAAAGCCTGGATGAGAATGCTTTCAAGCAGCTTCCTGTCAACATCTATTGCCTTTTTGTTTGGCGTTAGCCGGATAATGGCACTTTGTACCTTTGGGCGGGGTGAGAATGCCTGGGGTGGCACTTCGAACAATTTCTCGGTATGGCAGTGAAGTTGAGTCATCACCGATAATCGGCCATACGCTTTTGTTGAGGGCAGTGCTGTCATCCTGTCAACAACTTCTCGCTGCAACATGAAGTGCATGTCGTGGATATGTTCCCCGGAATTAAATAACTTAAATAGCAGTGGGGTTGAGATGTTGTAAGGCAGGTTGCCGATGATGCGAATAAGGGGTTCTCCCGCAAACATATTGAAATCTATCGTCATGACATCCTGGTTGATCATTCCTGCATCTGGGAAGCGAACTGATAATTCGGCAGCCAGGTCGCGATCGATCTCGATCAGCGTAAGGTCGCATCGACTATTGCTTAGAGACTGGGTTAATGCTCCCCTACCTGGGCCTATTTCAATAATATGGTCGCCTGGTTTGATATCGAATGATCCAATAATTTTTTGGATCATGCCTGTATCAACCAGGAAGTTTTGCCCAAACCTTTTTCTTGCGCGTAACACGACTAGAGAGATAGTTCGGCGGCACAGCGAACTGCGGCCACCAGGCTTGAGCAGTCCGACCGTCCGGATCCTGCTAAATCAAAAGCTGTACCGTGATCAACGGACGTGCGGACTATTGGCAGACCAAGGGTTATGTTGACGCTCTGTCCGAATGCTACATGCTTCAGGACGGGTAAACCCTGGTCGTGATACATCGCGAGTACCGCATCGGCACGGGCAAGGTTGTTGGGTGTAAAAAGTGTGTCTGCGGGAAGTGGACCTTCGAAATCCAGTCCCTGGTGCTGCAAGGCTTTAATAACAGGGGTGATAGTTTCGATTTCCTCTCTACCAAGGTGCCCGTTTTCTCCAGCATGCGGGTTCAGCCCACAGACCAGAATTTTAGGGTGATTAATTTTGAATTTTGTGACGAGTTCGCTGTGCAGGATGCTGGCAACTTCCGTCAAAGAAGTTTGGGTAATGGCATCGCTCACCTTTGCTAGCGGCAGGTGAGTGGTCGCAAGTGCTACTCGCAGAGTCTCACCAGCGAGCATCATGACCACACGCTTGGTGCCGGTTTTGTCTGCAAACCACTCGGTGTGGCCAGAAAAAGCGATGCCGGCGTCATTGATGATAGATTTATTGACGGGTCCGGTGACGATACCGTCTGTTTGGCCGGCAAGGCAGGATGAGAGCGCCTGTTCCAGCGTCTTGGTAACGTAGCCGGCGTTCCCCGTATCGGGGACGCCCGGAATGACAGCGACTGAAGCCATTACAGGGTGAACATTGAACTTGGTAGTATTAAACGGCGCTGCGGTGACGTCATTCATCGAAATTTCTATCTTAAGATCGTTAGCCCGGCTTTGAATCAGGTTCGGATCTACAAAATAGATGAGTTCTGCCAGTTGGTTCGTTTGCTCAAATGCCTGGAGACAAATATCGGGACCTATACCCGCTGGTTCTCCGGGAGTGACCGCCAGCCTAGTTTTTAATTTCGACAAACGCCTTGTCCCTGATTTCTCGTTGCCAGTTATCGAGTTCCTCGTCAAATTTCTGGTTTCTCAGGTAGTTTTCGGCTTGCCCCATTCGGAAGCGTTCGCTGAAGTCCTCCACCCTGCGCCCTGTCACTTCAATAAAGTGGTAACCGTGAACAGTCTTAAAAACGTCGCTAATTTCGTTGATATCCATTGCCTGCATGGTCGATTCGAACTCCGGTACAAAAGTACCGGCTCTACTCCAGCCAAGGTCTCCTCCGCCTAATGCGGATCCAGGATCGTCTGAATATAGTTTGGCGACCTCTGCAAAAGCCCTCCCCTCAACGATTTCCGCACGCAGACTATTGGCAAGGTCCTGGCACTCGCCGTCGGTTCTGATTTCG
>JABJED010000011.1 GCA_018665025.1 Gammaproteobacteria bacterium
CCGAGGGAATATGAGCGCACAACAGGAAGAAACACCATTCTGGCTAAAAGATAACTTTGCACCCGTTTTTGAAGAGCGAACCGAAACAAACCTAAAAGTCACCGGCGAGATCCCAAGGGCATTAAATGGCCGCCTGCTGCGCAATGGCGCAAACCCCCAGTCCGGTTATTCCGCGCATTGGTTTCTTGGCAACGGCATGCTGCACGGTGTCGAGATTCAGGATGGCAACGCTAATTGGTATCGCAACCGTTACGTTAAAACGCCCCTGTACCTGAACCCTGAAGCCGACGTGATGGCCTCGATGGGTGATCTGAGCATGTCTTCTGCCAACACGCATGTGGTGCACCACGCTGGCAAGATCATGGCGCTAGAGGAAGGCCACTGGCCCTTCGTTGTGTCCGATGAACTAGAAACAATTGGCCCCAATAACTACGACGGCAAACTGACCTGCGCGATGACAGCACACCCCAAGACCTGCGGTGCAACGGGCGAACTATTAGCGTTCGCCTATGGCATGACCGAACCGTACCTGACCTACCTGCGCATATCGGCAGCAGGCGAACTGCTGGCCCAGGAGCCCATCACGGTCAAAGGCGCTACCATGATCCATGACTTTAATGTCACCCGGAATCACGTGGTGTTCATGGACTTACCGGCGGTGTGGAATCTGGAAGGGATCGCAGACACCGGCTTGCCGATTGTCTGGGATGAAAACTACGGTGCCCGCCTGGGCGTAATGCCCCGCGATGGCACAGATGCCGATGTCACCTGGTACGAGATCAACCCCTGTTACGTGTTCCATCCTTTAAACGCGTACGAGGAAGGCAACAAGATTGTGGTTGACGTCTGCCGCATGGAAGACACCATGAAGCCCGGTTCAAGTTCACCACCCATGCTGTATCGCTGGGTAATTGACCAGGACAAGGGCACCGTTACCGAAACCCAACTTGATGACCGTGTGGTCGATTTCAGCCGGGTTTGCGATACGGTGGTTGGCCTGAAAAACCGCTACGGTTATACAGCTGCATTTTCTCCTAAGGGTCCTTTCGCTGAAGGCTTTGTGAAATACGATCTTGTTAAAGGCAATTCACAGTTCCACGACCTGGACGGCGGTCAGGGCAGCGAACCCGTGTTCGTGAAAGACCCTGCCGGATCGTCAGAAGACGACGGCTGGGTTCTGAGCTATGTTCACCAGCCTGCAACCAACACCAGTGAAATCGTCATCGTTGATTCTCGCTCGTTCGACAAAGAGCCGATCGCAAGGATTCATATTCCTGCTCGTGTGCCGGCGGGTTTCCACGGCAACTGGGTTCCGGACGGGTATTAATCATGTCTGACAATGCTGAACAGGCGGAATTCTGGAATGGTCGCATGGGTACCGCATGGGTCAATGTGGAAGATTACATCGACCGCATGATGGCGCCGCTAACGGCGGTCGCTTTCGACGCTGTTAACGCCAAACCCGGCGATCGTATTATTGATATCGGCTGCGGCTGCGGCACAACATCGCTTTCATTGGGCGCCAGCGGCGCTGAAGTCTGGGGTGTCGACATTTCAACGGCGATGATTGATCGCGCCAAGGAAAAAGACAACGCCGCCGGTAATGTGGCCTTCTCTGTTGCCGATGCGGCTAGCCAGGCTTACAGCGCCGATCACTCGCTGGCGTTTTCCCGGTTCGGGGTGATGTTCTTTGCTGACCCGGTCAAGGCGTTTGCCAACATCCGCAGTGCCCTGGTGCCGGGCGGAAGGTTGGTTTTTCTTTGCTGGCAACTACCCGCCGCCAATCCCTGGTTGTCTATTGCCGGTGCTGCTTTGCAACCTTTTCAGCCCGCTGATGCGCCGCCACCAGATCCCGAAGCGCCTGGGCCTTTTCGGTTCGGCGTGCCGGAAGATACCCGGAAAGTGCTGGGCAGCGCAGGTTTCACCAACATCAAACTGCAAGCCGTGGTGAAAGACCTTCACCTGGGCGACACCGTGGATGAAGTGATGAGGTTTCAGAGCAACATTGGTCCACTATCCGGATTGCTTGAAACCCTTGATGAATCGCGCCATGCAGAGGCGACCGCCGCCGTGCGGGATGCATTTGCAGCAAAAGCTGATAGTAATGGTATCAACCTTGAAGCATCCACCTGGCTGGTGACCGCCACTAACGGTTAGTCCTCAATGGCGCCATAAATAATGTTCTTGATCTGGCCACGGAAGTTAAACGTGGCCGAAGGCATTAGCTGGGTCATGAAAATGACAAACATATCTTCAACAGGATCTACCCAGAAGATGGTGGACGCAGCACCCCCCCAGTAATAATCACCGGCACCGATCGTGCCCGCCGCCACGTCGTCAAGCGTTGACGCAAACCCAAGGCCAAAGCCGACACCGTCATAGGCGGTTTCAGAAAAAGATCCCATTGCGATGGAACCAAGGTCTGTGCCGTTCGGTAAATGATTACGATGCATGAGCTTTAAGGTGCGGTCACCAATAATCCTCTGACCATCCAGTTGCCCGCCGCCCCGGAGCATTTCGCAGAAGCGCCCATAGTCAGCTGTGGTGCTAGCCAGGCCGCCACCCCCTGAAGGGAACCGGTTTGGATTCGAGTAATCACTCTTCATTGGATCATCAAGCAGTTTGAGTGTTTTGTCTGCCCGGCGCCCGTAGTTGGCGGCAAGCCTGTCCAGCTTCTTCTCTGGCACGACAAAGGACGTGTCAGTCATACCAAGCGGATCAAATATCCGCTCCTGCAGAAACTGCGCAA
>JABJED010000433.1 GCA_018665025.1 Gammaproteobacteria bacterium
TGAGAGTGTCCCACTAACTGTGTAAATCCCGTGATTCATATTACCCTAGAGGAGTTAATGAATCATGGTATCAACAATGAAAGACAAAGACGTGCAGGACATGGTCGGCAAGGTGGCTGGTGAGTTCAAGTCTGAAGCTGATTTTGAGGCGTTTACCAAAGCCCTACGCAAGCAGTTCTGGGAGTCCACGCTGGAAGGCGAGTTGGATGACCATCTGGGCTACGAGAAGCACTCAGCTCGCGGCAATGGAACAGGCAACAGCCGCAACGGCAAATCTGCAAAGCGCATTCGAAGCGAACATGGCGAGCTAGAGATTGAAGCACCGCGAGATCGGAACGGGTCGTTTGAACCCAAAGCCATTGCGAAACGACAGACCCGGACGCGAGGGATCGATGACAAGATCCTGTTTCTGTACGCAAAGGGTCAGAGCACGCGGGACATCGCCGCTACGATCGAAGAGCTCTACGACGTAGAAATATCCCCCAGCCTGATTTCTCGTGTCACAGACCGGGTAATGGAGTCGGTCAACGAATGGCAGCAGCGACCACTTGACCCTCTTTATCCGATTCTTTATCTCGACTGCATCGTGCTTAAAATCCGCCACAATCAACGTGTCATCAATAAGTCGGTGTACCTGGCACTGGGCGTTGATATTGAAGGCCACAAGCAATTGCTGGGGCTGTGGCTGGCTGAAACAGAAGGCGCCAAGTTCTGGCTATCCGTGCTGACAGAACTCAAGAACCGCGGTCTTAACGATGTTCTGATCGCTTGTGTCGATGGCCTGAAGGGGTTCCCGGAAGCGATTGCCGCTGAATACCCTGATACCAAGATCCAACTGTGCATCGTCCACATGGTGCGCAACAGCCTCAAGTTGGTTCCCTGGAAAGACTACAAGGCAGTCACCGCCGACTTGAAACAGGTCTACCAGGCCAGCACCGAGCTTGAGGCTCAGGATAGGTTGGAGCATTTTGCCGCTGCGTGGGACGAGAAATACCCCCAGATCAGCAAATCCTGGCGGGCGAACTGGCCTAACTTGATCGCCATCTTTGACTATCCAGCCGAAATTCGCAAAGTCATTTATACGACCAATGCCATTGAGTCACTGAACAGCGTTGTCAGAAAATCGACACGCAATCGGAAGGTGTTTCCAGATGACCAATCTGCGGTGAAGGTGATTTACTTGGCTATCCAGGAGGCATCAAAGAAATGGACCATGCCGATTCGGAACTGGAAGCCAGCGCTAAACCGGTTTAGTATCGAATTTGGTGAGCGGGTAACGGCTCACCTTTGAAGTGTCACGGGGCGTTTACACAGTTGTCAGGACACTCTCGTGGTGGCGCAAGATTAATGGAAAAAAATCTGAAAAAAATTCTTATCACAGGAAATTTTCGTCCCAGTTAGTTGGTCTTGACCCTTTCGAACCCGAACAGATCTGTCTCTGATCTGTGGTCCTCTGGGTCGTATCCATCTATGAATTCAGGTTTGTTGTCCCGGAATGGTTTGTAGTCGACATGGTGATGATACCTCCCGAACTTCCAAACAGTCTTCACCACATCAGGGTGTAGTTTCTCTAACATTATTGACTTGTTCCAAGTACCCTCAACACTGTAAAACTCGTCTGTGTTTCCACCCTTGAGAACTTGAGTTCCCAACTTCCCCTGTAAAAGCGCATTGAACTGAAGGACACAGTCGCCGTCTTTCAGAACGTTGAGAGACAAGTCCGTATCTTCGTTGTAACGCCCACGCCATCTATGTCGGCATGAATTCTCTATCAGCAGGACAGAGTAGATCCTTGTGTTCAGGACAAACGGGGGGTAGTTTTGCTTGTCGTGACAGAAGAATCTGTATTGAAGACCCGACACTGGCACATTCTTGAACCGATCAACGAACTCTTCGCAAACTCTGAACATTCCACCGTCAAGGACACGATGTCTCCTGTTACCATGTAAACGATAGAAATTGTCTATGTTGTCATCCATCACCCAGTGTCGTTCGTATCCTAAAGACATTGAGTGATCCCAGCACCAGTTCCTTGCCCGACCTGGACCGTCACCATGATTAGAGAAAGGCAAGACTAAGATTTTCTTAGGATCAATCACACATGCGTATTCGTCATAGTCTTGTGGTTCAATCACCATAAAGTAAGGAACGTTCATCCGTTCCAGCGATCTGGAAGTATGTCTAGTGTCTCCACGATTCTTGGAAACAACGTAAATGGGATACTTTGGATTTGGATCTTTCCACTTTGACTTCCACCCATACTTGTAAGGGCGCGTTTTCTGTAGCGGGAAGTTCACTGACTTTTGGTCTGGACTCAGACGTTGTTTGATGACGCGGCAGAAATCAATCAAGTCCTCGTCACTATTGAACACTACCAATATTTCCAAATAGGGACGCCACCCTTCTTGTTTCCAATCAACGGTGTTTTGCCATAGTTGAGATTCAAGTCTGGTCTTATGCGTTTCTCGTTTTGGGAAAGTGTCTTGTCTGTTTTCGGTGTAGCGCCAATTTTTCTTATGGAACCCAGTTTTTCGCCCCTTCTTGTAGACGAAAGTCTTACCTTCCTTGTCGCTGGACAAGGCACGTTTCATGAGAACAGCAAAAGTTTCTGTGGCACCAAAAGT
Organism: Gammaproteobacteria bacterium; assembly: GCA_018665025.1. Taxonomy (GTDB): domain Bacteria; phylum Pseudomonadota; class Gammaproteobacteria; order Pseudomonadales; family Azotimanducaceae; genus UBA9659. The sequence continues at coordinate 2,625 of JABJED010000433.1, forward strand.
CCAGGTGCGGACTTTGACGGTGGTTGGGTATCGTGACTTTTTGCGCGTAGGTTTAGGGGGTTTTTCGTCTTTCATCAATTCAGGCATAATCTCAACCATACTGCGATATGGAGTGGATTCCCTCAACCTAGGTTTCGGTGCTTTCTTGCTCATTTCGGACCCGAAATCACTAAATCACTTGTATCTTTGAACTGTTTTCGACTTTTTGTTCACCTTGTTTCCCGGATCTACCCGTTCTTTTCGTTTGTAATACCCTTCCGTGAGGTTCTCCATATGGTCATCTAACCTGAACTGAAGTTTGTCGGGCGCTTCTTTCTTGAAGAATTTCGTGAGTTTCGTGAAGAAACTTTCTACCTCATCGAGATCAAGAACGCCGGTCTTGTCCCCAGTTTTTTTGTCAAAATCAAATAACTCCCCACTACAAGTGATCGTTACGAACGGTAAGGTTCTCTTATCGGTTCTCTTCACTTTTGGGGGTGGTGGGTTTTCCCACTTTCGTCTCCAAATTCTTATCTTCAACTCACTAGAGTTCTTATTGATGAGTGAAGGTCTTTTTGTAACCCATTCGTGTTTCGGGTCGTCTACTGACTTTCGGGTCGGGGTGAAATGGAGACAAACTTTGAAAAGGTCTTTACTCATTTTTAAGATCATAGAAATCTCGTAAAGGGACCCAACCGATAGAGGTAATTTCTTGAGGTACTTCTCGGGATCAGAGGTATGGTTTCCAACATAGTGAATGACATCACCAGAACTCGAATACTTGGTGAAATTTGGAATCAAACCGAAAAGATCTACCATCCCTGAGGTCTTGTACCACTTCAAAAAATCGTCCGAGTACTTGTTAGTCTTTTTGTTCAAGTACTTGTTTCGAATTCCACTCGAAAGCAAGAACAACTGAAATCGGTTTTCCCTATCATTCTCAAATCGCTTCTTGATCTCTTGTTCCAGATTCTTGGAGATCGTTACTCGGTTTCCGGTTGGGATTCTATAAGACTGTTTCGGCACGGAATCTTCCTGGTCAAACCACTTTACGTGTCAGACTATACCCGTTCGTGCTTTATTCGTGAAATTGTAGATTTTGGTGTTCCGAGAATTCTATTAATGAACGAATAGGTCTTTCCTTGATCAAGAAGTTCACATACACGAACTCTCAGTTCGTTCGTTACCGTCTTCGGTCTCCCCAAAGCGACTGGAGGATCTAAGAAAACGGAGCGCACCGATTACGAGTCTCGCTTTAACGGGTCTGTTGTTGGGGGAGAGTCCCACCGCATCGTCTAACGTTCAATCGGTTAGTGAATCACCCTCCCCTCATTATGGGGGAGGGTGATTCTTATATTTTTTTAGTTATTTACCACTGCACCTTCTGCGACGTCCGCGCTTCTTCGAAGTGAGTTCTCGACTTTGAGCAGAACCAAAAGCAGGACAAACAGGACGATCACGGCAATGCTTCCAGCAACAATCATTATTTGCGATTCGGCATTGGCATTGTTTTCCCTCGCCTCCAGCGCTGACTGACGTGCCTCTTTGTCCAGTGAAGCGTTTGCGGACTGAACTCCAGTGAGATATGCCTTAGTCGGCATTTTAAGGAACTCTTCAACCAAAGGATCCGTTGCTGAATTGGATTCGATGTCTTCTATATCAACCCACTTTATACCCGCCGCATCACCATAGTAGTCTGCGAAATCACCAATATAATCCTCAAGTCCACTGACAACATCGTCCATCTGGTCTTCGCTTAATAGAACCCCGTCACGCTGCCATTTGTCTACCAGGTCCCCACTAAGCCCAAGCCCTATCGCTGACACGATTTCTAACGCCTCTGCTGTTTTGAACTCTTTTAGCGCGTCTGCAATGTGAACTATCAAATTCCTACGATTATCATCACTGATGACCCATCCTTTGAACGCAACGTACAGCGGCATTAGATCATCGACCATATCCTCAAGTTCACTAGCGTACTTGGGGTAGGGATGTTTCCACTGGGGTGCTTCGGGAGACTGTGGATCGGTATCAGGTTGCCCCCTATTATCGTCAACGGTCGTTGCCTTCACTGCCACTAGAGGAGGTTCCTCAAATGATGGAACCTCGAAACGATCAGTATTTTCAATATCGGGAGAGTCAGAAAAGTTCCAAATAGCGACCAACAAATAAAGAATGCCTACCGAGATCGCGAGTAAAATTAACGAAGAGACAACCCTTTTCGCATTGTCTAGAATCCAGACTTCAAATTTGTCTAGAAATGTTCCCATAACTTACA
>JABJED010000073.1 GCA_018665025.1 Gammaproteobacteria bacterium
GGCGTGGGTAACAACGCCGACGCTGACGATGATGGTGATGGTGTAGCGGATATCTCTGATGCTTTTCCGTTAAATAAGTTTGTATCAGTGGTAACTCCTGCTGCGGCGCCAGTGGTTCAAGCGGCTCCAGCAGATACTGCAGCTCAGGCGGTTCCAGCGGATGCCACGGTTCAAGCTCAAGCGGCTCCAGCAGATACTGCAGCTCAGGCGGTTCCAGCGGATGCCACGGTTCAAGCTCAAGCGGCTCCAGCAGATACTGCAGCTCAAGCGGATACTACGGCTCCAGAGGCCCCAGCAGAGGCTACGGCGCCAACAGGTGCTGCGGCGCCAACAGAAGAAGCTGCGGCTCAAATAGAAGCTGCGGCTCAAATAGAAGCTGCGGCGCCAACAGCAGAAGCTGCGGCTCAAATAGATGCTACGGCTCAAATAGAAGCTGCGGCGCCAACAGAAGAAGCTGCGGCTCAAATAGATGCTGCGGCTCAAATAGAAGCTGCGGCGCCAACAGCAGAAGCTGCGGCGCTAACGGATACTACGGTTCCTGCAACTCCAGCAGATGCCACAGTTCGAACCGATACGACTGTTCTCGCGGATCCTGCGGTTCAAACGGATGCTGGAGCGCCGGCTGAGTTGGTTGCTGAGCTTACCGTTGACGAAGCACTGTGGAGACCAGGCAATCGGTGGATTGTGGAAGGCAATCTGACGAAAGCGGATGGCACAACTGATGTCGGAGGTTTCGTTATTGCTCAATTGGTCAAAGCCGATGGCACCCGGATCGAGATTGGTCGAGCGACTGTCGATATTCTCCCGGTACCGGGCTTTGACATTGCCAATCTCCCCATTAATCCAGCCAGCCTGAATAACGTGAGCGAAGCTAACGACCACGTTGAGGTTTCTGCGATTTCCAGTGATGGACTTCAAGAGCATACAGTCGTCATTTTCATCAATGCTCCGCCAGCACCGATACCTCATGTGGGGACTGAAGTCGTTATTGAGGCTGTTGAAATCATTCCTGGTGATCGGCTGATCATCCATGGTTTTGCTTCGCTCAATGATGGGCCAGCACCAGGAGTAGCGGTGATTAGCACCGACCAGAGCGGCCAGCAGTTTGAGGTGGCCCTTGATGCAATTGGTCCGCTGGCCGGTGGATTTGACTTCGTCGTTCGACCAATCTTCGGTAATGCCGGTTTCATCCATGGAGAGACTCTGACGGTGAGCGTTGATGGCGTTGGTTCTACCACCACGCTGGTTGACCTGACTCCTCCGCCAGTCGTTGCCCCGGCGGTCGCGGCCCCTGCTGTGATTGCTGCGCTGGAAGCCTCGGTTGCAGGCCTGGCACAAGTTGGTCCAGTAGCACAAGTTGACCCAGCACAAGTTGATCCAGTAGCACAAGTTGACCCAGCAGTAGTTGATCCAGTAGCACAAATTGACCCAGCACAAGTTGATCCAGTAGCGCAAGTTGATCCAGCGGATGCTGCGGCTCAAGCTCCTGCTGCTCTGGAAACGCCGCTTGGAGTAATTAATGAAGAAGGCAGTAATGGTTTGGTGGATCCGGTGCCAGCAATGGAAGGGGCACTTGAAACTCAATACCAACCTATTGATGTGGGGATAAATAGTGCTTTTGTTACTGATGTAGTTACCCAGACACCCGATATTAGCAAAGATTATATTGGGCCACCCCCTGCAGACGATCCATCTGCCTTCACGGGGCCTATCGTTAGCGAAGAACGCAGTGAAGCCCTGGTGGATCTCAATCCAGCAATGGAAGGGGCACTTGAAATTAAAGATCATAAACATGCAGATATAGGGGTAAATAACTCAAGCTTCACGGGCCTGATGAGTGAAGGTGCCGGCGGTAGTTATGATGTGCCAACAGGTGGTGCAGCCAGCCCGATGTTTGGCGTGTTACCGTTTACCCAACCATTTTTGCGCTTTGAAGAGTTTGGTTCACAGAAGCTGGACCCGACAGTGTCTGCCGGTAGAGTTCCATTCCCGCTACCGACTGCGGGTCCAGCGCCTCATCAGGATCCAATCTCATCGACAGCAAGTGGGCCTGAAGGCGCAGTGTTAGATAGCTTTTTAGCGCAGACAGGCATCTATCCGTTTCCTTCGGAGTTTTCCAACACAGTTGATCTAAATCCCTGGACCCCAGCAATTGAAGATTTTCTTGGACGTGCCCTCGATCGTGCACCGATGGAAGGGCGTCCGGGTGGTCAGGGCTGGGCGCACCAGCGCTGGAATGAGTTTTACCCTCAAACCTACGTGAAGACAGCGCAGGCCGGTGCCCGTGTAAACGGCGGTTTACGTAATGATCTGCAACTGCATACTTATTCTAAAGGTGAATTTGGTCCGGGTGGTCTGTATTACCTTGAGGGGGGCACGAAAGGTATCGAACCCCGCTTCCACCCTGGCTTGCCTATCCAGGACCATAAAACTCTATGGACCTGGGATGGTACTTTCCCGCTTAAAATAATGATGGCCCGAATCGGCGAACCTGTGGTCTTCCGTCATTATAATGCGCTGTCCATTGACCCGACTGCCAATCGTGGTTTTGGTATACATACCCTTAGTACCCATGAGCATAACGGTCATAACCCGGCAGAGAGCGATGGCTTTGCCAATGCCTTCTTCTTTCCTGGTCAGTACTATGATTATAGATGGCCGATGCAAATCGCCGGCTACGACACCATTAACACCAGAGCGAAAGATCCAAAGGCTTCATATGCTTGTGCTCCGGGTGAGACGCTGTGGGTTAATGATGAGAACCCTGGGGTTAAAACATGTGAAAACGGCCGGATCAATCTTCGTGGTGATCAGCGTGAAATCATGAGTACGCACTGGTTCCATGACCATATGTTCGATTTCACCGCGCAGAATGTCTATAAAGGCGATGCGGCGATGATGAACTACTACAGTGGTAAAGACCGTGGTAATGAATCTGTACACGATGGGGTTAACCTGGCTTTCCCGTCGGGTGACGCGATGGCATGGGGTAACCGTGATTATGACGTGAACATAGTATTGGCGGACAAAGCCTTCGATCAGGAAGGTCAGATGTGGTTTAACATCTTTAATTTGGATGGTTTTATCGGTGACGTTTTGACCGTTAACTATCTGTATAAACCAGTGCTGGAGGTTCGTGCTCGTAGTTATCGTTTCCGTATCCTGGATGGTTCGGTTTCCCGTTACTTTAAAGTGGCGCTGGTTGAAGAGGTTGCTGGTCGTACAACAGGTGAAATCGAGGGCGCAGTGGGCCAAGACGTCTCATGGAATCGTGTTCCTTTTCATATGATCGCGAATGACGGCAACATCCTTGAGCATGCTATTGCTTTCGATGGCAAGACTGATCTTGATGGCGACGGCGACAGGCTTGAGCATAAAGGCTCGCTACCCCAGCTTGCTATTGCTGAGCGTTACGACATCATCGTTGACTTCTCCAGGCATAATTTGGGGGCTGGATCTAAACTGTTCTTTGTAAATTTGCTGGAACATCGTAACGGCAAGATCGTTGAAGGTAATGTTCCGCTAGAACAGGTATTACGTGAGGAATACAAGGCAGTGCTTGAAGTTAAAGATGGCGTAGCAACCTGGGGTGAAGGTGATCCCGTCGTCGGTAAGTTCA
>JABJED010000434.1 GCA_018665025.1 Gammaproteobacteria bacterium
AACGGGAATAACTGTGTGACCCGCACGATTTACTTATCAATAACCACCAGATTTGATCAAAGAATATAGCCAGCTCTGATTTGGGCGGAATGTGTATCTGGCGGAATAACCATAAATGTGGCTAATTCTTCCTATACCCTTATTCACAGGATCGAAAACGCCCTGCCTGCTGATGACAAAGCAGATTTGCGCCATTGGCGGTCCGAATCGCCTCTCGCCTGTTTCTTAGCCTAATGGGTGGATACTCTCCGTCGCCATGCAGTGGTCTTGACCACCCATTCGAGGAATGGCGGGACATGAGAAATTGTTGTACGATCTTGCCCTACAAGCATCCCGTGGCTAATGGCTAAGCATGAACGGAACCCGCACTAATACTGATACCGGCCCACTGCTTCTCAGGGTCCTGTTCCGACCCAAAGAAACATTCGAGGATCTTTCGCGGGCTGAGCCCTCACCATATCGCATTTTTTTTAAGTATCTGGTCTGGTTCGCGTTACTGCCTCCCATGTTCGCCTACATTGGGGGTTCCAGGTATGGCTGGGACCTTGGGGCCGCTAATCCACTGATACTGGCTGAGATCCAGTTACGCATCGTTAGTATGTTGTATTTTTTTGTACTGCTTACCGCGTTTGTCTCTACTGCTTTCGCATCACAATGGATGTCAGAGACCTATGGTGCAAGAAAGTCCCTTGGTGTGCATATGGCAATGGTGACTATCCTTGCTGTACCCATGACTGTCGGTAGCGTTGTACATCTGTACCCACATGTCTTCATAAACCTGCTCGTATTTATACCTGTTCTGATCTGGGCCATGTATTTGTTATACGTTGGTTTGCCGGTCGCACTCAACATCGAACCGGAGAAGGGCATGTTAATGGCCTCCTCTCTAGTCGGCTGGTTGCTGGTTGGCTTTGTGACTTTGTTGGGCGTCACCGTCGCCCTCTGGACAGAGGGGTTAGGTCCATCGATAGGCGCATGAACATATGAGCGAAAACCAGCAGATCATAGCTAACGAGTACTACCACGACGGCGTCGTTCGTTTCCTTGTTGTCTGCTCCATGCTCTGGGCTGTGCTCGGAATGGGAGCCGGAGTTTACGTCGCCGCGGAGTTGATTTGGCCTGAGATCGACTTTGGACAATTCTGGTTATCGTTCGGCCGGCTTCGTCCTCTTCACACGAATGCTATCATCTTCGGGTTTGGTGTTTCCGCGCTCATGGCAACCGCATTTTATAGCGTTCAGCGAACCTGCCATGTTCCATTGCCAACGCTCAGGCTGGCCTGGGTCACAGCAATGCTATGGCAGATCTGCGTACTGAGCGGTGGATTGTCTCTGCTGGCAGGTATGAACTCAGGTAAAGAGTATGCGGAACTGGAATGGCCTTTTGATATCGCAATAGCGATAGTATGGATCAGTTTCGGGGTCGTTTTTTTCTCAACGATCGCCTGCCGCCGTATCAAACCCATTTACATATCGAACTGGTTCTACGGTGGATTGATCATCGTCATCGCGATGTTACATGTCGTCAACAGCCTGGTGATGCCTGCGACATTGCTAAAATCCTACCCAGTGTATGCAGGTGCACAGGATGCCATCGTTCAATGGTGGTACGGACATAACGCCGTGGGTTTTCTCCTGACCGGAGGCTTCCTCGGCATGTTGTACTACTTCCTGCCCAAGCTGGCAGATCGCCCGATCTGGAGTTACAAACTCTCTGTTGTGGCTTTTTGGTCTTTTACCTATGCGTACATTTGGGCTGGCCCGCATCACCTTCATTACAACTCTATTCCTGACTGGGTACAGAATCTCGGCATGGTGATGAGCCTGATTCTGCTGGCACCCTCCTGGGCGACTATGATCAACGGCATTATGACTGTCAGCAGCGCCTCGGAGAAACTCCGAACGGACCCGGCTCTAAAGTTTATCGTCCTGTCTCTGGCTTTTTACGGATTGGCGACTTTTGAAGGTCCGATGATGGCGATTAAGAGCGTGAACGCGGTAAGTCACTTTACCGACTGGACCATCGGTCATGTTCACTCCGGCGCCCTGGGCTGGAATGCCTTAATCGTATTCGGCACGTTTTACTACCTCGTACCAAGACTCGTGGACGCGAAACTTTACAGCGTGCGCCTGGCCAATATACATTTCTGGTTGGCGCTGGCAGGTACCATGCTTTATGTATTATCCATGTGGGGTGCCGGCGTTTCCCAGGGCCTGTTGTGGTTAAGTCTGGATGAATTTGGTGAACCCAGTTTCAGTTTTAAAGACATTATGGCCAGTATGCCGCCCTACTATATGTTGCGCCTGTTGGGCGGATTTACTTTTTTCCTGGGCACGTTGCTGATGATTTTCAATCTGGTGATGACAATGAAAGGACGTCCCACAGTTCGGGTAAGGCCACCTAAAATAACAGCAACCGGGGAAGCGCAATGAGTGGTCTGTCTCTTCACAAGCGGCTGGAAAATAATGCCGGGCTCCTGGTTTTCGGTATTCTCGTCGTATCTTCGATTGGCGGTCTTGTTCAAATTATCCCCAGCTTGACCCAGGAATCTTTGAAAACTCCAATTGGCAATACACAGGTTTACGGTGCCTTGGAACTCGTTGGCCGCGATATTTACGTGCGCGAGGGATGCAGTGTTTGTCATTCACAGCAGATTCGGCCGTTGCTGGCAGAGGTCAAACGCTATGGGCCATATTCACGTGCGGGCGAGTTTGTATATGACAGGCCATTCTTGTGGGGTTCTAAACGTACAGGTCCCGACCTTCACAGAATCGGCGGCAAATATTCCGACACCTGGCAAAAGGTTCACCTGATAAATCCGCGAAGCGTGGTAGAAAACTCCATCATGCCCGGGTACCCCTGGCTAGCGGTACGACCTGCGAGTAGCACTGGAAATATTCAAGCTAACCTCAGGGCATTGCAACGCCTGGGTGATCCCTACACTGACGCAGATATTCTCGAGGCCCCAGCAAAGCTCGAAGGTCTGATGGAAGTTGATGCGCTTGTGGCTTATTTACAGCAGCTCGGCACCGGGTTTGATAACAGCATGGCCGACAATCACGGAGCGGAACACTGATGATCTCGTCGATACACCCGTTAGTAACACCGCCAGGTTCTGAGGACGTAGCATGACCTGGTTCCTTTTCGTGGGTGATATGTTGGTCATGTTGTTCATGTGCAGCCTGGTGGTCTGGGTTTTTATGAAATCAACCGCGGAATCAGCAGAACAAGCTGCCAGGATACCGCTAGAAGACGAATATATTGATGAGTGAACTACCGACAGGGTTCTGGGCAGGATGGATTGTTGTGTTGACACTGGTCAGCCTTGGGGTTTTGAGCTGGCTGGTTTACAGCATTTATTTCTCCAATTCCGAAGTGGACAAAATCCACGAAGAAGTGGTGTGGGACAACAATCTAAGGGAAGGTGCCAACCCGGCACCGATGTGGTGGTTCTGGTTGATTCTTCTCAGTCTCGTCTGCTCCTTGATATACCTGATGCTGTTTCCTGGGCTGGGATCCTACAAGGGAATTCTAAACTGGACATCGGGTCGCCAGGTTGTCAGAGACGAACAAGTCTACAGCGCGGAGTTCGGTGGAAGCCGAAACGCCATTGCCGAAATGAAAGTCGAAGAAATACACGATTATCCAAAGGCGATGGTATCCGCCCAGCGGGTTTTTGATCGAAATTGTGCTGTTTGCCATGGCTATGAAGCCCAGGGACAGGCCGCACTTTTCCCAGACCTTACGGATAAAGACTGGCAGTGGGGTGGGTCAGTCGAGCAGATTGAACAATCTATTCGCGATGGTCGAACTGGCAATATGGCCCCCTGGGGCGATATTCTGGGTGCACAGGGTGTAGACGACGTTACGGCTTACGTAATGTCGCTTTCAGGCAACGCTGATACTGGCCATCCCGGCAAATTACAGTATGACCAGTTGTGTGTTGCCTGCCACGGTACAACTGGTGAAGGTAATCCGATTCTGGGGGCGCCTGACCTGACGGATAATACCTGGCTCTATGGCGGTAGTCTTAAAGCCGTCAAGACAACAATTGCAGACGGTCGCAATGGAGTGATGCCTGCTTTTGGTGAGCGGCTTGATGCAACACAATTGAAACTCCTGGTAGCCCTGTTGACAGTCGAAAACCCGGGATAGTGATCCGATTTCTACCGACGAACAAAGCGTGGATACATTGACTCTCGATCTAGAACGGTTCATGGAACTGGCTAGCCACGCGTGAGCCCCGTAGAATCTCTTGATTCAGTGAATGGCAGGTTTAACTCAATGACTGACGATTCGATGACAAACGAAGGTTTGGCGGAAAACGAAAATAATAGTGAACGCGAGGCAGATAGCCTTGTCGATGCGATCTGTATCGTGGTGTTAACCCTCATAGCGATCACAACCGCTGTTTACTGGGTTTCAACGCAGTAAGCTGGGAATAGGATCTTAACGCCCGCTTGAGAATCGGAATTATAACAGGGCTTTTTGATCGAAAGTCTGAGTATCGAATTAGATCGGTTGCCTGCTTGTTTTATGGAAGAGTGTAGCGGTCTAACGAGTAGTGGTTAAACGCTACCAAGTTTTTTGTTGCTTGTGGTGATTGGCTGATCGGGTGATGGCCGATTCGCCAACGTAATTTTCTGTTGGCGTAGGGAGAAATGCGCTGCCGTGGTTTTAACCATCAGATAGCGGCAAAGAGATCGTTTTGCGGCCCTTGCCCCGGCCCTTGCCCCGGCCCTTGCCCCGGCCTTTGCCGGCGCACAGCGTCAGGCGGCGCGCGTTGCCTCAGATGCGCCAGAATGGTTTGGATCGCGTCCGGGTCGGTGACATCTGCGATCACCCGCAGCTCTCTCATTGAGCACCTTGCCTTCGCACAAACCGGTTATTTTGCTGATCTTCGGATCAGCAACATCCGTTTTCTCATGGTAATGAGTTTTTTTGCCCTATTCTATGTTTCGATAATGTTGCAAAGAGATCTTTACGCGCTCATCATTTGCTATAGCGCAATAGCTTTTTACTTCACGATAGCAGCGGCTGGCCGCTTGCTACACGTCGGGGCGCCGAGTTCCAATATCATTCTATTGATAATTCCTGCTGCTATCTCTTTTGTAGTGCTCTTACTACTCGCTAGAGAAGAGAAACGATAGGCTGTGTTTTTCAATGAGGATGACAACCTGTACGCTTTTTCAAAAAGGATGTATCCGAATGAGGGGCGATCCCAGAGCTAGTCCGTCTGTACCCTGTTGCGGTACCTCCGACGACATTGATATCCGGAATCACCTCTATTTCTGTGAACGAGAGCCGAGTCCATGCCGGGTCGCCACCCAGAGCTTCAATGATGGCCCGTACAAGCGCGACTATATAAGGTGTCTCGTCCTGGCTTCCCAGGCCGGACACCGGTGAGTAAAACCGCATGCAGATAGTTGACTAACGCGGTGACCAGCTTCGCTGCAATTGCTTCGGGAACAGGTCCTTCGTCGTCAATAGTCGATTCGGGATCATCAACGCAAAGAGTTGGGAGGTTGTCCATTCGCTAACCGGCTCTAACGTCTAAATTCGTGTATACGGGGGTTGAATAGCATTTATTCAATGGAACCGGGAGGCAAGGAAGAGGTTTTTTACTGAACTGTAGTTCCTGCGCCAATAATCGTCCAGTTTAGGTCTAACTCTGATGTGAATGAAGCCCCCTGTTTACGGGTTACTCCATCCATTAGCCAAATGCGATTCTGACCAGTACTGATGTTTCTCCAAACGATGTCATCTTTACCATCACTGTCGAAGTCTTCTATAGCCCCCAGCTTCCAGCTGGATGGGCCAAGGTTGTTAATGGCAGATCGCTCGCTAACGGCAAGGCCGTTCATCAACCAGATACGATTTTGGCCTTTGCTTTCATTACGCCATAAAAGATCTGAATTCCCATCGCCATCAAAGTCGCCTGTACCTACCATTTCCCAGTCATTGCTTAAATTTGGAATCGCGTTACGTTCTTTGGGCGTAAAACCATCCATTAGCCAAATACGATTACGAGGTAATTCCGTGTTACGCCACATAATGTCACTAAGGCCGTCACCATCAAAGTCTCCGATACCAGACGCTATCCATTCAGAACCAATAAGACTAGGAATGCCGCTGCCAGATTTAACAGTATATTCATTCATTAACCAAACACGGTTTTGGCCCTGGGGGTTTTGCCCTCTTCGCCATAATAAATCAGAGTAACCATCTCCGTCGAAGTCGCCGGTGCCAGGCATATCCCACTCACTGGATATTCCCTTAATTGTGCTACCGCTGATTTTAACTGACCCATTCATAGCCCAGATTCGGTTTTGACCTACTCCTACATTTGGTGCCCGCCAAAACAAATCTGTATTACCGTCACCGTTAAAATCGCCCAGAGACTTCAGCTCAAAGCGCGTATCGGAAATTCCCGTAGTTGTGATGATATTGTCAACGGAGGTTCCGACGATAGTCCAATGCGCTGTTTCACCGGTCGAGGTGTTGTACCAAATCAAACCCCCGGATGAATTACCATTATCGACGACGGTCTCTAATTCGTAGGCTCCTGTTACATTTGATGAATAGCCCCGTACACGAATGTAATATTCCCCAGCATTTAACTCTCGTGAGATTGAGAAATTAAAATTCTCACCACTGTCGTCATCAGACGCTATCAGTTGATTAGACGAGTCGAGTAACGAACCATAGGTGTCTGTAGTACCTTCAGAAAAAACTGCGACGTTGCTGCGCCCCGCACGGGCTTCGGCCACTTTCGCACATAGCTTCAAGGAATCGCCCCTCTCACTTCTATGGTGAATGCCGATACTGCGATCTCCGTTGAGGAGTAAGGCTGTTTGTCACAACTACATAGTGACTCTCGATCTTGCCATC
>JABJED010000074.1 GCA_018665025.1 Gammaproteobacteria bacterium
AGACGAGGCTCTCGCGGCAGATCTGATCCTGGAGCCGCATTTAAAAGCGGCGCTTTCAGATGGCAGTGGCGCGCGGTTACATGAATCCAGGCGCAAGTTGTTTCGCTTCAAGGCGCGCCTGGACCGTCCTATTGAACAGCATGGCATCGACACGCTTATTCATCCAAGCGTCAAAGAGCGCTACGAAGGCGAACCCTCCTACCGCCCTCCAGAACTTGAGAAACTGGTCAATTTGCGGGGTTGGCCACAAATGAATGTTGGGATGTAACATTCAGATTGTATGCCATCAACGGTCGTTGTTGTCTGTGCCTGACTAATCCTTATCGCTGATGTCACCCGTCCATATCCTATAAATAACATTACATGATAATCATAATGCATTGTTTTATATATATTTTAAGGGCGTTTTCAACCTCTATGGTTTCCGCCAGGTCTTCTACATCTCTATTGTTACTGCTAATTATCGAGCCGGTACTCAAAAAATGAGGAGATGGGCAGACGGCTCGCTCAGCCTTCGCCGCCTTCATCAACAAACATGAAGGTTTCCAACTCCTCGATCGTCATTGATTGCTCTTCAATGATGGTCTTCATGATATCGCCGACAGTAATCATTCCGACCGGTCCTTGTCGGTCGACAATGGGCAGGTGACGGATTTTTTTCTGAGCCATAAGACTCATACAACGGTCCAGAAGCGTACTTTCTTTGGCGGACACTACTTCCTCTGTCATGATCTCGGACACCAGGGTGGCCTTACTGGATTTGTCATTTATAACGACACTCCTCGCATAGTCACGCTCGGAAATAATGCCCGCGAGCTTAGAGCTATCGCTAGTGACTATCAGTGCACCAATGTTCATTTCCGACATCAGTACAACCGCGTCGTAAACACTGCTGTCTGCGCTGATCGTCCAGACGTTTCGCCCTTTTTGATCAAGAAGTTCGCTTACTATACTCATATGCTAACCCTTCGTTGTGAAGTTAGTTTAACCATAATATGGTTTTATGTGATTTGCCATAACCACCTCAGAACACCATTCGTCCCAGGCTTTCGGCCACACAGACGGGTTTTTCAGTCCCTTGCGCCTCAACGACAACCTCATTCATCGTCTCTAGCATACCACCTTTAATCTCAACCCTTTTCAACGTGCTGGTCGCACGAATCCTGGTTCCAACAGGCACGGGCGAAGGAAACCTGATGCGGTCAAAGCCATAATTAATACCCAGCTTTTGACCTTCAAGCTTTGGACCCTCTGCAACGGATGCCATAGGCAAATGCCCCATAATCGCCAGGGTAAGATTACCATGCGCAATGGGGGCACCAAACGGGCTCTCCTTGTTCGCACGATCAACATCCACATGTATCCACTGGTGGTCCATCGACACATCCGCGTAGTCGTTGATTCGATCCTGTGTGACCTCGAACCATTCACTCTGGGAGGTTTGTTCACCTACTCTGCCCTGCATTTGCTCATAAGCGGTTTCAAGTACGCCCGACATATCTTGCTCCTCTGGTTCTGATGGTTATTAACAGTTATACCTTGATTGATTTACGCAACTCAAACTTCAAAACTTTACCGGTAGCATTGCGCGGCAATTCATCAACATACACCACATGCCCTGGTTGTTTGAACCGAGCCATTTTTGGCCTGCAGTGTTCAAAAATTGCCTCAGCAGACAGCGTGGCTTGTTCCTGCAAGGCCACCACGACACAACCGATTTCACCCCATCTTTCGTCAGGCACACCAATGACCGCCACCTCACGAATCTCTGCCAGTTCATACAACACATTTTCTATCTCGGCAGGGTATACATTTTCCCCGCCCGAGATATACATGTCTTTGAGGCGATCCTCCACATAAACAAATCCTTCTCCGTCGCAGGAACCAATGTCACCTGTTCTAAGCCAGCCATCGACAAAGGTTTCTTCGTTAGCATCTGGCCGTCGCCAGTATCCAGGCGTCACAATAGGGCCCCTGGTCCAGATTTCACCGGATTCACCAGGTGCGGCTTCGGAACCGTCTTCCTTCATGATTTTAAGCTGAGTGTGTTTCAGTGCTTTACCCGCTGAACCCACCTTCGTTGGCACATCATCGTAACCCAGCACGCAACAACTCGCCGTGTTTTCAGTCATGCCGTACCCTTCCTGAATCACAACACCGCGTTTGTACCACCAGTTAACCAGTGCCTCGGGTACAGTCTCGGCACCGGCCAGGCAAACTTTTAGACTTGAAAAATCGGCACCCCTGTTTTTAGGATGATCGCGAAGAGCATTAAAAATCGCGGGTACGCCAAGAAAATGAGTGACCCGTATATCTGGATCGCTCATCACATCCAGGGTTTCGCCGGGATCGAATGAACGGGTAATAACCGCGGTACCACCTGAAAACAAAGCCGGACAGGTAAACACCTGCAACCCGCCAATATGAAATAGCGGCATGACGGCAAGGCTGACCATATCTTG
>JABJED010000435.1 GCA_018665025.1 Gammaproteobacteria bacterium
AACTGGGTTCGAGGTAGATTGGACAATACTGTGGACCACTCTTGAACCAGTATAGAACCAGGCCAGATAAACGTTGAACTGCGTATCCAGTCCAGTAATTGCGAGCACGATCACCGTGGCATAGAAAAGAGTGGGTTGTTCCATCAGGTGATTATAATTATCGAACTTCCATTGCGTCTGCTTGGGTAGCAATTCAGCCAACTCAGAGGTACGTTGCCCGGCCGTTGGCCCCAGTTTTGCAGCACTAATGGCGGGCAAACGGGCACTGACTGCCCAAAGCATTTGAATTATCGACCAGATCACCAGGACGAGTACGGGAATAAAAATGGGGTGTGCATTTAACATGGCAAGAATCCTTTTGGTTAACTGACAGCAATGGCAAACCGGAAAATAGGCAGTATAAACCACATTTTCCGAAGAACGGTCTTGTATGGTGAATGCTGTTGATCGCAGGTTTCATCTCGGGTCAAAACCTGCAACTTGATGGCGGTAGCTACGAGGGGCTTGTGTAAACGGGTGAGGACGTTTAAACAGTAGCAATAATATCGAGGTGCCAACATGACATATAGCAATCCGGATTATCTGGTCTCCACCGAATGGCTGGCCGAGCATATTAATGATGCGAACCTACGCATCGTTGATGTCACCGCGATGCTTACATCAAAATTGATTAATCGGGCAGAAGCCGAGTTCTTCAATAAGGGCCACATTCCAGGTGCCGTCTTCTTCGACGTTCCTGCGGGTCATGGCGTGCTGTCAGATCCGGATGCGCCACTGCCCTGGACCTGGCCTTCGAAACAACAATTCGAAGCAACCATGGAATCGGTGGGTATTGCCAATGATTCACGCGTGGTCATCGTCGCGCGCACACCCCGTGAAGGCCTCGACTCAGGCACCATGTGGTGTACCCGTGCGTGGTGGACAATGCATCACTTCGGCGTTGACTGCGCCATACTGAATGGCGGCGTTGAGAAGTGGGAAGCCGAAGGTCGGGCAATGGTCACAGAAAGAAATGCACCAGCAGCGAGCCAATTTACCGCGAGCGATGATTATGCACGCGGTTGTGCAGATAAAAGCGATGTACTGGCTAGCCGTGGGGAGACTGAAACCTGCCTGGTGGATGCGTTGCCGGCATCGTCATTTAATGGTGACGATGATGGTTACGGGCCAAGACGCGGGCATATAGCAGGGGCCGTCAATGTGCCTTTTCGATCGTTGATAAATGGTGAGAGCGCCGACTTTCTGGAGCCCGATGCAATGCGTAATGCGGTCGCTGGAATGATCGATCAGCCGCGAGTGATTACTTACTGCGGTGGCGCGATAGCAGCGACGGTGAACGCCTTTGCACTGAAACTCTGCGGCCATGAGGACGTCAAAGTGTATGACGCTAGTCTGATGGAATGGTCCGCAGACGAAACGTTGCCGATGGAGACGGGTTCTGGGTAATTATCAGATACCGTGATTGTTCGCGATGTCCCTGATCGCAATCAGCTTCGACCTGAACTGAACGGACCCAACTTGCGATGCAGTGGGCTGGCTAGAGAACTGGGCGATGACGGTATTGGTTGATCGGTTGATATAGATAACCTGGCCGTGAATACCCACAGCGGCATATTCTTCGGTTTCAGGGTCAAGAATCCACCACATGTTTTTGTAGTGCGTCCACTGCTCGGCAACGTACAGATCATTGTTGGTGTAACGCTTGCGATCATCAGCGTTGAGGTTCAGCGTCTCTTCAACCCAGGTCGTTGGCACCAGTTGCTGCCCGTTAGACTGGCCTTTGTTACGAATCAGTTCGCCGAACAGGGCGGCGTCACGCAGCGTACTGGTCATTCCGCCGGTGGCAACCGCCATGCAGGCTCGATCAACAACGATTGCCGCATCGTGGTTGGTCCCCAGTTTCGACCAGATGTGTTCAGCGAGATAGTCCTGCAGTGACTTGCCGGAGATTCTCGCAATCATCCACCCGATGATGTCAGCATTGGCAGAGTTGTACTCAAAGCACTGTCCCGGCTGCCAGGTATCCTCCGGCTGAATGAATTTGGCGAGGAAGTCGTAGATGCCAAAAATCTCGCTATCTGCTGGTTGGGCATCTTGAGCACCGGGTATGAACCCGAGGCCCAGTGCGGGCGCATAGTACTGCAGAAACTCCGATTCGCGATCAACGTAGTTTTCTTTGAATGCGAGCGCCGATGCGTGGTTTAAAACGTCCTGCAAAGTGGTCCGTTCAAACGCGGAACCTTCAAGTTCCGGAATGTAGATGGCCGGTGAGGCACTGAGATCAAGGTTGTGTTGCTCAGCGAGTATCCCAAACGCGGTACTAACCAGCGATTTGGTCATTGAATACCAGATGTGGCGCTGATGTTCAGAGTAGCCATTCCAGTAGCTCTCGTATTTGATCTTGCCGTCACGCAACATTAGAAAGCCATCAGCGTTGTGTGTTTGGAGCAAATCGTCGAGCGAGCGCCCGGCACCATCTGCATCGGTGATTACGCGTTCATTGAGCGTTGCATCCAGTGCTTCCTCCATCACGGGTAATGATCCGCCGCGAGGTAACATTGCGGTCCGCGTCACAGAATCCATGTTACGAAAGCCCCAGGTGTTAAACGGGGTTATGGTGTAGTTGGCAAAGGTAACCTGACTGTCGCGTTCCGGGGGATAGCCGGTCATAACGTTGGGGTGTTGGGCTTTCATAATCGATCCAATGGCTTGAGCCTTGATAGTACACCACCGACAGGAATCGGGTGCTGATAGAATTGGTGCTCTGATTTGTTAAGGGAACCTGGATGTCTGTTGATCGAAACGTCATCAATCAGTTGGCGCCAACCGGCACGTTGCGAGCAGCGATCAATCTGTCGAACACGTTACTCGTCACCCGGTTTCATGGCGTGTTCTCGCCTCGGAGCAAGTTGAGAGCGCATGTTGTGCCAGGAAAGCCAGAAGATGAATCGGAGCAGGTCTCACAATCTACCCGGGGCAAGACCTATTCAATGACGTGGGCCCAGCGATTGAAGCGTGTCTTTGAAAATAGGCAGTATAAACCATATTTTCCGAAGAACGGTCTTGTATGGTGAATGCTGTTGATCGTTCAAATTTAGGACATCGTGATGTGGTAATTCTTCTGGTGGGCACCGTCCGTAGCGCGATGGAAACTAAGGCGTGTCAGTAAGATAAAAACTAACCCTCTTCGGCGGGTTTTTTCATGCCTAAAGAAAAAGCCTGCTATTGCGCTGCTGAAAGGACAGACATGTCCTATTGCTAAAAGAGGGGTAAGTTGCTCGCCTTCGCTTGTCGCTATTAGCATCTTGAGTTGCTAGAGGTGGGTGGTTGGCTTCTCTTGGGTCAACCCTGCGGCAATTTTTTCTGCAATCATGATAGTGGCTGCATGGGTATTCCCGGATACCAGGCTTGGCATGACCGATGCATCAACCACCCGAAGATTGCGGGTACCATAGACCCTGCACTGCGGGTCGACCACGGCCTCGGGATCGCTCCCCATTCGACAGGTTCCTACGGGATGATAGCCGGTATGCGCGTGGTCCCTTGCATAGGCAGCATAGTCCGAATCCGTATTAACATCAGCAAGAGGCCTTATACGTTCGCTTACTGCTGCGGCAAAAGGTTCTGTTTCAACTATGCGTTGGGCAAGGCGCATACCACTGACCACCGCTTCCAGGTCCTGTTCGTCGGCAAAGTAATTGACTTCAATAATCGGATCTAAGCATGCGTCCGGCGATTTTGCGTAGACCTTTCCCCTCGACCTTGGATGCATGAGATAAGGCATGATGGTAAAACCAGGAAACGCGTCTACCTGCTGCTGAGCAGGGTCATCTGAGTCTCTGCCACTCACCGGCAGGCAGTGGAACTGCAAGTCAGGGCGGCTAATATGTTCATTGCTGCGGGCGAATATCCCCACCGCTGCAGCGGGCATGCTCAGCACTCCGGATCGAGTCAGTGCATAAGTGATGGCATTACGAATCAACCCTAGCGGGCCCAGTTCCTTGTTAACGCTATCCTGATGGTGATTTAACCGCCACGCCATGGGTGGGCCAGCATGGTCCTGGAGGTTTTCACCGACCTGTTCTCGATATGCCACCGGGTTAACATCAAGGTGCCCAAGAACTGATTTGGGTCCCACACCGGATATCTGTAGTAATTGAGGTGAGCTATAGGCGCCAGCACAGACGATCACCTCTTTTGTTGCGGTTATTTCCTGGCCATTGGCAATGACGCCAATGGCCCGATCTTTATCAAAAACAATTCGGTCAATCGGGGCATGGGTTTTGATGGTTAGATTGGGTCGGTTTTTAATGCCATCCAGATAAGCATTTGCAGCAGACCAGCGCCTGCCATTGCGCATGGTAGTCTGGTAATAGCCGATACCTTCCTGGTCTGCGCTGTTAAAGTCTTCATTGTAGGCGAGGCCCGCTTTTATCCCTGCCGTAATCAGTGCGTCACAGACCGGCAGTTTGAATTTAATATCCTCTAATCGCAGCGGACCTTTGGTGCTGTGCCATGGGCTCGGTCCTCGTGACTGATCGACACTGTCGACGAAGTAAGGTTTAACTGATTCCCAGTCCCATCCAGTTGCGCCTGCCTGCGCCCATAGGTCAAAGTCCTTGGCCTGGCCGCGAATATAGATCATGCCATTAATGGATGAACTGCCACCCAGACATTTACCTCGAGGTAGGTGATGTTGCCGTAGGTTGGTGCCTGGGTCAGGTTCTGATTTGAACTGGTAGGAAAATGCCGGTGAAGCCGTAGTGCTACCATAGCCCAGAGGAATATTAATCAAAGGGTGACGATGCGAGCGACCGGCTTCCAACAGTAACACACGAGTGCTTGGTAGGTTGCTTAACCGATTTGCTAGCACGCAGCCGGCTGACCCGCCGCCAACGATGATGTAATCGTATTCCATATTGGGTCGCCTGGCGTTAAATTTTTCGTTTCAAAGCCGAGTCACGGTATTTATCCCACTGACTCCCCGCCTAAAATTGCCGGAAAAATCCCGGAAACCAATGCCTGGAAACCAATGCCCGGAAACCAATGACAGGACCATCCCCAGCGCATAACTGCGGCTGTTCGATGTATCGCTGCCGGTCCCAAACCGCTTTATCTTGATCCAATTGCTCACAGCAGAATGGCAAGTATAAAGCGTGTTTTTC
>JABJED010000436.1 GCA_018665025.1 Gammaproteobacteria bacterium
ATCAAACCGATCGTAGTAATCGCACCCAGTTGTTTTCTGAGTGAAATCAATCCATCCGCAACATCAACAATCGCAGCACCCAGTTGATTCATCTTCTCTTCGGATGTTTTAGGGGTATGGGATAATTTTTGTTTAGCACTAACAAATCTTGACTGAGCAGCATCTCCATGAGATTTAGCATTGCGAGCAGCAATTGCTGCTGCACCTGTTTTTAACACTCCCTCGGAAATAGAAGTTTCAATATCGGGACTTCTGATGTCAGACAATGTTTTCATTGCTATCACCACCGAACATCTAAACCGTTGTCTACGAAGAAGGGAACTGGTTCATCAATGCTCTCTTTGAGTTTTCTGACTTTGGGTAAGACAACTACGGTTTGATATTGATTGTATGAAGTCACGGCGTCTCGAATGTAGTCAGCGCGAGTGATGCCTTGTGCAGATGTTACTCCAACAAGTGTCATTCTGTGTCTATCAACTTCCTCCCACATCTCTGGGGGCATCTTTAGACAATATTGTTGCAGAGGGTTGCCTCGGGGCATTTATGTGTTCTCCAGTTCTATTAGTTGTTTGATATGTTGGTATTGGTCATAGGTTCTTTCTCTTATATTTAGTTTGGAAACTTCATCTACATCTAGTTCATCTAAGGTTTTCATCAAGCGATATTCATCGTTAATTTCTTTCTTCAATACATCGTTTATATCTATAGTCATGATTCTTTCCTTACTCTATGTGAATTAACGATCAATCAGAGACGACGATGATCGTTACTGATTGATTTCTTCTTGTGAGTTTCTCAACGTCTCGAACGAGTTCTTTGAGTTCAGATGATTTGTCAGCGGGCGTTGCATCTTTATCAATGCGCACTGCGTTGTACTTGTTTTTAGATGCTGATCTAAGAGTCTTCTCAGCAGCAGATTTTTGTAAATTCATTAGCGTCTCTCTTTTAGTTTTAGTGAGTGGGTCTCGTCTTTGAAGCAATAGGACGCATATGCCAGGAAGTCACTTCTCTTCAATCGAGTGATGTGTATCGAATTGATTCTGGATTCAAGAAACATTGAGTTACGACGATTCTTGAGTTTGAGGAAATCAATCGTCATCTGATCTTCAACTGGTCTTTCATTGTTCGGCGTTGGATGTTGGATCAACAACGATTCAAAGACTTCTAAATATTCTGGATGCACAGCAAAGCAACTGTGCGTATGTGGTGTTACTGACGCGTTGTGATACTTGTTTTGAAACTCTACTGGAGCAAAGAATCTTGTGAGTTTTGGTTTGTATCTGGAGTAGTTGTTGTTACACGTCTTATGGAACAGATGAACAAACTCAGTCACTAGATTTTGAATGTATGCAGAACAATCAGATCGACTCACTGTGAGTCCGTATCTAATCAAGTTTTCTAGAGGAGGAACAATGGTAACTGCGTAAAGACTGTGTTCTGGCGTCACTGACTTTCTAAAGTCAGCAGTCACTTGATAGACAAGTTTGCGTTCTAGATCAGCGTTAGCATTCTTGACGAGCATCTCACTGATGTTCTTTTCTCTAAGCAACTGTTGTTCGAAATTGTTTGTGCAGGAGTAACTGTTCATATGAGTTAGATCACTAATGTTTAGGTATTACTTCTACTTTCTCGTTAGTCGCATGATGAGCAGAGCGAAGCAGAATTAGGGTGAGTGAAAAGAACTGAACTAACGTTCGTCTGTACGGTTCGACTTTTTTACTCTATAGAGATATATATAAAAAAGATGACTTCAGGTAGGTAGTCATTAGTCGCAAAGCAACTAATGACTTCTCATTGAGTAATAATCATAGAAAAACTCGTTCTGAAGTCGGTGTGACATCTGGAGCGTGTCGTCGATTGCACTTGCAACGCAGTGATATGCGTCTTCGTGCAAGTTACAGAAATCAATTATGTCGTAAGTGATGTACTGATGCGTGTATTTGACGAGATCGTCAGTGTTGATTTGTGTTGCTGTAGTCATAATTTTTTACCTTATAGTAGTTGAAATGACTGAAATTTCATCTCTCAGTTCATGTACAATATTATACTGCTTCTGACGCTAATATATCAGAGTTTAAAGATGTCAGGAAAGTAATGACTAGCAGTCAAAAGATACTTTTTTTAAGTAAAAGAAATAACTATCGCTGTATGATCAGGCAGACTGCTGATAAGAGAAGTTTGCGATGACAGGAGCAAAAGTGATCAACAAAGGCGTGTTCGCGCATTGCGATCTTGTGAAGATGAAGCGCACTCATTTCTCAGAGATAGACACTACCGGAGCGGCAACTCTTCAGCGCGGTAAGAATCGATTCAGAGGTTTCACTCTCGACAAAAGCATTCACTTGTATCGAATGTGGTTTCAATTCGTGAAGATCATCTATGACGCAGAGCAGTCAAAACTGAAGTTCGGCGCACAGCAACAACACAAAGTGAAACTGAATAAGCGTTTCTACAAAGACTGGGAGTTCGAGAAGTACATCGATACGCCTTTCGATGACTTCTTTGCAGACAAGATTCATTTATTTGGCGAAGAGGCAGTGTCGATCGTTGATGCAATCGATGACACAGACGGTCACATCTATCTCAAGGTGCGAAAGCACAAGAAGACAGAAGATGTCGTGAGAGAAGTGCGTGAGTTACTAGGAAACGTTAAGCACAAGAGCGATCTCAAGTATCAAATCAAACGTCAGCACAAGTACTTCTATCGACATCAGCAATACAACGTGTTTCTTATGCGTCAGTCTGGTTGGTTGAATCATGAGATCAGTGATTGGTTGCAAGCAAATTACGGCAAGTACAGAGCATCAGTTGTAAGTAGCGATGCGGCGATGCGAAAGATGTATCGAACGTCAGAACAGATCGTCATGGACATTGCAAAAGGCGACTTCTAGCGCTGTCTCAATAGAATCATTGTTTGCTTGAGAATTTTTTAACGATGTACCAATTTATTAAGGTTTTGAGTGAGAATTACTTCTGTATTCGTTTGACTATAGGCATACGAACACACTCAAACATTGTAAATCCTGTATTCATTTGACTTGTATTCGTATTATGAATACAATGTAGTCATAATATCTCAGATGTAAAAGGATACAGACTATGAACGGCAAAAGAATTGGGTATTTGCGTGTTAGTACTGTTTTACAAAATGAAGAGCGACAATTGTCTGGAATAGAACTCGATAAAGAGTTCGTTGAGAAAGCATCTGCTCGTTCTGCTAATCGTCCTGTGCTTCAACAGATGCTTGAGTTCATTCGCGAAGGTGATGAAGTGTTTATACATGACATCTCTCGTCTTGCGAGAAACATACAGGACTTACATTCGCTGGTTCAGGAAATCACGAGTAAAGGCGCGACTCTTAATTTCTTGAAAGAAAGTCTTACTTTCACCAGTGATAAAACAGATGCGATGAGCGAATTGCTTTTGTCACTACTCGGCGCTGTCTATTCGTTTGAGCGACGCATTCTTCTGGAACGACAGAGAGAAGGTATTGAGATTGCGAAGCGGGCAGGTAAATATTCTGGACGCAAAAAGACTATTAATGACGAAGCGATATTGGAACTGCTGGAATGTGGTATGTCTATGCGTAAAACAGCAAAAGAATTAGGCGTTTCACTTTCAAGCGTTCAACGGGCGAAGAAAATCGCAGCGTAAGATGATGTGCTTAAAACTCTAGTATCACAGTTCAACAATATTCCACTTATCATTGAGTTCAACTGAGGATGGATGATTACAGATAATTTCATCATCTTCAGTTGAGATAACAAGTTTCTCACCCGTTAATTCTTTGATTTCATAACTAGCAGAATCTTCTTCTCTCAAAGAAAGTAATAACCTCTCCTTTAGTTTCATTCTTGCGGATAAATCCCATGACGGAAGATTCCGTGGGATTGTATTTCTTAGTTCAAATGTTTTTAAGTCTTCTGAGAGAGAAATTGAATCCTTTGATGATTCTAAATCCCAAGTTGAAGTTACAACCATAGTAAATCTCAATCCAGCGTCATAGTTAATTTTAGAAGTTGTAACTGCGTGGTGAGGTGGTTTGTGTTCAGTTGGTAAATACTGAACTAAACTTTCAGATTTACCGACTTTGTTCTTATCTTTATCGTAAACCGTTTGTGAACAAGTCCAATAACCAGCAGTTAGGAGTTCTTTGTGCTTTTTAACTTTTGGCGTATCACAAGCACTTACGAAAACTAATAGAACGATAGGGATTAGATTTTTCATATTCTTCTCAGTCTGGTTCGTATTATTGATAATATCCTATCAGAATGAACCTAATCTGAATGTTGTTCTATTTGTTAGTTCCTCGCCTGCTCTACCAACTCCCCTGCGCACTTTGACTAAACTTCATCGTGCCTAGAAAGGATAGTGCGATGTTGTCCTATCTTGGTTGTGACCACTCGCGCTTATTCTGAAACTAGATTGAACGTTTAACTGCGGTCCATAGTGATCTTGTATTAACTCTACGGAAGTGCCCATATGGTTCGCTAATTCGTAAACAGATACATTCCCATCAATAATGCGTCGGTGGGCATAGAAGTGGCGCAAGGAATATATGCTTCTTTTGTCGCCGTCAGTTGAATAAAGCACTCCTGCTTGCTCGCAAGCGGCATCAAACCCCTTCTTATATGATCCAATTTCTCTACCGCTTTCGTTGCAGAATACAGGTTCGCTTAATTGTGGTGGGTGTCCCAGTTCGTTGGTTCTAAAATCGTAAAGACGAAATAAATATCGTTCCGCTCCTGCGTTGATCGCCGCATCCCTGCGCCCTGTTTTACCTTTGAGTTGCAATACGCGCCGTTCTTCTGCACCTATAGTTGTTTTATAGATATGCTCCCACCTCAAAGATCTAATTTCGCCAACTCTTGCCCCAGTGTTCGCAAGCACTAAACAATAATCGCGTAGGTAGAACCATCTTCTAAGGTTTCGTTTGTTCGTTTGATTGTGAGCGTTTCGTCTTAATACGCGATAGAACTTGCGGTATTCCTCTTTTGAAAAAGTAGATCTTCTGGACTTTACTTTTTTGGGTAATGAAATCTTGGGCGTGTCTCGCAGATACCCTTTGCTATGAGCAAATGAAAGCACCTGACCCAAGATGCTTAATTCCCTCCTAATAGTGTTAGGGGAAATCTCAAACGCATAACGGTAATTTGTGTAATCGCTGATATTAGATTCGGTAACAGCATCAACTCTCGGGTTGCCTGCTTGCTCAACAAAAAATGTTTTGATGAAGTTGTTTGCTCTATCAGTGGTGATTTTTAGGTTTGATGCTTTTTGCACTGATTGTCTAGTCACCTGATAATCGGCAACCCATTCGTCAAGAACGATTGAGAATTTTTTAGAGACCAACGAATTGCCTGCGGCAACCTGTGCGTAGAGTTCGTCATACTTGTTTAAAGCAATACGCTTTGCTTCATTCAGGTCGTTCGTTTTAGTGCTTGATCGGTGATAACCAGTAGAAAGAGGCGTAGATATACGCATCTGATATTTTGATGAAGTGCTCCCCGATTTGGGTGCTCTCTTATAAATGACTACGCGTCCATCACCCCGCAGATCCTGTTTTTGCAACTCAAATAAGTTGGTCAAATACTTCGCTCACACTATGCACAAAATGTGAATACTATGTGAAGAGTATTTCGCAGTCAAATAAATAAGTAAAATCTATTTAACTTGCTGATTTATATGGTCGGGATGGCGAGAATTGAACTCACGACCCCTGCCTCCCGAAGACAGTGCTCTACCAGGCTGAGCTACACCCCGACTCGCGATATCTTATCAAGTTTCTGAACCAGATAAGAGAGAGAAGCCTTTGATTTCCAAGAATCAAATCGATGCGTCGAACCGTCCTGCCCATGTCTGCCTTCCTGCCGAAGATATTGCTCTACCAATCGGGCTCGTCCCTCACCGTGGCACACTATGATCTGTATAATGGCCAGCCACACCAGGGTTTTATTCAACCTTTACAAAGGTGATATCGATGCCAGTACTAAACTTTGGCTCATGCTGTATAGACCATGTCTATTCCGTGCCACATTTTGCAGCACCAGGGGAAACGCTCCCCTGTAGCAACTATCAGGTTCACCCTGGAGGTAAAGGCCTGAATCAGTCTATTGCAATGGCGGCAGCTGGAGCAAAGGTCAAGCACGCAGGGAAAGTCGGCGAAGACGGTCGCTGGCTATTAGAACTGATGGCAGCGAAAAATATTGATGTCAGCATGATGACAGTCGATGCGGGCCCTACCGGTCATGCCAATATTCAGGTCACTCCGGAAGGTGAAAACTCGATTGTATTGTTTGGCGGCGCTAACCGAACCATCACAAAATCAGATATTGATGAAGCGCTTGAAGAAGCACAGCCCGGCGAATTTCTGCTGATCCAGAACGAGATCAGTGCCCTTGATTATCTCATCGACAGCGCCTGTGAAAAAGAAATGCGCGTCGTGTTTAATGCGGCCCCCATGAGCGGCGACGTCAATGCCCTGCCGCTTGAGGCCATCGAGCTACTTGTTATCAATGAAATTGAAGGCTTCGAGCTGACGACAAAAACGGTGCCAGATGAGATCATTGCGACCCTGGCATTTCGTTTCGCCGACACCAATATTCTGCTAACACTAGGAGCTGCCGGGTCCATCTATGCGGGCAAGGGTGATTCTATATTTCAACCGGCAATGAAAGTGGAGGCGGTAGACACCACCGGTGCAGGAGACACCTACGTAGGCTTCTTTCTCGCTGGCTACAGCGCCGGGAATTCTGTGGAGGAGTGTCTGGCACTGGCAACGAGCGCCGCCGCAGTGTGTGTTACGCGTGCCGGGGCTGCGACATCAATCCCGAGCCTGGGCGAACTCTAGAACCTGCGCGGAATTTCCCTGAATATCAATGAGGACAGCCATTTAATAGGGCTTGGATTCAATAGGGCATGATTTGGCTTGAAAAAACCGGTTCCGCTGTAAGTATATCTATCCTTGAGTCGCGAACAGGCGTTGCCGGGCTTGATCTCTGTCATAATCCAGCACCCAGTTGCTCGGTTTCTTATCCTCACCGGCCTCCTGCGTGTTTCCCAGGAATGACAAATCGAACGGAATCAAGCTCTGGCAAACCTCACCATTGTCCCCCAGAACTGCGTCAGACATAGGTACAAATACTTTCATGGTTCCTCTCTTCTACCCAAGGTTTCTTCTACCGAATGTTGTACCCCCCCAGAACACAGAGGGATTACGATGTAACAAGACGCATTTGACCTCACAATCAGCAATCAGGGCTTGAAGGAAAGTGAAAGTTCCACGGAACTAATGTGGAGAACCGATGAATTCGTCAATTTTTTGCGAAAACCAGCAAGTTGAGTTGGATTATTCGAAAATTCTGCTGTCTGATAGTTACCGCAACACCACAAACAAGGAGTAGTTATGGCTAAAAGTATTGCCATTGTTGAAGATGACCCGGATCAAAGAGCCAATTACATCGATGCCATCACAAAAAAGGGCTATAACGTGGTGGGCTATAGCAGCCGCCAGGAAGCGCTCGCCGGGTTCGACCGGGAGTTACCTGACCTAGCGATTCTGGACATCATACTCGGTGACGAGGTAGATGCAGGGTTCGAAATTTGTCGTGATCTATTGGTTCGATCACCTTCACTTCCCGTGATTTTTCTGACAGAACGAATAACCGAGATCGACAAGATTTCCGGACTTCGGCTGGGTGCGTGGGATTATTTACCAAAGCCCATCTCTCTTACCTACCTGGCAGAGCGTATAAGCTCTTTGCTTCGAATCAATACCGCCCGCATCGAATCGAGTGGCAATGCCAACACGGCAAAGTTGGTGGGAGACATGTCGATTGACCAGGAGGCATTATTGGTCAGTTGGAAGGGACAACCCATCAATCTATCCGGCACGGAGTTTCGGATGCTAGCAAAACTCGTCCGCGTACCCGGCCACGCCGTCTCTTATGACACCCTAATGAACGCCACCATGCAATCGTTAGTAACTAACAACACCATAAACACCCACATGAGAAACATTCGTAAAAAGTTCGAGGGTATCGACTCGGAATTTGATTCCATTAAGAGCGAATATGGCTATGGGTATCGTTGGTCAGCCAAATAGAACAGGTCGTTAGCCTTGGCAATTTCCCCAATAAGAGGGCCCAGGCTCGGGACCAAACTCCTGATACTCATGAGCTTTGCCCTGGTCGTTATTCCATGGTTCAGCTATCTGTACCTTTCCGAGATGGAAGATTTCCTTGTCGATAGCCAGGCCAATGCACAGCTACTGACCGCGGAAGGAATCTCTACTCTGTTGAACGGCAGATCCGACCTTTTTTATGAACTTCCCCTGTCGCCGGAAGGTTATGAGCAACTTTATGCTCATCCCCTGCAAAGCCCGATACGGATCGATGGACGTGATAACGATTGGGAAGAAGTCCTCGAGTACAACATAGGGTTCGGCAACCTCGATAGCGTCAATGAATCAGACCCTTCATTGAACCAGTTCCATCTGGCGCTCGGCGAACACAACGACCAGATCTATGCGCTGGTCACTGTAAAGGACGATGCGCTGGTTTTTCGTGACAGAAATATTCTAAGGCTTGACCTTTCCGATCACCTAAGGATCACCTTCACCGGGCAGGACGAGACCATAAAAAAGGTTGTTCTGACCATGACAGAGCCTGGCGTCACTACGGCCTACCTGATCGACAACGACTGGCGATACGCCATTCAGGGTGAACCAGAGAACCGGATACCGGGGTTCATGGGCAAAGTAAAAGGTGGCTATGCGATTGAGTTTCGTATTCCGCTCGAACTACTCGGGTCCGCCCGACAATTTGGTCTTGCGGTGGTAGACGTCGATAACTCGGAAACACGCGCCATCGAATCGATCACGGGAACGCTTCCTTCAGCTGGCAGAGAAGCCTACGGGCTTGTGCTCCTGAAGTCTCCCGAGGTACTACGTATTATCGAAGGCCTGGGCTATTCCGGCGCAAGTATTCAGGTCATTGACGCACAACGAAGAGTGCGCGCAGAGGTTGGAAGTTACCAGACCAACCCGACCCAGGAGATCGAAGTTGCTGAAGACTGGACAGATGCCTGGCTCTCTATGGTTGCCTTGTTGATGGACCCGCTCTACAACATTATTGAAACCAACCTCAGAGCCTCTCCCATGGTTGATGACGAAGTCATCAAGGACTCTCTCGCAGGCAGGCCCACTTACCAGAGAAGGTACTCCGATGAAGATGGCGAAGTCATCGTTGCCGCACATCCCATCATTGCCCAGAACGAGATCATTGGCACCGTACTCCTGAAACAAAATACCGAACGAATCCTTAAGCTTCGCCGAGATGCGCTGCAGCGCAGCGTCAATTTCTCCGTTATCTCGCTACTGATTTTCGTTGCTCTGATTCTGGTTTTTTCGCTCAGGCTCGCCAGTCGGATCCGAAAACTTGAAAGCGAGGCAACCAACGCGATTGATATTTATGGCCGGTTGAAGACCAATCAGCTGACAGCGGAAACCAAATCCGGAGATGAAATTGGTGATCTTGCGCGCAGTATTTCAGGGATGCTCGCCAGATTACACCGGCATAACCAGTTTCTCGAGAACATGCCCCGCACACTTCGCCACGAAATTAATAATCCGCTAAATACACTCTCTACATCTTTGCAGAATCTTGAGGTAGAGGAATCGGAAGAGGCTCGTCAAAAATATCTCGATGCGGCAAAGCGAGGCGTGACGCGAATTGGAATGATTGTTCAAAATCTGGCTGATGCGGCAAGTCTGGAAGATGCGCTTGCAGCGGAAGAAACTGAGGTTATTAACCTTTACGACCTGGTACAGAACTATCTTGCGAATTGTAGAATCACGCGCCCTGATCGAGAGTTCAAATATCAAGGAATCGACGAGGGGATCGCCACAAAAGTGTCGGACTATCGCGTAGAGCAACTCCTCGACAAGCTGATTGATAACGCGATTGACTTTTCTGACCCAGGCTCCGCGATTAAAGTAGGCATTAACGCTGATGCCCAGAACCTGACGCTCTTTGTTGCCAATCAGGGTCCCGCTATTTCTGAAGACATGCTGGACAGCGTCTTTGACTCCATGGTCTCGATCAGGGAATCAAACCCTGACAACAGGCTTCATTTCGGGATGGGGCTTTATGTTGTTCGAATCATCGCAGAACGTCATGGTGGGTCGGTAAACGCGACTAACCTGTTCGACGGCAAAGGGGTTAGCATCAAAGTGGTGCTTCCAATCTATCGTGATTCGAATCAACAGCAGAGTTCAATCGCTGCCAGCTAAGCAATCTTCAGGCCCTTGAAGAAAAAGCTCTCAAAAAGCATCCAAAAAAAAGCCCTAACACTGTTTGAGGGGAGGGGTAGTGTTAGGGCTTCACACGTTCCCTGTGTTCTAGCATGAGACGTGTTGAATAATGATATCAATCAAGTATGGAAAGAATCTGGAACCTCATTGAGAACCAATGAGGTTCCAGACGAATAATTAGGGTAATTTAGTTAATAATCCGACGTTCATTCTCTGAAACCTGCTCACCACCGCGTTTTTCGCCACCCCAATCCAGCACCCAATTACCCGCCTGTGCCGCTGATTTGAGCAATTTTGTGACATTAAAGTTCAACGGTGTATCAAGGGCTATCGTCACCCCCTGCCCCGACCCGGGAGAGATAGTAAGGGCTAACTTACTGTCTGACACCCTGTAGGATAACTTGTGTGCCAGTACCGGGGTTTCTCCCAGAGGAAATGTATCACTGGGCTTAAACTCATCTTTAAAATTTCCTCCGGAGTCGGCCGCCTCCTGTTTAAACGCCTCAACTGCTTTGCGCGCCACCGGCGATACCTGATTTGAAACATCCGGGTCAGTTGCTCGATGCGCACTTAAGGCCTGAACCATCAACTGACAGTAACGCCTGGTCAACCAGAACCGGAACTCCTCAGCGGAAGTCGTGTTCAGGCGCAACAATACCCTGTCCTCTTCAGGGCTGTAGCTCATCTGTAGCTGGTTGATTGCGGTCATAGGAAGAGTATAAACAATCGTTGATCAAAACCGGTAATCGATGGCTGCGCCTGCTTATATTGAAAATAATTGATATAGACTTGAAACCTGCAAGGGCCTGCCCTACTATATCGACATTTTTTGATATAGCCCTTTTTGATCGCGCAAACCATGACGGCCAACTCATCCATCGAACAGCTCAGCCACTATTGCAAGGCAACGGCAGATTCACAGCGTCTTCAAATCCTGAGAGTGCTCTCAAAGGAATCCTTCGGCGTTCTGGAACTGTGCCAGGTGCTGCAAGTTGGCCAATCAGCCCTAAGCCATCACCTTAAGATCCTGGCCAATGCAAACCTGGTTGAAACCAGACGCGAGGGGACATCCATATTTTATCGTCGGGCGCTGATTCACGCCGAAGACCCCTTACGGCAACTCAGGCAGTCACTGTTTGAATCCATTGATGAAACCGAACTGCCGGTCGATCAAGCATCCAGAATCAGGCAGGTCTACGACTGTCGACATCAGCAAGCCAAGTCTTTTTTCAACAAAAATGCCCATCGCTTCCAGGAAAACCAGGATCTTATCGCCGAGTACAGCCACTACTCACAGTGCATCGACGATGTGCTTGATAACGAGTCAATCGCATCCACCGCCACTGCAATCGAGATCGGCCCGGGCGACAGTGACTTGATACTCACCCTGGCAAATCGATTTCACAACATTACTGCAATCGACAATACTGCTGAAATGCTCGAGAAAACACGAAAGAAAACCGCCACGGCAGGAAAAGACAACGTCAATTTCCTGGTCGGTGAACTTCACGACCACAAAGGTGACTGCGAACTACTTGTGCTGAATATGGTGCTGCATCATCTGGCATCACCCATAAATTTTTTCTTCGAGGCGAAACGACACATCAAGTCGGGCGGATGCCTTCTCATCGCAGACTTATGCGCGCATGACCAAAATTGGACCACAGACACCTGCGGCGACCTGTGGCTCGGCTTCGATGCAGATGAGCTGGATGGCTGGGCATCAGCTGCGGGATTCGAACAAGGACAAAGCCTCTACCTGGGCCTGAAGAACGGCTTCCAGGTCCAGGTCAGGACTTATCATTAGCTTTAATTGATTTTTAGAAGACACTTTATTGTAACCATAGGAATATTTGATGACAGACTACAAGGTAGCGGATATAGAACTGGCGGATTTTGGGCGTGCCGAGATAGAACTTGCGGAAGCTGAGATGCCAGCATTGATGGCCCTGCGAAAGAAGTACAAGAAAGAGCAACCACTGGCAGGGGCAAATATTCTCGGCTGTATCCATATGACTATACAGACCGCCGTGCTTATCGAGACCCTGGTCGAGCTCGGCGCAGATGTGCGATGGTCATCCTGTAATATTTTTTCTACCCAGGATCACGCCGCTGCAGCGATTGCCGCATCGGGCGTTCCTGTGTTTGCCTGGAAAGGCGAAACGGAAGAGGAATTCCTGTGGTGCATTGAGCAAACTATTCTTAAGGACGGCAAACCCTGGAATGTAAACATGATCCTTGACGATGGTGGCGACCTGACAGAGATGGTCCACAACAAGTACCCCGAACTGTTGGAACAGATCCACGGTATTACCGAAGAGACAACAACCGGAGTTCACCGACTCGTTGAAATGATGGCACAGGGTGAGCTCAAAGTTCCTGCCATTAATGTCAACGACTCGGTGACCAAATCAAAAAACGACAACAAATACGGCTGTCGCCATAGCCTCAACGATGCGATCAAGCGCGCAACGGACATGCTAATGGCGGGCAAAAGAGCGCTGGTCATCGGCTATGGCGATGTTGGCAAAGGTTCTGCCCAGAGCCTCAGGCAGGAGGGCATGATTGTTCGAGTTGTTGAGATTGACCCGATCTGCGCCATGCAGGCCTGCATGGACGGTTACGAGCTGGTATCGCCTTACAAAGGCGGAATGAACACAGGCAAGCTTGAAGACATTGATGCTGATCTACTCAGCAAAACTGATCTCATCGTCACCTGTACCGGAAACGTTAACGTCTGCGACGCCAACATGCTCACCAAAGTCGCCTCGAACGCTATTGTTTGTAACATCGGTCATTTTGATACCGAGATTGACACCAAGTTCATGCGCGAAAACTGGAAGTGGCAGGAAGTTAAACCACAGGTAGACAAGATCTATCGAAGCGACGACCCCAGCGATTACGTCATCCTGCTTTCTGAAGGACGTCTGGTTAACCTTGGTAACGCTACCGGTCATCCCAGCCGAATCATGGACGGATCATTTGCCAATCAGGTTTTGGCGCAAATGTATCTGTATGAACGCGCCTGGGCAGATCACGATATTCAGCAGCGACAGGCAGTTACCGTCGAAGTACTGCCAAAAGCACTGGATGAAGAAGTGGCCAGCTATATGGTTCAGGGCTTCGGGGGAGTAATGACCCGCCTTACCAAGGGCCAGGCCGAGTACATCAATGTACCTCAAGAAGGGCCGTTTAAGCCCGAGGCTTATAAGTACTAATACTGGGTTTCGGTCAATGAAAGAAGAGTTAAAGGACCTGCTTGAGCTACTCGATATCGAGCAGATAGAAGCCAATATGTTCAGGGGCGTGAGCCCCGCAGAAGGATGGCAGCGTGTCTATGGTGGGCAGGTAATCGGGCAAGCACTGGTCGCCGCCTCCCGGACAGTAGAAGACGAGAGCAGAGTGGCGCACTCCCTGCATGGCTATTTCCTGAGACCTGGGGATACCACAATCCCCATCCTCTATTCCGTTGACCGAATTCGCGACGGCGGAAGTTTTAATACCCGGCGAGTCGTTGCGGTACAAAAAGGTCAGGCTATCTTCAGCATGTCGGTTTCCTTTCAGGTGATGGAAGAAGGGTTACACCACCAGATCGATATGCCAGCGGACGTTAAACCTCCCGAGGAGTGCGCAACTGAAGCCGAACTCCGAGAAGCCTATAGCAGCAAAATCCCGGAAGAATTCAAAAGTGATTTTGAACGCCCGAGACCCATTGAAATGCGATTCATGGAACCAATCAATGACTTTGAGCCAGAGCCTATGGCACCGTACCAGAATGTCTGGATCAAGGCCGCCGATACAATGCCGGATGATATACGCCTCAATCAATGCCTACTGGCTTATGCTTCCGATATGACGCTGCTCGACACCTGCTATAGGCCACACGGCATTGGCTGGACCAATGAGAACTTCCAGGTGGCAAGCCTGGACCATGCCATGTGGTTTCACCGGCCTTTCAAGACCGATGATTGGCTGCTTTATGCACAGGACAGCCCATATTCAGGCGGTGCCAGGGGGTTCAATCGTGGCAGCTTTTACACACAAGACGGCAGATTAATTGCTTCTGCTACCCAGGAGGGCCTGATTAGGTTGCGCAGTTAATACGCCGGTGTGTACGATACATAGATGAAAGATCAAGAATTCGTTCCCTACTTTGTTCCCTATATGGAAAGGACCCGGTTGTTCTACCGGGCCCAGGGGTTCGAAAAAGATTATGTCTGGGCACACTTTGAGGCCACGCCTTTTTCAAAGCCTGAAAAGCCACTTGAAGACTGCGTTGTCACCGTCGTAACGACAGCGGTGGCTCATCCCAAAATACCAAAACCGACCAGAAAGGCAGAAAGTATTCCTTTCGCTGAAACCCCGGCGCAATTTGATACCTCTGAACTTTCGTGGGACAAGGAAACAACCCATACCGAAGACAGGCAAAGTTACTTCCCACTGGAAGTTCTTAACAAGCTCGCTGGCCAGGGCATCATAAAAAGTGTTTCGAAGAGGTTTCACTTCGTACCCACCCAATACAGCCAAGGAGCCACCATCAACGACGATGCTCCTGCTATCGCCAAGGCCTGCAGAAACGACGAGGTAGACATTGCGCTACTGATCCCACTATGACCCGTCTGCCACCAGAGCGTCAGTCTGACGGCTCGCCACCTTGAAGAACTCGGGATCGCAACGGTTATTATCGGTAGTGCGATGGATATCGTGACGCATTGCAAAGTACCCAGGTATCTGCACAACAACCTTCCTTTAGGAAATCCGCTGGGCTCTCCCGGCGACAGGGAAACACAAATGAAATCAGTCCTGGAAGCCTTGAAATTAGCCGTCAGCTCGGAGCATTCCGTGGTGCAGGTTTCTGATGCCTGCTGGAAAGGTAACGACCACTGGAAAGAAAACTACAACAAAGTCGACCAATCCAACCATGAGGAACTCCTTCGCCTTGGCAAGGAAAACCGCAGGAAAAGGGCTGAAAACAAGGCCCGGGGGTTGTCACGATAACATCAGCGTGCAACCAATAAGCCATTGTTATACCGGTAGATTACGGCATCTCTGCATCAACATATCGAGAAGCCGTCGCGGTACAATTACGAGAGTTACATTACGCAATTAACGACCCATCATAATGAGCGATCTTCATTTCTCTTCAAAATCCAGTACTGGATCGACTAAGGACAGCCCGTGGCAATAAAAAACGACGATAAACTCAAAGATATCGAAGCAATACGAGGCCATTTTGAGTCCCTGGGCTATATTTGTTCAGTCGAAATAGCGACTGCCGTATTTCTTGCCTACCATCTCGAGAAACCTGTGCTGATTGAGGGGCCACCCGGAGTCGGTAAAACAGAGTTAGCTAAGACCACTGCCGAAATGCTGGACCTCCCCTGTATCAGGCTTCAATGCTATGAAGGTCTCGACGAGTCCAAGGCAATCTACGAATGGAAATACGGTAAGCAGCTCTTATATACCCAGGTCCTCAAAGAAACCCTTGGCGAGATCCTCGATGGCGCAACGGGCCTGGCTGAATCAGTAGACAAGCTTCACAGCTTCGGCGATATCTTTTTCTCAGAGGAATTTCTTGAACCACGGCCCTTGTTGAAGGCTCTAAAGGCAGAAGAAAGCTGCGTACTGCTGATTGATGAGGTCGATAAATCTGATCACGAGTTCGAGTCACTTCTGCTCGAAATGCTCTCCGATTATCAACTGTCCATTCCCGAAATAGGTACAGTAAAAGCCATTCCTGGCAAGAAACCTCTTGTCTTCCTGACCAGTAACAACACGCGTGAGATAAGTGATGCGCTGAAACGCCGCTGTCTGCACTTATATATTCCTTTCCCGAATGCTGAACTTGAACGCCAGATTGTGAGAGCCCGCGTTCCAGATATTCCGCCAAAGCTCAATCAACAGTTAGTGGCGTTTATCCAGGAACTCAGGGAGATGGATCTCAAAAAGGTCCCTGCTATCTCAGAAACAATCGACTGGGCCCGCACCTTAATACTGCTTCATTCGGAATCACTTGACCCGGAGCTTGTCAGGCAGACTCTTAACGTTATCCTGAAATTCCAGGAAGACGTAGAGACCGTCCAGTCAGAACTTCAAGGCGTCACCAACAGGGCGATCAAGGCAACTTAGCTTGTTCTTGCCGGAAACTAGCTAAATGACAGAGCTGCACGACACATTGGTTGAGTTTGTCCAGGTCCTTAGAACTGCGGATGTAAAAGTGTCGCCTGCAGAAACCCTGGATGCCATGGAAACGCTCGACATTATTGGCATAGAAAACCGAGTGCTACTCAAGAATTCGCTGTCGATGGTTCTTTCGAAGAACCCTGAAGAAAAGGAAGCCTTCAACACCAGCTTCGATCGATTCTTTTCCTTCAACAAGTTCTCCTCCGAAAATAATGCAATGGAACCAGACGAAGACACCCACCAGGATGATGGAGAGTTTGACCCCGAGTCAGACGCCCCAAACCAACAAAGCGGCCAGGGTGGCCAAGGTGGCGGCCAGGGGGGTGGGGGTGGCGCTGAAGCTTCTGGAGAGCTCGACTTTGAACAACTCGAGGCTCAATCAGAACTGGGCAAGCTCCTGCTTTCCGGTGACCGAATGGAAGTCATGATTAAAATGGCTGAAGCCGGCCGGCAAGTAGAAGTTAACCAGATTGTCGTCTTTACTCAAAAGGGGCTGTATACACGCAAAATCATGGAAGCGATGGGGCTAAAGGGTTTGCAGGACGAAGTGGGTGAACTCCAGGAAGAAGGTGGTCGCCCGCAGATGCACCTGGCCGGTCAACTCAAGGGCGCCCGGGACC
>JABJED010000437.1 GCA_018665025.1 Gammaproteobacteria bacterium
CTGCGGGCGCTATATGACACGCTGCGGGCTGTTTATAGGACACGCTGCGGGCGCTATATAACACGCTGCGGGCGCTATATGACACGCTGCGGGCGCTATATAACACGCTGCGGGCGCTATATAACACGCCGCGGGCGCTTACTAGAGATGATTCCCGTGTTGACGCCGGACCAGTTAAGGCCGCCGAAGAGTCGGGCGTATTCGATTTTCATGCAGCGGTCCATTACCACCGTCATCCCTTTATCTCTGGCCTCTGTGGCGGCTTGTTCGTTAGCGATGCCAAGTTGCATCCAGAAAACCTTGGCGTCCAGCTTCGCTGCGCCATCAATAAAGCCGGGTATATGCTCTGCTCGTTGAAAGAGATCAACGACATCCACAGGCTCATCGATTGACGCAAGATCAGGCACGCAGGGCTGGCCCAGTATTTCGTCATAGTTGGGGTTAACGGGAATAACCTTGTAACCGTGGTCCAGTAGATACTTTGCAGCAAAGTAACTTGGCCTGAACCAGTTGCCGGATAGACCGACTATCGCGATTGTAGAGGCCTCTTCGAGGATAGTCCGAAGCTGGTTATTTGAAAGTTTGTCCGCGGTCATTGCTACTCTCCAGGAAGAATTTCAATTGTACATCACCACCCTGGCTCTACTAAGGGCGCTACTTCTCCATCTGTGGAACGCTTTCATCAAGCGTTACCCAGTTCTGTTTGGTGCTACACCAAACATGAAAACCTGGAGTGAACGCTGAAGTATCGTCAAGTGTGCCAGTCTTAAGGAACAGCAAGTCGGGTTGGCTTGGAATGGCCGAGTAAATCGGTGAGCCACAAGTACCACAAAAAAAACGTTCTACAGTACTTCCGCTATCGGTATCGCTGTCCTGATAGAGTTTCGGTTCTCCGGTCATCTCGAACTCGGCCTTGGGAACGCCGGCGATTGTTGAAAAAGCAGAACCAGCCTGGCGCTGGCAATTTTTGCAATGACAGACGCCGGACATCGCCGGGTCATTAGGGAATTCGTAAGTGATCTCGCCACAGAGGCATTGGCCAGTATGAGCCATATTATTTCTCCTTGTGTTGTCATGAAAGAAGTCCAGCCAGTATAGCCGCGTCACATCACCCAGTTCCACATGTGAATTGATATCAGGTACTCTCTGGTCTCTGGCAGATAACAAGACTGAGAACAAAAATGATAAAACTCGTAATGCCAATGAAAAGACGCCCTGGCATGAGTGTTCCCGAGTTTAGGGAATACTATGAAACCAAACATCGATTGATCGGTGAAAAATACCTGAAGGGTTATGCGACTCGTTATCTGCGACGATTTACTAATCCAAACACGGATCGTGATGGGCAGCTTCGGGATCCGGAATACGATGTCTTTCTTGAAATCTGGTACCCGGACCAGGCGACCTATGAAGCTTGCGGCAAGGCACTCAGTGCGCCGGAAGTTGTGAAAGAGATACAAGAGGACGAAGAGAAAGTTTTCGATATTCGTTTCATGCGATCGTACCTCGTAGAAGAGTGTGAATCAGACTTAACCTGAAAGGCGACTTACTTTGAACAATGACCCTTACCTTCTAATTACAGCTGACACCCATGCCGGTGGGAGTCATGAACAGTATAGGGAGTATCTTGACCCCGGTTATCGGGAGCAATTTGACGCATGGCGAGGTGGGTACAAAAACCCATCCCAGGCGCACTATGGCAATAAGAAGATGCGTAACTGGGACCTCGATATTCGTACCAGTGACCAAAACAGTCAGGGGGTTGTTGGCGAGGTTGTATTTCCTAATACCGTGCCACCTTTTTTTAATAAGAGCATCGTTACGGCACCGCCACCAAGACCAGAGGAGTACGAATTGGCTCTGGCGGGTATTAGGGCACATAACCGGTGGTTGAAAGATTTTTGTGCAGAGGATCCGGATAGGCGAGCGGGAATCGGCTTGATTCTTCCTAACGACTTTGATGAGGCGATAAAAGATATTGAGTTCATCGCACAGGCAGGGTTGCGCGGTGGCGTAATGTTGCCGCTGATCCCGCCGGATTGTACCTGGCTTAAGCCGCTGTTTGACCCGGCCTGGGATCGGGTGTTCGCCGCTATCCAGGATCACGATCTGGTGATGAATCAGCATTCGGGTCAGGGTTCACCGGATTACGGTGATTCCATGGTGGGACAAGCACTGTGGGTCACCGAAGTCACTTACTATTGCCAGGCTGGATTCCGCCATTTGATTATGAGTGGTGTGTTCGAGAAGTTCCCGAAGTTGAAATATGTCCTCACTGAATCCGGCTGTGCATGGGCACCGCCGTTATTAGCACAGATGGATCGAATTCATATGGGGATGAGTGCTGGCGCCATAGGGGAGTTGAATTATGGCGATCAGAAATGGGTGCTTTCAGAGCCGCCCAGTCATTACGCCAAACAGAATGTCTGGTATGGCGCGAGTTTCCCCAGTAAGGCTGATCTTGCGGGCATTGAGTTAATAGGTGTAGAGAAAGTTCTTTGGGGTAACGACTATCCTCACTACGAGGGGACATTCCCCTACAATCTTGAGTCTCTGAGGTTGACATTCGATGAGGTGCCGGAAGAATATCGCCGCAAACTGCTGGGTTTGAACGCCGCTGAGGTTTACAACTTTGATGTGGATAAACTATTGCCCCTGGCTAATCAATTTGGACCCACACCCGAGCAAGTGAACAAAGCGCTGCCCAAGGAAGAGATACCGCGAGACTCCATGTGTTATCTCTTCCAAAACGCGCTGTCCAGTTGAACCTAAAAGGAGGTCTCCATGCCTGTACCTGAAGGTATCGGTATCGTCGATACTATGATTGGCTTTCCGGCCGAAGATTTTGCGATGTATGACTTCATTCGCGAACAGTTGAAGGACCCCTCTGCCAAATTCGAGTTCCCGGTGGAGTATATGTTCAAGCAGGTGCCCAAGGAACTTTACGGCAGTTCGGAGGACCCGGTCGCCCTTACACTTAATGAAATGGATAAGCACGGCGTTGAAATAGGTCTCATCGGAGTAGGCGGAGAAGTTTCGCGGAAGGCTTTGAAGGAGCACCCGGATAGGTTTGTTGGGCAGGGTAGTGTTGACCCCAACAAAGGTATGGAGGGTGTTCGCGATATGGTGCGCCAGTTTGAAGAGTATGGTGTCCGTTCGTTTGGTGCATTCAACGCTGGTTTCAATCCTCAGGTCGGAATCAATGACGCTAAGATGTACCCCATCTATGCCAAGTGTGTTGAGCTGGATTTACCTATTTTTTCCTGTGCGGGTGTTCCCGGGCCAAGATTCCCGATGTGGCCGCAAAATGTTGAATTGATTGATCAGGTTATGTACGACTTTCCCGAATTGGTATTTGTCACTCGACACGGGTGTGAACCCTGGGAGGACCTTGCGATCAAGTTAATGTTGAAATGGCCCAACCTTTATTACTCAACAACGGCTTTTGCGCCTAAGTTTTATCCCAAGTCCATCATTGATTATGCAAACTCCAGGGGAAGCAACAAGATTATTTATGGTGGATATTTTCCCATGGGATTGTCACTGGATCGCATTATGAGTGATATGCAGGACTTACCGCTTAAAGATGACGTTTGGCCAAAATTCCTGAGTGGTAATGCGAGGCACGTACTTAAGTTGAGCTAACTGACTAGTGTTTAATGAAATCAGATTCCAACAATTTTGAATTAGGCAAAATTAACCGTAGGGCGCTATTGCAGCTTGCGGTCGCGAGCGCAGCCTTAGGGATCGGGTTCAATCAGGTGTCGGCGAAGGGTTTGCGTGTCGTCGTTGCGGGCGCGGGGATAGTAGGCGCATCAATCGCTTACCATCTTGCAAAGGCTGGCGCCGCAGTTACCGTGGTTGATCAGGAAGGCCCGGCAACGCATGCCAGTCGAGGAACCTTTGCCTGGATAAACGCGACATGGGCCAAACAACCCCGTCACTACCATGCCTTCAATCAAGATGGGCTGTCGGGCTGGAAGGATCTTCAGCAGGCATTGAAAATCCCGATACGCTGGCAAGGTTCCCTTGAATGGTATGAGCAGGCACAGCGCCAGGAAAAGTTAAAACAGCAGATACGCGAACAGGTGGCGTGGGGGGAGAGAGCCCGATTTGTGTCATCACATGAACTCGCGTTACTTGAGCCGCAGGTGAATTTCAGGGGTGCGCGGAACGTAGCGTATTCGGAGAATGATGGTGCTGTGGATCCCGTTGTGGCGACCAATGCATTGCTGCAGGCAGCATCCAGTTATGGCGCGACGATTAAATATCCTTGTACTCTAAACGACGTCATACTGAGGTCCGGTCGCGTTATAGGGGTTGCTACTACTGGCGGAGAAATTAAAACTGACAAAGTCGTTCTGGCAACGGGTGCGGCGCCGGGAGTGGGTCAGCGAATCGCTGGCTTTGAAATCCCCCAGCGTTCGACGCCAGGCGTCATCGCTGTTACTGAACCCCTGTCACCCGTTTTGAATCGCGTTTTGGTTGCTCCAGGTATCCATCTGCATCAACGAGATGATGGTCGAATAGTGCTGGGTGAGCAGGCAGGAGCCCCCCAGAATGAGGCACATGCAAAGCGATTAGAAGGACGTCCCGATCGATTTCCGGGTAAAGAGCTTGCCCTGCAACATGCTAAGCGCATGATCGATATAGCTGTCCAGTTCCTACCTGCTATTTCCGGGGTAAACGTAAAGCAAGTCTACATAGGGTGGCGTCCGCTGCCGCTCGATGGCCATCCAGTTCTGGGCGTATCCCCGGTTCGTCCTGACGTCTACCTTGCGGTAATGCACAGTGGCGTTTCGCTTGCGCCCATTGTGGGCCAGTTAGCGGCTCATGAGATCGTCAGTGGCGTGACATCTGAGCATCTGGATAAATATCGGCCGGATCGAGACTATCAGCTGGTCAGGCGCTATTGATCAGGTTCGACGCAACCATGTTCAAACCTCATTGCTCAAGCCCTGTTTCTCAAGCGCCGTTTCTCAAGCCCCGTTTCGTGTGATGTTGTGCGGGTATCAGTGGTAGGCGTCATAATCGGTATTGCTGGGATTCGTACATCAACTTGAGGGGGGGGTGACCGTTCCACGCGACTCTCAGTCGATGGTTTGGCACTTTTGCCAGCGGCTGACTACTCTGTCAACATACGCCACCACCTTTGGGTTTGCGCGCTGTCTGTCTTTCGTAGCGCTATCCAGTCAATATGCGCATCGTCAGGCTTATTGCGGTCCAGATCGATGGCCCAGAGTGCGTCAATTTCGTTGGGGACTACCGAGTAACGAACGTCAATTACCCGGTCAGGTTTTGTCGGGTCAATCGCCAGGTAGCTGTTCGAAAACCACCGGAACCGTTCCACATCCCTGGCCTGCTGGCTGGTCGGGTCGAGCCACGTGAAATGCTTGTCCAGGTTAAGTTTTTCAGCGCTATCGCCGGGAAAGAACTTATTCTCTAATTCGACACGCACACCATCAAC
Source organism: Gammaproteobacteria bacterium (assembly GCA_018665025.1). GTDB lineage: Bacteria > Pseudomonadota > Gammaproteobacteria > Pseudomonadales > Azotimanducaceae > UBA9659. Next base: position 5,468 of record JABJED010000437.1, read on the forward strand.
AAAGAATCTGTCTTGTGTTTCATAGACCACCTTCCACAGAATGAGATTCGCAAATCCGGGTTTGGCTTCCAGTCGAATAGGATCGTGCCCTCTTTCTGCGGCCAGTTCGTAGCCGGCGGCAATTGCCCTGTCTCGCTGAAATACGCCTATAAGCAGGTAACAAACAGCCCATGAAAAAGCCGCGCGCCCGAACCAGGGCTGTTTTCGGTAAACACCAACAATGACCAGCGCCAGGATTGGAAGGGTAAACAGTGGATCAATAATAGAAACATTGTTCCAGGCGAAACGCGCTGAAGTGAAAGGCCAAAGTAGTTGAGTGCCATAGGTCGTGCACGTATCGAGCAAGCCGTGAGTCGCGTAACCCAGCAGGCAAAATAGGTAACTTTCTCGAAAACGAAGCCCCTTCCCAAGCAGCCGGTGAAGAACTGTTGCGACCAAAAGGGCGCCAATAGGGATAAAAACCAGTGAGTGAGTAAATTGGCGGTGAAATTCCAGGAAAAGCAACGGGTCTGTCGGTGAAAAGATAAAAACATCCAGATCGGGCGCAAGTCCGCCGAAACAGCCGAGCAAGGTAGCCGCTTTTATCTTCGCAGGGTTACTTCCGCTCTGTGCGAGTACCGCGCCCAGCGATCCCTGACTTATTGGGTCCATTGGCTAAATCCTAAATGTGGGATTTTAAGTGCTGGAGACTAAAATACAACGACCGTCCTCAACACCCAGGGCAACACCGGTAATCATGCTTGCCTCACCACTGCGCAGGAAACACCCTGCGGCCGCAACATCATCATCCAATTAGGCTGATGTCCATATTTGACGAGCACCTTGTGAAGGACTAGCGTAGCTCGGTATTCTTTTCTGGACTCGCTCATGGGAAAACTGGACAACAAGGTGGCGTTGGTCACCGGTGCAAGTCGAGGGATTGGTCAAGCGATTGCAGAGCTATTTGCGGCCGAAGGCGCAAAGGTTGTCTGTGCGGCCAGGACAATCAATGAAGGCGACCATGTGCTGGAAGGCTCGCTCAGTAATACGGTTGGACGAATTATCGAGGCCGGGGGAATCGCCACTGCGGTAGCTGCAAATATTTCAGAAGAGGAAGACTGCCGAGCGCTCTTTGATGCTGCTGTCGACATCTATGGGAAAGTTGACATCCTGGTTAACAATGCAGCGCTTAATTATTACGTGCCCATCGTCAACTATGATGTCAGCAAATGGATGCGGGCGTTTGCCGTGAATGTTCACGGCCCCTTTATGTTATCCAGATCCGTTTTGCCGGGCATGATGGAGCGCCACAGCGGTGCGATCATCAATATTTCATCCGGCTCTGCGATAGGTCCGGGTCGTGGACCTTATGAAGTAGATGGTCATGGAGGCACTATGTATGGGGCGAGTAAGGCGGCGCTTGAAAGGATGACTCAGGGCCTTGCGCAGGAAGTCCAGCATCACAATATTGCGGTTACCTGTTACTCACCCTCCCAGGTTGTACCGACACCCGGCACGGTTTATCACAAACTGGTAGAAGGAATGGATGATCCGAAAGGAGAGCCGGTGGAAATTATGGCAAAAACGGCATTGTTGCTAGCTTCCGAGCCTGCCGAAAAGGTTAATGGCCGAGTGACCTACAGCCAGCAGATCCTGGAAGAGTTTGGCTGGATTGACGAGGGTATGGGGATTGGCTTCGGTCGAACGGGTTCGGGGTATTCCCAGATATGACCTTAAGGCTCGAAGTTTATATCGACTTTAAAAGCCCGTACGCCTTTATAGCTAAAGATGCGACCTACCAGCTTGAGCAGGATTTCGGGCTGGAGATAGACTGGTATCCTCTGACGCTCAACATCGGCAGCTTCCTTGGGACTGCGAAGAAAGATGATAGTGGCAAGGTGACCGAGAGTAGTCGCTCACCCAGACAATGGCTTGCGGTAAAGTACGCCTACAAGGATGCCCGGCGGTACGCTGAACTTCGTGGGCTGACCCTTAAGGGTACTCAAAAAGTTTGGGATAGTTCGCTTTCTGCTATTGGTTTGCTCTGGGCAAAACGTCACGGACGAGATTGTCTGAAAGCATATATTGATGATTCTTATGACCGGTTCTGGAAGCGGGAGCTCGATATAGAAGACCCAAACGTGATTGTTGCCCAGTTGCGGGCATCAGGGTGTGATGTGCAGGGTTTTGAGGGCTATCTCGCGGGTGAAGGTCGTGAGTATCATGATCGCCTTCAGGATGAAATTCTTGATCGGGGATATTATGGGGTCCCAACCTATGTCATCGACGGCGAAGCATATTTTGGTCGGCAACACTTGCCCAGGGTTCGTTGGCATCTGCAAGGTAAAGCTGGTGCCCTGCCGGATATAGCCTATGACGTCATTCTTCGTGAAAGTGTGCCCGCATCGTGATGACCATTTATATTAATTTTGCTGAATTACCTTCGTGGCTAATGCTTGCGCCGCTAAAAAACCTGTGTGCTGAGGTTCAGGTTGATTTGGCCTGGAAACCGATGCTCAGCTCTCTGGGCAACGTTGCCGGGTCAAACCTCAAGCCGGGTGCGGACGATCCATTGGCAATTTACAAAGCACGGCGAGCCGATGCTCGTCATAAGGCATCTAAGCGTGAAAACGAACGGATGTGTGGAATGCTTGGAATCAAACCGGGGCAGGGAGAGAGGAAGGTAAACCCCTTGTATTTATCGTTGGGGATGGCCTGGTTAACGAATCAGGGAGCCGAGTTGCGGCAGTATCTCAGCTATGTCGAGACTGCCTTTTTAAAAACCTTTCGTGATGGCGCTGACGTTGAGTCACTTTCCAGCCTTAAAGTCGTTTTGGAGGAGTCCGGGTTTCGGACCGCAGGTCTGGATTATTTTGTAGAAAACGAAGCCCCCGACCTTGAGGCAGCCGGGGAAGAAATCATGGACAGTGGTGTGTTTAATGCGCCTGCATTCGTGGTCGACGGCGAGATTTTCCATGGTCGTGAACATCTCCCATTGATCCAATGGATGCTGGCAGGAAAGCAGGGTCTACCACCGGTTTAAAGTGCTAACTGAGTTCTTCGGGAATTGATGTTATTTTGATTCCTGGAATTTATCTTAAGGAACAAAAACATGACTGATCGGCCACTCACGTTAGGCGCTGTGCTGTACGAAGGATTCGAGTTGTTGGATATGTTCGGGCCACTTGAGATGTTTACCGCCCTGCCACCGGAAATATTGCAGGTCGTCATGGTCGCTGAAAGCAAAGGACCAGTGATAGCGGGCTCGATGGCAAACAGCCCAATGCCGACGTGCATGGCAGACTATGGGTTCGACGATGCGCCGGAACTCGACCTGATTCTTGTGCCGGGTGGTGTTGGTACCATTGCAGAGCTCGAAAACGAAAAAACCTTGAGTTTTCTGCGGGACCGCGCAGGAAAAGCCCAGATTACATCGTCGGTATGCTCCGGCTCGGCGTTGCTCGCAAAAGCTGGTCTTCTTGACGGTCATAGGGCGACATCAAACAAAATGTTCTTCAACCTGGCGGTCATGCAATCCGATAGAGTTGATTGGGTTGAAACTGCTCGCTGGGTAGACGACGGGAAATTCGTGACTTCCAGCGGCGTCTCAGCAGGCATCGATATGGCGCTGGCCATTATTGCGAGATTATTTGGAAATGAAACGGCAGAGGCAATTGCGATAGGGGCTGAATACACATGGCACCGGGAAGCCGATGTTGATCCTTTCGTACAGAACCTAAATGAAGGCAGTATCTAAACTATTAAAAATAATTAAAAATAATTAAAAACCGACAAATCTAATTAAGAGGTAAACCATGGATTTTGATATCCCCAAAGAGATAGCCGACTACCTTGTCGTGCTGGACGACTTTATCGAGAAAGAGATTAAACCGCTGCAGAATGAAAACGATAACATCCGTTTTTTTGACCATCGACGTGAAGATGCCAGAACCGACTGGGACCGCGGCGGTTTGCCGAATGGGGAATGGGAAGCTTTGTTGTTCGAGGCGCGCATGAGGGCAGACCGGGCAGGTCATTACCGATATGCAATGCCAGAGGAATTTGGTGGCCAGAATGGTTCCAACCTGGGTATGGCCATTATCCGTGAACACTTTGCATCCCAGGGCCTTGGCTTGCACAACGACCTGCAGAACGAGCACTCCATCGTTGGAAACAATGTGGGTGTTCTACTGATGTCTGAATACGGCACTGAAGAACAGAAGGAAGAGTGGATGCCGCTCATGCTGGAAGGCAAGCGCGGGTTTGCTTTTGGTATTACAGAGCCGGATCACGGATCTGACGCGACCCACATGGAAACAACTGCAGTTCGCGATGGCGATGGCTGGCGTATCAATGGTGCAAAGACCTGGAATACCGGTATTCATAAAGCGCAGTACGATATGGTGATGGCACGAACCAGTGGCAAGGCCGGCGACGGTGACGGTATTACGGCATTCCTGACACCGATGAACTCGGATGGGTTGAAAATCGAAGAATTCCTCTGGACCTTCAACATGCCGACCGACCATGGCACGGTTTCGTTCAAGGATGTCTATGTAGACGATGGCGCGATCTTCGGCGGGGAAGGAACAGGCTTGCAGATCGTGCAGCACTTTTTCAATGAAAACAGAATCAGGCAGGCGGCTTCAAGTCTCGGCGCTGCCCAGTACTGCGTCGCCGAGTCGGTGAAGTATGCCGGGGAAAGAAAACCGTTCGGCAAACCGCTTTCTGTTAACCAGGGGATTCAGTTTCCGCTGGTTGAACTGCAGTCCCAGATTGAGATGCTTCGCGCATTGATTCATAAGACAGCCTGGGCTATGGATAAATATGGTGCCTTCTCTGTATCTGACAAGGTCAGCATGTGCAATTACCAGGCGAATCGTCTGTGTTGTGATGCGGCAGACCGGGCGATGCAGGTTCATGGGGGGCTGGGTTATTCCCGGCACAAACCCTTCGAGCATATCTATCGTCATCATCGTCGTTATCGAATTACCGAAGGTGCTGAAGAGATACAAATGCGTCGTATCGCCGGTTACATGTTTGGCTTTATGAGCCAGCAAGCTCCAAAAGGTGTGAAGAGTGTCAGCGGACGATAGCTTTAAGGAAAAACTCGCAGGCGTCGTGCTGGCGCATATCACCGATTGTAAAGGCCTGGTCTCGGTAGACAGACTTTCCGGTGGTGCAAGCCAGGAAACCTATCGGCTGGTTGTTGAGACCTCTGTTGGGGAAAAGCGATTGGCCCTAAGGCGAACGCCAGGCGGCGAGTACGCGGAAATAACGCCGCAACACCCGGGTCTTGATGTGGAAGCATTGCTGATGCAAAGCGCCCTGGCGGTTGGGGTGCCAGAGCCAGAAGTTTATTACGTTCTGCAACGTGAAGATGAACTTGGCGATGGCTTCCTCATGGAATGGTTGGATGGTGAAGCGCTGGGGGCAAGGATTGTTCGATCCCCCGAGTTCGAAGCGATACGTCCGAAGCTTGCCTATGAATGTGGCAAGGTACTGGCAAAGATCCATTCTATTGATCTTGATGCGACGGGTCTCAGGGCGCGGCTTTGGGAAATTCCCCCTGCGGAATTTGTTGAACAGACCTGGGAGCGATACCGACTCCTGGATACGCCCCAGCCTATGATTGACTATGTCGCTCGCTGGTTAATGGAAAACCTGCCGGAGCAGCACGAGACCGCACTGGTTCACAACGATTTCCGAAACGGCAATTTCATGTTGTCCCCGGACGGTATTGTTGCTGTGCTTGACTGGGAGGTTGCCCATGTCGGTGACCCGATGCGGGATCTTGGCTGGATGTGCACCAATTCCTGGCGCTTTGGTGCCAGTGACCCGGTTGGTGGTTTTGGTCAATACGAAGACATGTTCAAAGGATATGAAGACGAGTCCGGTAAGACCGTCGATCCTGAGCATGTGAAGTTCTGGGAAGTGTTTGGGTCATTCTGGTGGTCCGTAGGCTGCCTTGGCATGGCGGAACATTATCGAAGTGGCCCGGACAGAACTGTGGAACGACCGGCAATTGGTCGGCGTACGTCTGAATGCCAGGTTGATTGTGTCAATCTGCTAATTCCAGGTCCCGTTGAGATAGTTAAGGAATCATCAGGTTTCTCGAGTGTGGACATTCCGCGTACCGACGAATTACTTGTCAGCGTCAGGGATTTCCTTCGCAATGACGTGATGGATGAAACGACTGGCCGGGCAAACTTTTTGTCGCGGGTGGCCGCCAATTCACTGGACATTGTGCTGCGCGAATTGACCTTAGGTCCTATTCATCAGGCGTTGGAGCTTGGCCGGCTTCAGGCGTTGTTCCAGTCGGACGAAGGCCTTGATGTCCTTAAAAGGAGACTGGTGACAGAACTGCGTGATAAGCAAATCTCGTTGGACAACGAAGTGCTGCAGAATCACTTGCGTCAGACGGTGGTCAACCAGGTTGCGATAGACCAACCCAAGTATTCTGGATTCAAGAACGCGCTGGATAATGCCTAGATTTTTTCTGTTGGCATTTTTGTTGAGTCTCAGCAATACGCTGCTGGCTGAGGCGACGCCAGTTAAGCTACAGATCGGCGTGGAAGGTATTCTTAATACGCCCGCTGGACCCATAAAAAGGTCGGTGCTGCTGCTGCATGGCTGGAATGCAGATATGAATGAAGTGGGCAACCTTTACGCCGATCTGGCAGGGCGACTTGCAGAAAGAGGTATTGCGAGTTTTCGAATTAGCTTCAGCGGTGAAGGCACCAGGACAGGGTATGTGGTGAGCTCCACTTTTGACTCCCGCGTTGGCGAGGCAGAAGCCGCCCTGCAATTCATGCAGGAAAAGTTCCCGAAGGCTTTACTCGGCGTCCAGGGATACTCCCTGGGTGGTCTCACGGCGATGGGTTTGGTTGGTCGATATCCTGATACATTTAAGACTATGGTGCTCTGGGCCGCCGCTGCCGAGATGCGCATTAACGGAGATGCTGCTTATGACGCTGCTGTTCGAAAAGCGATGAAAGAAGGCAGTGCAGTATACAAAGACTGGACTGATATCACCTTAACCCGTGAATTCATCTCAGGGTTTGTAGGGGTGAACGTCGAGACTAACCTGGCGCTATACACCGGTGCATTACTGACGATTCGAGGTGACCAGGACTTTTTGCCCGGGCGCGATGCCGAGTGGTTGAAACTGGCGCCAACTGACGACAAGGCATTCATCCTGATGGGTGGCGCGGATCATATCTTCCATGTGCTGGATGACAGTAAGCCTGGCTATAGCGAACGCTTACTGCGGTCCACGACCAATTGGTTTGATCGAACGCTTTAACAACTGAGGCAATCAGCGGCAGATAACTTCAACTGCTGTAGCCTCTGATTGCCACAAGGATCAGCAAGCCGGTGGCAAGGCGCTTCATACGGGTAAGTTCCTGGATCCGGATCGGATCCTGAGCCATAAAGTGTGTACTGCTCATATCGGACCAGCCTGGCAGGGTGAGGAAAAGGTGACGTATTCCTGATATGGATCGCAAATTAGATGCCACAGGCCAAGCTGCACAAAAAACAACGGGATAAGACTGGATGTGTCTGTATTCGCGATTGAAATGACCACTTTTTAGCTCAACGGGCATTCGCTTCTTGAAAACAACATTGGCATTTGCTCCTATAGGTTTCTGATAACTTGCTAGAAGGGATTATTGTGGATCTGTTTTCACTCAAAGGTAAAAATATTGCAATAACGGGCGCATCATCGGGCTTTGGACACCACTTTGCCGGAGTATTGTCCGGTGCGGGAGCCAATGTGATTCTCGGTGCGAGACGCGCCGATAAAATAGCAGATCGTGTTTCGGAAATTAACCAGAGCGGTGGGCAGGCGCTGGGTATTCCCCTTGACGTTACGATTCCCGATTCCTGTGCAGATTTTTTGCACCAGGCGGAGGAAGCATTTGGGCCTGTCGATGTACTGATCAATAACGCAGGTGTTGAAGCCGGGGCGAAAACCTATGCGATGATCGATGAGGATGACTGGGACTTCGTGCTGGATACCAACCTGAAATCAGTCTGGCGATTGTCCAAGATGTATACAGAGTCCGTGGTAAAAAACAAACAAAGTGAGGGGAATATTATCAATGTCTCCTCAATCACGGCTTATAGAACCATCAAAGGCCAGTTTCCCTATGCGGTATCGAAGGCGGCATTGGTTAAAGCGACTGAAATTATGGCTCTGGAGGGTGCGCGCTATGGTATTCGCGTGAACTCTCTCGCGCCGGGATACATCCTCACGGATGTGAGTCGGATACTGCTTGAAAGCGAAAGATCCGATACTTTTGTAAAAGGCATCCCGATGCGTCGCTACGGAGAGTTTGAAGATCTTGACGGTCCCTTGCTGCTGCTGGCGTCAGATGGATCACGCTATATGACGGGATCAACGGTAGTCGTTGACGGTGGTCATATCGTTTCAGAACTTTGACCACAGCCGCTTGAAAGACTTAGCCAGGATTGAGGATTGAGGGTGGAAGCTAACCGGCATTTGTCCGCTTACTCGAACCGGCATCTATCGGCTGCCTGTTTATCGCACAGATAAACGAGTGCTTTACTTTACTTTACCCATCTAAATGATAATAATTCTCATCCTTATTTCGCTCGGCTTCCTTATGACCCTTGCAGATGTGGCGCCAACGGGCCGCTGCCGAATTATCGGCGCTGCCATTGATCACAGTGATTTCCAGAGCCGCCTGTATGCGCTCGGGTTATACCCTGGTGTATGGGTTGATGTGCTGCATATTGCCCCCTTCGGAGACCCCCTGCAGGTAAAGGTTGGTCACACACTACTGAGCATTCGTAAAAGCGAAGCCAGCCTTGTCAAGGTTGAGTTGGATTCGTGAGCGCTTTCAGGATTGCACTCATAGGGAATCCCAATTGCGGCAAGACAACGCTGTTCAATGCGCTGACCGGTTCACACCAGAAAGTCGGTAATTGGCCCGGCGTAACGGTTGAGAAGAAGATCGGCACCTTTACCAATGAGAACCGTGACTGCGTAATAGTTGACCTTCCAGGAATCTATTCACTCGAACAGGATTACCTTGGGCTGGATGAAAAGATCGCTCGGGACTATCTGACGGCGGGTGATTTTGACGTCATCCTGAACATTATTGACGCCGGTAACCTCCAGAGAAACCTCATCCTGACACAGCAATTGCTTGAGTTGGGTCTTCCGGTGGTTGTCGCGGTTAACATGCTTGATGTTGCCGAACGGGAAGGCATCACCGTTGATACCGAGTCGCTCGCTGATCATCTTGGCGCGCCTGTTGCCCCAATCATCGCGTCGAAGCAGCAAGGGCTCGATGATCTGGTGGTTCAATTGTTTACCGCCGACGCTTCGGACAGGGAAATCGAAGTGCTCACCAATGGCGAATTTGTTGGTGACAAAATCATCAAGCGTTATCAGCGGGCAGAAACCATCGTCAGCGGCGCCGTGCAGATGGTGCCCGTTGAACACACTATGACCGAAAGGCTTGATAAGTGGGTACTCAACCGGTGGCTGGGTATACCGATTTTCCTGGCGATGATGTACTTGATGTTTACCGTGGCAGTTAATGTTGGTGCGGTATTTATTGATTCTTTCGATGTGCTGTTTGGCGCCCTGATGGTCGATACGCCGCGATGGTTTCTGGCATCCGTTAACGCACCGGCCTGGGTAATTGTGTTGCTTGCCGATGGCCTGGGGGGGGGCATCCAATTGGTGGCAACTTTCATACCGGTAATCGGTGCATTGTTTCTCTGCCTATCATTGCTAGAGTCTTCAGGCTACATGTCACGTGCTGCTTTTGTTGTTGATCGGCTTATGGCAAGAATTGGCCTGCCAGGTACCGCGTTTGTGCCCCTGATCGTAGGGTTTGGCTGTAATGTGCCTTCGATCATGGCAGCACGGTCGCTCGGCAGAGAGAGCGATCGTCTGCTCACGATTTCGATGGCGCCATTTATGTCCTGCGGCGCAAGACTGACGGTATATGCACTGTTCGCGGCAGCCCTATTTCCTACTAATGGGCAGAATGTTGTCTTCGGTTTATACCTGCTGGGTATCGCCATGGCAGTACTGACCGGCTGGCTGTTCCGTAAACAGATTTTTGATGAAGAGATGACGCCTTCCTTTCAGGAAATGCCGACCTATCATGTGCCTGTGCTCCGTAACATCCTGTTAACGTCTTGGTTTCGATTGAAGGGCTTCGTGTTCAGGGCCGGCCGGACTATCGTCCTTGTCGTCATCGGTCTTAGCTTTCTGAATTCAGTGGGTAGCGATGGCTCTTTTGGGAATGAAGATAGCGAGCAGTCAATGCTGGCAACGTTAGGTAAGGGCATGACACCGTTGTTTAAACCCATCGGGCTTAAGGAAGATAATTGGCCTGCGACCGTAGGGTTGTTTACCGGACTGTTTGCGAAAGAAGCTGTCGTTGGCACACTGGATGCGCTCTATAGCGACGACAGCTCGTCGAATGAGAATGGGGGCGCGAGACCGGACCTGTTGGATGCAGGTAAAGAAGCGCTGCTTACGATCAAGATCAATGGCGCTGATTTGCTGTCAAATCTTGGAGATCCACTGGGAATCGGCATCGAAAGCGAGAATTCGCTGGATTCTGCGGCAGACGCGCAAGGTGTTGCCAGTACTACCCTGACCAATATGGCGGCTCAGTTTGGCACTCAATTCGCCGCTTTCTGCTATCTGGTGTTTGTTTTGTTGTACGCGCCCTGTGTGGCTGTGTTGGGCGCGATTGCCAAAGAGTCAGGTGTAAGGTGGATGTTACTGACTTTTGGGTGGACTACCGGGCTGGCCTACGTGACCTCGAGTTGCCTTTACCAACTAGGTACAATAGCCGAGCATCCTGTATCTTCGCTGATCTGGTTGAGCGGCAGCGCAGTTGTATCTGTCGTCGCGGTTAGGTTACTGCGGATTATTGGCCGAAAGTCAATCAATACTAGCTTGATTGACGTCGTACAGGTGAGTTGATATGCAGGCTTCAATCCCCACTCGCATCGTGTAATGATTGGCACGACTCTTAATAGGTAGCATTAGTGGATATCCGTATACGCCTTTCTCTGGCACTCGTTTTTGTGTCTCTGCTTTCCATGATGCTCCTTGGCACATTTGCTTATTACACTTCCTCGAATCTGCTCCAGGAAATATCACTTAGGCAACTGGATGCTCTGGCCGAGAGCAAACGACGCGACCTCAACAAAGTCTATGACGGCTGGGAAGATAATTTACGTCTGGTCCGTGAGATAAAACAGCTTCGCTATGCTATCCGGGATTATGTAGAAAACGACGATCCGCAGGGCCTTCGTACTATTCAGAATACGATCCAGGGCATCACCGTTGCGGTAAAAGAAATCGACAAGCTCATTATTTTTGATACCAATGGTGAAGAAATTACCTCGTTTGGTCGTTCAAAAGTAAACCATTCAAAGGTGCCGATAGGCGACGACGTAACGTACGTAGGGACGTTTCTTTCAGAAGACGGCCCACGCGTGGTGATGAATACCGGCGTGCATCTTGATGGCGCGCATATTGGTGGTATCGAACTCATCATGGATGCCAGTGACGTTTTTGATGTCACCGGTGATTACACAGGACTTGGCGAATCAGGCGAAGCTTTCGTGGTCATCGATATCGGTGAAAAATTGGTCGTTTTAAATCCACTTCGCCACGAAGTTGACGGATTTATGGGAGAGCAAATACAAGAATCTGCGTCTGGTGATTTTAAAACTGTGTTTACCCAGGTTGAAGAAGTCCCGACGGAAGCACAGAAAGATTACCGAGGGAAGTGGGTGTGGCTCGCAACGCGATATCTGGAAGAAATGGATTGGGGCCTGGTGGTTAAAGTTGATGTGAGTGAAGAGGGAAAACGAGCACTTGTGCTAAGAGAATCCTTGTTTGATATTGCCGTTGCCTTATCTGCTTTTGCGATCATTGGCGGTGCGTTGCTGGGGTTCTATCTCGCCAGGCCCATCCAGGAGTTGGCAGTAGTGGTTGAACGCATGCGTCACGGTGAAAGCGGTTTGCGAGCCGAGGTCAAAGGTGATGACGAGATAGCTTACCTGGCCGAATCCTTGAATGAGTTCCTGGACCATTTGGAACAGGAGCAGCGGGACAAAAATGCCTGAGTTCATAGACTTCCTGAAGCTGTTTGGGGGCTTTGTCTATCTGCTGATGGGTGGTGAGTTATTGGTTCGGGGCGCTCTGGGTTTATCCAAAGAAAGTAGTATCCCGCCTGTCGTTGTTGGTATGACAGTAGTTGCCATGGGTACTTCAGCACCCGAACTGATGGTATCTACTTTCTCTGCCTTGTCTGGCTATCCGGGTATTGCGATTGGCAATGTCATAGGGTCCAACATCGCCAATGTGCTCCTGGTCATTGGCGTTCCGGTGATGATTTACCCAATTTCCTGCGCGCAGGAAGGGCTGTCCCGACAAACAAGCCTGATGGTTGCAGTATCTCTGATGTTTATTGTTATGTGTGTGTTCGAGCCGATTACGTTCCTGGAGGGGATTTTACTGGTCACCCTTCTGGTGATCTTCCTGGTCGCCGCGACAAGAGGGGCAGAACTTATTCCGTTGGATGATCCTGAGGAAGAAATGGACAGGGGACTCGGCCTGCCCACCTATCCGAGCACCATCACGCTGTTTATTGTGCTGGGTGTTATCGCTCTTCCGCTGGGGGCTGACCTGGTGGTCGAAGGTGGCGTTGGTCTTGCTTCCTCCTGGGGAGTATCAGAGGCGGTCATTGGCCTTAGCCTGGTCGCGCTTGGTACGTCTCTGCCAGAGCTCAGCACAACGGTTATTGCGGCACTTCACAAGAGTTCAGATGTGGCGATTGGCAATGTGGTTGGGAGTAACGTTTTTAATATCCTCGCGATTCTAGGTATCACTTCGCTACTGACGGATATTCCCGTTGACCCATCGTTCCTGCGATTTGATGTTTGGGTAATGTTCTCCTGCGCGATCCTGCTTTGGATATTCGTTCTAACCAAGGGAACTATTGGCCGTCTAACAGGTGGTATTTTCCTTGCGGGATACTTTTCTTATCTCGCGATGATCTACTAGGTTCGTCGACTAGATCCGGATTGCGCCAATAGCATCAAGCTCGCGAGACATATGAGCGCTGCGTTTCGCCATGACCATAAACATATCGTTGCCGCGTTCGGTTTCGCCCACGATCATCGAGGCGATCACCGCCATGATCATCCCCGCAGGAGCGTAGTGTCGGTAGTAATGCCAGCATTCATCCCAGTTCATGGATACGTTATAGGCTGATAAAGTGTTGAAGTACTGCCTGACCAGTTCTTCTTCGAGTTTTCCACGTTCGTCTTCGATGATAGAAGTTCCCATAAAATAGCTGACATCCCCGAGCGCGCAATCAAATGCGGGGGATTGCCAATCGACGACCGCAAGTGGGTAGGGTCCCCCAAACATCATGTTGTCCAGCCGGTAATCGATGTGTATCAGCGTTTGTTCTCCAGGGTAACTGGAGATGTAAGCCTCAAGGTTGTCACCAACGAGCTGAACCATTTCTTTTTCGTCATTGGTTAGGCGTTGCCCGTATCTCGCCAGGAAGCCAGGGCTTACCATGGTGTATAACTCCCTAATCGAATCAGCGCTGTTTCTCCTGTTACTGATCAACAGTTCATCAACGATAGAGCTGTCACCCCACAGTGGCCCATGCAGGTGGGCCAGTTGTGTCATGGCGAGATGGGCTTGCTGATACCCGCAACCACCAAGCTGGTCACCCTGTTCCCCGGGGGCAAGATCTTCCATCATGATGACAAAGTCGTGGGTGTCATTATTGGCGCCCGTAAAGAACACAACAGGAGTCTGGATTGAAACCCTTGACTGCAGGTGTTCGTAAAAGTGAACCTCCCTGATGTAATTGGACGTGTCGATACCAGTTTGGCGACTTACTGGGTCAGTTGACGGGAACTTGCCGACAACTGTCATTGGTATATCTCCGGATCCGGTTAACTCAAATCGAACATTCTCGCCGACCTGTCCCGTGCCGATTGATTTAGCGGTGAAGCCGGAAACTGTGCCGTTAAGGCCTGCTTGTTGAAAAATATCTGAAAGCCATTCGGCAGTAATGTCATCAGGCTGACTAATAAGGCGCGGTGTAGGCATCGTTTTTCCGGAGGGGAAGGGTGCTTCACTATAGGAATCGTTGACCGGTCCTGCAAGTCGTGTAGAGTCAGAGTCATCGGTTGTTCTGTAGTCTACAGTCTATGTCTATTCAAAAATTCTCCTTTACCACTGCGATTGCCATCGTTATTGCCAATATGATCGGCACCGGTGTGTTCACCAGTCTGGGATTCCAGCTGCTGGGCATACAGTCAACCTTTGTCCTGATGATGCTGTGGCTGATTGGTGGTGTGACTGCGCTCTGTGGCGCCCTGACCTATGCGGAACTGGGTACGCGGTTACCCCGATCTGGCGGGGAGTACAACTTTCTTACCGAGATTTATCACCCCGGGGCCGGCTTTGTCTCCGGATGGATATCTGCCACGGTCGGCTTTGCGGCGCCTACAGCGCTGGCTGCCATGACCTTTGGAGCCTACCTTGAGGCGAGTCTTCCGGGATTATCCAGTACCGTTATGGCGTCGATTCTTGTTATAGCGCTGACAACGGTTCATGCCTATTCGCGGGTGGCAAGCGGTGGTATCCAGACGGTGTTCACTATCATCAAGGTGATACTCGTGCTGGTCTTCGTTGCCATGGTTGCCATGGCGGTGGAATCGCCCCAGGCAGTGCGCCTGTTACCCGCTGAGGGTGACGGAACCCTGATGCTGAGCAGTGCTTTCGCGGTGTCACTGATTTACGTTAACTACGCCTTTACGGGATGGAATGCTGCAACTTACATCATCAGTGAGGTTGAGGACTCGCAGAAGAATATACCCCTTATTCTTTTCGTTGGAACGGTTACCGTGCTATTACTTTACCTGATGCTTAATTACACTTTTCTCTATGCTGCACCCATGCAGGCGATGGAAGGAAAACTGGAGATAGGTGTCATCGTCGCGCGCTCTGCTTTTGGGGAAACAGGCGGCGTGATCATGGGGGTGGTGCTGGCAACGTTACTCATATCGACGGTCAGCGCGATGATTATCGCCGGACCTCGGGTGCTACAGGTCATTGGCGAAGACTTTCGTTTGTTTAGGTTCCTGTCCAAAAAGAATCGTAACGATATTCCGATGGTGGCAATCGTTATTCAGTCAGTGGTAACGCTTTTGTTCATCCTGAGTTCGACCTTTGAATCGGTATTGGTATTTTCAGGCTTTGTGATGGGGCTGAATACTTTCTTCGCGGTAGCAGGTGTCTTCGTGTTGCGGTTCAGAAATCAGGGTGCAGATGGCTACAGGACCTGGGGATACCCGGTAACGCCACTCATTTTTCTTGGCCTGATGGCCTGGACGCTCATCTATATTCTGATCAACCGGCCGGAAGAAGGGATCGCAGGCCTGGTAATTGTGAGCGTCGGCGCCGTCTTATATGTTGGCACCGAACGACTCAACCGGGAACCCGCCGCCTAGTCAGCACGTTTACTCTTCGGCAATGGCGCGAAATCACCGGGCCTGTTCTCTGCATTGGCGGTCAATGCTTCCTGGATCTCTTCCAGCTTCAACATACTCGCGTTCCATATCCCGATGTAATCCAGACCGTCAGCCGTAGTGTGGTCGCGGGCATAATTGATCATCCGCTTACAACCGTAGACTGCCAATGGAGCTTTGCTGGCGATATCTTCCGCAATTTTCATGACCTCCTGGAGCATGGTTTCCTGGTCGGGATAAACACAATTAACTAGCCCCATGGATTTAGCTTCGCTTGCGCTCACACGTCTGCCGGTATAGGCCATCTCGCGGACATAGCCTTCAGGTATTAATTTAACCAGTCTTGGGAAAGTACCGACATCTGCGGTCATACCGATGTTGGTTTCTTGAATGGTCACGAACGCGTCTTCGGTTGCGTACCTAATGTCACAGGCGGTAATGAGGTCCACGCCGCCGCCTATAGCACCGCCCTGGATGCAAGCAAGGACCGGGACTCGAGCTTCTTCGATACAGTTGAACGAACCCTGCATATGTAGAACATTGTCATAGAACGCTGCGGCGGCTTGCAGTTTTCGCTTCGTCTCGTCACCTTCAGGCGGTTGTCCAACATCACTGAAGGACGTCAGGTCCAGCCCGGCAGAGAAGTGCGGCCCTGTCGATGATAAAACAATCACTCGAGCCTTTGCGCCACGGTCGATGTCCTTGATGATTTCAGGCAGCTCACGCCAGAAATCAGCGTTCATGCTGTTTCTTTTGTCTGGGCGATTCAATACGACATGGGCGATGTTATTTTCGATGGAGACATTGAAGCATTCGTAGGACATTTGGATGCCGAGTGTTGTATGTGTGATTGCGTGACCAATAATACTACTACACAATCGATGATGGCGCGGTGAGCCCGGGAAGGTAGAAATCTGTTGACACAGGATAAGTAACACAAATAGAGTCGTAGTGGCTCTACTGAACCTATGAGGAAAGAATATGTCACAGCTTCAAACGATTCCTGCTACGGCCAGTACCGATGTGATTCTGGGGGTTCTTTCCCGGGATGGTGCGGTGATCCTAAGTGATGTACTCAAACTCGCCGACATTGAACAGTTCCGCGCTGAACTTGACCCCTACATGCAGGCAACTGAGGTTGGTCGCGATGGGTTTTCAGGTAACAAGACAACCCGAACCGGCGCTCTTGTTGCACGCTCGGCGAAAGCCAGGGACATGGTGATGAACCAGAAAATCGTCAAGTGTGCAGAAACATTTCTCGCCCCCTTCTGTGAGCGGGTCCAG
>JABJED010000438.1 GCA_018665025.1 Gammaproteobacteria bacterium
GCCATTAATGACGCCATCCAGGTTGACCTTCATCACCCAGTCCCAGTCCTTGTAACTCATCTCCCCGATATTGCCGTTCAGGGCAACACCGGCATTGTTGCAGAGGACGTGTACTTTGCCGAAAGTATCCAGGGTTTGTTTTCGAGCGTCTGCCATCGCGTCACGATCAGTGACATCCACCTTCATCGTAATCACTTCCGAATTGGTGTCCGCAAATGCTTGTTTAGCAGCATCAAGCGCCGAATCCTCAACATCCGCGATGGCAACTTTCATTCCGGCACCGGTAAATGAGTGAGCCATCGCCAGGCCTAGCCCTGATGCCCCACCGGTGATAAATGCTACTTTCCCTGCGACATCCTTCATTTGAATCTCCTATAAAAGAAATCTAGTTTTCACCAAACCGAGCCACAAATAAATCTGAATTTACCTTCAAAGAGCCCCTGATCATTAACTTTGATGGATATTTATTATCAAACCGGACCCCGGGCGGTTTTCCACAAGGCTTTTACCCGCCAATCAGGGCCCACATGCAGCCACCAGCGGGACCGCACTATTAGCATCGGCCAGCAGACACGATACCCGCGCCCTGCGCATTCACCGGACCACTGGCCCAGCCATCGCAAAATCTGCGACAATCCGGTTTCGCTTGTACCCTGGACCTTTAAATGATTGAAACAGATACCACGCTATTCGAAGTGCGTGACCGATGTGCGTGGATTACCCTCAACCGACCTGAGGCGCTGAATTCACTGAACCCCGAACTGCGCTGGCAACTATCCCAACACCTTGACCAGGTCGAAGCTGATGAAGATATCTGGCTAACCGTCATTACGGGCGCCGGAGAGCGGGCATTCTGCGCCGGTGCGGACTTAAAACAACGCGCCCGTGAACAGGACGCCAGCCCCGAGCAGCAAAACGAATGGCGGAGACTCCAGTCAGAGACTCGGCACATCATCGAGCGCTGGTATCACCCAAAACCGATCATTGCCATGGTCAATGGGTTTGCTTTGGGTGGTGGGCTGGAAGTCGCCATGGCATGTGACATTATTATCGCTGCCGATCATTCGGAGTTCGGGCTTCCGGAACCAAGAAGAGGATTAATCGCGGGTTCCGCTGGTGTCCACAGACTACCCAGACAGATAGGCCTTAAACCCGCGATGGGTTATATGCTGACAGGTCGACATATGAGCGCCGAACGAGCTTTCCAACTGGGACTTGTGAATGAAGTAGTCCCCGCAAGCCAGTTGCTGCAGACCACGGAAGGCTATGTCAGGGATATCCTCAGCTGCGCGCCACTCTCTGTCAGGGCCACCAAGGAAGCAACAATGCGCGGGCTGGATTATTCACTGTCAACGGCCTACTACACGCCTTACGAATCAGAACAAGTTCGCCAGAAGAGCGAAGACACACTCGAGGGCCCCCGTGCATTCGCGGAAAAACGCGATCCTATTTGGAAGGGTCGCTAGACCCCGTGACATCGAGTCAGATTGGTCCAGGAAGTCCTCTGGCTTAAAAGGTCCGGGATAATCCTGCCTATTAGAACCCGGTGAGCCGTTCAACAAACCAGAATGCTGCCATGCTCCCTATACCATAGGTGGGCAGATACGTGCTCCATGCAGGCCAGTCCTTGCGCAACCTTTTCAGAGCATAGATAAGCAGGAGAATCCCCGCTACAAATGTGACCTGTCCAGCCTCAACGCCAACATTGAACATCAACAAGGCTAATGGGATTTCGTGTTGCGGTAAGCCGATCTCTGACAGGGCGCCGGCGAAGCCCATTCCATGTAACAGGCCAAAGCCAAACGCCACCACCCATGGATGGCGTGCGGTAAGACTGGGCAAGCCACGCGTAATTTTTACCAACTCGTTGGCCAGGAACATAATAGAGAGCGCAATAACTGCCTCGACCGGCGGACGAGGCGCCGCCACCAGGCCCAGTGTGGCAGCTGCCAGGGTAATACTGTGCGCAATCGTGAACGCAGTAATTGTTATCAGCAGACGACGTGCGCTGCTGACAATCAGCACAAGCGCCAATACAAAAAGTAAATGGTCGAAACCAGCTAATATGTGTTCGACACCGAGCACTGTGTAATCCCAGGCGACCTGCTCGCTAGAGCGCGGACCCTCAACAATTAGCCAGCGCTGCGCGGGTTTGAGCAACTCAGTTGAGCTTACGCCATTCGCAAATTCGACCCGAACAATCACATCGATGTTAGTCACCTGCAAGCCGAGTATTTCGATACGCTCGCCGACCAGGCCATTTACCCCCGTTTCGATTAATCGGCGTTCGACTACTGAGCCTGGAAGTTGTTGCAGCACCGGCTCAGTGAGATTGCGCACGTGCTCACCGAACTGTAATTCCAGCTGTGCCCGCCTGCCGGAAATGAGGGGTACGCGCCACGATAGGTTGTAGCGATTGGCGGTGGTTTCTCTTAGCTCTAGATAAGCGGGTTCCGAATCATCAGCGAACGCCTCATTGCCATACATGCTCACAATGACCAATGCCAAAGCCGCCAGCAGCCGAAGATAAGGCTGCATCAGCGAGGCTCTTTTTCAGGCGGCACATCAGCGTTCGCATAGCTGATCGGCACTAAATTGGATGAGGCCGCGTCCGAAAACTCCTTGGATTCCTGTATCACCACTTCGTAGTTTTCTAACAGCTTGCGGAAGGTATCCTGCTTCAACTCCGCTGTGCGCGAATGCAACCACTCGCTTTTCACCTTTTCTTTCACCTCGCTCAAGGGAGGCATACGACCCGGCCTGATCTCGGTGATCAACACTAGATGGCCACCAAAACCCGACTTCAGTGGCCCGATCCAGTCTCCGGGAGCTAGCGTTAACAGCTGTTGGGCGAAACCCTCACCAAAGCGCCGTTTGATGTCATCGCGTGAGGCCAAAATATACGTGTCTTTAAGCATAATCCGGTCACCCAGTGACAGGGGGTTTTCACCGGCTCGTAAGCGCGACAGAATCTGCTTGGCATCAGCATTGACATCACTGCGTGTATCCGTACTGAGATAAACCTGACGAAAAGAAACCGCTGACTGGATGCGAAACTGTTCTGCATGAGCACCCATATAGATGGTTAGCTCCTCATCATCAGGGTCAAGCAGGGCTGCAGTATCCTCTAGAATAAAACTCAGTTTTTGGCGCATCCGCCGACGAATGACGCTGTCATCCCGGTCAAGACCGAGGGCTAGTGCCTCGCGGTAATAGACTTCATCATGCAGATAGGCATCGATGAGCCGTTGCATTTCTTTCTCACTGGGTGGACGCTGGCGTGCGCGGGAAAAGTTAGCCGCCAATAACGCTACCTGCCCAGAGGAGATAACGATTCGGTTCGGTTTTTCCGTCGCTGAATTGTTCATGAGATTGAACAGCAGAAACACACAGATACCAACCGCCAGAAAATGCAGCAGCGGCTCCCTGATGATTTTCCCAAGAATGCCCATCACTCTTTTATTTATTTTTTAGCCATGGGCTCAGTCTCGTACCAGATCGGGGACGTCCAGGCGCGTTCCTGAGTAGAGGACACTGCCTTTCTCAAGCATCAGCGGTGCTGTACCCATCATCTCAGAGTGGTCCGTCATCATGAAAAAATCGAGCGGGTGCTTGAGTTGGACCTTCTCGCCACCCATGTGAGTGACCACTTCACCACGGGCAAAGCGATAACCGTCTTCCGGCCCTGATTTCTGATTGCCCAAACCGAAGGCATCGATAGACC
The DNA here is from genome assembly GCA_018665025.1 of Gammaproteobacteria bacterium. GTDB lineage: Bacteria > Pseudomonadota > Gammaproteobacteria > Pseudomonadales > Azotimanducaceae > UBA9659. The sequence goes on from JABJED010000438.1 coordinate 3,725, forward strand.
AGCTGGAATGAGCATGCGTGGTACCGAAGAAAACTTCCTTCTTGGTATTGGCATCTCCGGCATGCAGTAATGGGCCACAGAGCATAATAGCGATCGCAATCGTTGCCTGTACTGGTCGTAAATTCACTGATATTTCCTTTCTTTAGTCACAGCAGTTTAATTAGCCTAAATTAGCTTCCCTTTACTTTCAACACCTTGTCTTTTCCAATATGAAATGAGCCTGAAATCCGGGAATGTGGTGGAAGTTGATTCCAACATGAAATGAGCCTGAAATAATCCTTGCTGTCGTTCATGATCAACGGATGAAAACGATCATGAGCTTGGAACAACTGACCACCCTGGAAGCCATCAATCAATTCCTCGAAGGCACACAGTCCGTTGCCTTCAATGTGGCCACCGATAAGCGAGAACGCTACCGATGGGTACAAAAGACCCTGGTAAAGCACCGGTACCTGTTACTCGGCAAGGTAGACAGAGGAATCGTTACGCGGTATCTGATGAAGGTGACAGGCTACTCCCTGGCCCAGACCAAGCGCCTGATACGCCAATACGTCAAAACAGGCACAATCTCAGTGAAGCCGGCCCGCCGTAATGGCTTCAAGCGCGCTTACACCGAGGTCGATATACGCCTGTTGGCGAGTATGGATGAACGACATGGTCAGCCCAGCGGCGCGGTACTTAAAAAGCTCTGTGAGCGGGCGTATCAATGCTTTGGCCAGGATAAGTATCAACGGCTTTCTGGTATCTCTGTCTCTCACCTGTACAACCTGCGAGGCTCCAAGACTTATCAAAGGCAACGTTGTGTCCTGACTAAGACACGCC
>JABJED010000439.1 GCA_018665025.1 Gammaproteobacteria bacterium
AGCCCGATGTGCCAGGGAATACACCTTATGGCACTGGGTGGGGAGAAACATATCCCGGCTATCCTGGAGCAGCTTTAGAGCGATCGCTGGAGCAAAGACTGGAATAATCAACGTTGGGACCACTGGTACCAACTGCCACGCGACCCCTGTCGACGGCGGTACCCATAGTCTTCTTCCTGAACAGCTATTTCGCCGTGTGCATCGCCGCGGTGCAGCTGATAACGCCAAACCAAATGCGCGCACAGGTATCAGCACTACAGCTATTCATGACCAATTTGTTTGGCTTGGCACTGGGCCCCAGCGCGGTGGCGGGGAACACGTACGGCCGTCTCTCCGCCCAGCCACCAACAGATTTCGCAGAATTAGGTTGCTGAACTCCCCCGTGCGAGCGATCCAGCGACACAAACACTCTAATCATCTCCCTCCAACCACTGAAACACTTCCACGGTATAACCGCCAGGATCTCTCACCAGAAAGGCGCGGATCGGTGCGTGTTCGTTGTTGTAAATGTGCTTGATGAAGGTGGTGCGCTTGTCGGCCTTAAAACGCGCGTACCAGGCGTCTACTTCCGCTGTGACGATGCTCAACATTACGGCATTGTCAGGTTGCGCTTTGTGGAAGCTGCCTTCGCTTTCCTGGATCAAGCCAACGAAGGAAGTAGGAGTGAGCTGATATATTTTTGACCAGTCCTGATTGAACGTTTTTTTCAGGCCCAAGGTGTCCTCGTAAAAAGGCACCACAGCAGACAGATCCTTGTAGTACAGCATTACGATGTTTTCTTTAATGGAAAAGGCTGGCATTTTGCCCTCCGCCAGCACGGGTGTTGCGGTGAATAACAGCAGCCCTGTTAAGGTTATCAATCGTATGAAAAATATCATGGTGTTTGCTCTTATCGGTCGGTTTGCCCCGTGTCCATTGGCGGCATGGAATCAAGACACTCATTATTTTGTGCTTCTCCCAGAGTAACTAGGTCGAGGTAAGTGGCGGTGGCATAGGCGCTGAATATTGGGACTCCCTCGGCCATGCGACTGTCCACTACGTGCGGAAATTCCACGAAAATCGAATAGGGATGTCCGGGTTTCAGTTTGCTGGCATCTACGGTGACTTCTTGTGACTTCCAGTTCATGTAGGGGCTCTTGAAGGGCAATCCAGTATGTACGATGCGCGCGCCGGTGCAATCCTGCATGACGACAAAAATCATGTCGTCAACAATGCCGCGTGGGTCGTCGCGCCCGTTAGAGTACTCGCTCCAACTGACGGTGAGAGTCTGATCCGGATCAAGTTTATCAGGGGCGACTGCATTGCCTCCCTGGGATAGGTGGATTGTGATCGGTTCGGGAATTTCGGTTGCGCCGCTGTCACCGGCCAGGTTCAGTGGCTGATTTACGATGTGCACTTTATCGGTTTTGACCGACAACCGGTAAAGGCCATTGGGGTGGGTCTTGTCGGCTTCTTCTACGGTATCGAAGTGGCCGCCCTCAATATAGTGGTTGCTCTCACGCTTTTCATAAAGCATCGCCGAGGAACTCACACCATCACGCCTGAGGCTGCCCGTTACCGTTGTGTCAGGGTTGTGTGGAAACACTTCGGAAAAGAAATGGTAGTTCAGGCGGGTGAGCTCACCATCGCGGTTCTGTGAATAGTTGGACGACTTAACCAGCACAATAAAATATAGCCCGGTATCCGGCGTTGCTGCCTGAGAGGTGGCCACAGCGGCGAAAAACATAGTGCAAAAAAATCGAACAGCAGGTTTCCACATAAGTCGGTTCCTAAATAAATGTCAGGCCAATGGCGCGCTGGCCATGGTCAGTAGTGCGGTAAAATTTGTGGTGAATTGTTGTCGCTGCATTGTAGTATTCTTGTTCTTATTGCAGATAACGAGTTAATCGCGTGGATCAGCCCATAGTAGCCCAATACAAACCTTACCGCATAGATGTGGAGGAGGGCGAGACGTACCTTTGGTGCAGTTGTGGCCTGAGCAAGTCGCAGCCCTTTTGTGACAAGTCACATGTAGGCACCGATTTTAAACCGTTAAATTTCCAGGCAACTGAATCGCGTACGCTCCTGTTTTGTGGATGCAAGCACACCCGGGGGCAGCCCTTGTGCGATGGCAGTCACAACGATCTGACCGAAGAATATGCTGGCGATGATCGCCCGCTGGAAGAGCTGCTGTCGCTGACTGAGGAAGTAGCATTCGATCCGTCTGGCCGGGCGATGTTGGATGGTGATTGCTACGTACAGAAACCTGCCGGTCTGAATTGGGTGCCCGAAGGGGGCCTGCAGGTGGCTCCTCTTATTACCGGCGATGACAATGCAAAACACCTTGGCCAGTACTACGCACGGATGTCTGGCGGCAACAGTGAACCCCGCCGCTATCCGGGCTCGGACGTTGTTCTATTTGGCATGTCCGGCCGTGGCGAGGTCAGGATATCCGGCAGGCCCTTTGGTATCGAAGCACAGTCTGGGGTGCATATTCGAGCAGATGAGTCCTTCGAGGTTAGCTGCGATTCAGGCGAGGAGCTGTCATTCCTCGTCACGGTCTGTCCCGGCCATTCAGAAGCTGAGATTCTGACGGCGCCATTGGAAAACTTTGCAAAGGACTATCCCGAGCGTGCCTTCAGTTGCGACGATAGCAAGCGCAATAGCATGGCAGATAGGTTCTACCAGGTGTTAATCGGCGAAGATACCGGCAGCGCGGAGGTATCCCAGTTTATTGGGGAGGTCCCTAAATCCAAGGCGGCGCCTCATCGTCATCTCTATGAGGAAGCCATTATAATTCTCAGTGCTTGCGGCATGATGTGGACCGAGACCCGACGAGCGCCTGTAGAAACTGGAGACATTATTTTCCTGCCCGCTGAGCAGGAGCATTCGCTGGAATGTACCGAGGATTCCGGCATGGTTCTGGCCGGCCACTACTATCCCTCGGGTGAGCCAAATATCAATTATTGAGGTAGATCATGGAATTTAATGTTGTTCCGGTTGTGCTGGAAGGCGAGTATTGCCGGCTGGAACCGCTCGCGCTTGAACACGCGCAGGGATTGTACAGCCTCGTTTTATGGTGACGACGTAAATCTACTTCTTGGTCTTGCCCTGGCCCTACGCCTCATACGCCAACGCCTCAATACATTCCGACTCAAGAACGTATTGAAACAAACGGTTAATCGAACCGTGAAACGTAAGTTTATCAACAGAGACAATCTCTACTCTGGCAGGCAGATCGAACCAATCAGAATCGATACCGACGGCATCCACGTGCGAGCGAAAGCTCTCGAGCGTCATGGATTTAACCGCAATTTTTACATCGTTGGTAAACAACTTGCCAACCGCCTCCAATATTCCAGTGTCCGACTCCTGATAGAACTGTTCGGAAAACAGCATGGCTAGTGTTGATACGCCCATCACAAAGCGCAAAGGTTGCTGAGAGTAGCGACGAATGTAACTGCTCAACTTATAACTCTGACTCAACCTTGTGAGCATCACCCATTCATTTTCAATGACAGTTTTGCGCAGGTGTTCGAGTTGTAGAGCAGTGGCAACATTACCACTGGCGTGCACATTATTGACGCTAAACTCTGTAATATGTAACGGCGGTTTTGCATCGGAGGGAAGCTCGGCAATCAGCTTTTCCGCGCTAGCCGCGAAGGCTCTCGAGTCGATGGCTGAAGAATAGCGTGTCGTAGTTCGCCTGATAATGGACGGCCGTTTTCGAATAATTTCTGTCGGCGGTTGCTGCTGGCCATGGGTGTCGAGCAACACCGCATCCGCCAGGCCATGCTGCACCATGACCATTGCTGCGGCGACAGAGTCTGTCGTCTCGAAAGCAGGGCCAGAAACATCAACCAAATCAACTTC
>JABJED010000012.1 GCA_018665025.1 Gammaproteobacteria bacterium
GCCCGTATCCGCATCGGTGATGGTCAGCGTGCCGGTATCGGTCAGCGTTGGCGTCGCCGCATCTTCGGTCACCGCGCCACTGTTATCCCCGCCGATCACCGCCGCATCGTTAATGCCGGTAATCGTCACGGTGACGGTGTGGCTGGTGCCGTCGGTGGCCAGTACCGTGAAGGTTTCAGTTTTGGTTTCACCCGCCTTCAGGTACTGCACGTCAGCGTTAGCAACATCGTAAGTCCAAACACCGGCGCTGGTGATACTCAAACTGCCCAGGGCGCCGCTGCTCGCGGTAATACCCGTGGTCTGGAAACTGGCCTCACCCGCATCCGCATCGGTGATGGTCAGGGTACCGGTATCGGTCAGCGTTGGCGTCGCCGCATCTTCGGTCACCGCGCCGCTGTTATCCCCGCCGATCACCGCCGCATCGCTCACCGGCGTAACAGTAATATCCAACGTATTGCTCTGACTGGTATTCGTGGTGTAAGTCGCCTGCGGCACAGTGCCGTTCCAGTTCGCAACTGGAGTGAAGGTGTAGGCGCCGCTAGCCAGAATTTGCAGCGTGCCTTTACCTGTAATGGTGACAGTATCACCGGCAGTGTGCGTACCCGCCACACCCGAAATAGTAAAGGTCGACACACTGGTATTGTCCGCCTCATCATTCGTCAACACATTGCCGGTCGCATTGTTATCTTCGGCAACGCTCGTGCTATCCGCCGCGGTATCAGTATTCACCGGCGTAACAGTAATAGTGGCAGTGGCCGCACTGGCATCCACCGCACCGCTGTTGTCCTTGGCGGCATAGTCAAACGTAGTGGAGCCATTCCAATCGGCATTGGGTTTGAAATACAAGGTAAGCGAATTGCTACTCGCGGCATAATCGGTGCTGGTGACGGCCACAGTGGTCAAACCCGAGTCTGTATAGAGGGTGCCATTGGCCGGTAAACCGCTCAGGCGAAAATGCGCAACCGAGCCATCGCTATCGCTGCCACTGAGAGTGATGGAAATAGAGCTGGCATCTTCCGCGCCACTGGCGCTGACCGCATCGGTGGTGGGCGCGAGATTAATACCCACCGTAAAATGAGCGACGGGGCTAACAAATTGATCAGTGGTGACAGTAACATCAAAAATACGGTCGCCGCTGGTGGGGGATACCGCCGCGTTGTCATATTGCAAGGCGTCCACCAGGGCCTCGGTTTCGGCCTTGGTCAACACACCATCACCACCACTCTCGGTAATGGTCAAGGTACGCTCACCACCATCAACCGTCCCACTGACGGCATAAGCCTTACCACCAACAGTGGCAGTTGCACTATAACCAGCAGAAAAGTCCAACGCCGTCGTCAGGTCACCCAGTACCAACTTCTCGGAACTGCCGTCGACTATTTCACTGCTGCTAACACTGACGTTGAGATTTTGAAAACTGTCGCCGGTGGAATCGATATTGACAGCGCCGCTGCCGTCGGCGCTAAAAGAGACTGCAGAGCCGGAAAAAGGCTCCGCATTGTTGTAACCGGAGGCATTGCTATTGGTGGCGTCCAAGTCCAGCGTCGGTGCCGAGACGGTGGTTGTCGAACCATCCCATGGATCACCCACGCCGAAATCCAGGTAGAAATACGCGAATGTGCCCTTGGAGCCCATGCTGATGCGGAAAGTGCTGAGGGAGTCGTATTTCACCTCAACGCGATAACCGTCCTCGGTTAGATTGCTTTGAGCCCCATCGTTATTTTCGAAGCGGGTTAAGCCCGTCGTTGAGTTGTAGGAATAGCTCACACTCGTACCGGTCGACAAGGTGGTGCTGCTAAAGCCCCCAAATTCCTGAAACTGCGAACCTGTGCTACCAGAGGGGAAGGCATCTAGATCATAGCTGTGCACCCTTACATTCTGTAATGTGACAGCCGTTCCCGTATTAGTGAGGTCATCGTAAGTACCTCCCTCAATAAACTCTATCTGAAAGACAGCGTACCCGGCCGGACTGTCTGTGCCGTCAAAGACAAACTGCGGCGAGAAAAAGCCCGTTTCATTACCGGCACTGGAGCCGGAACTATCGGTGCTGTCGAAGGTGGACATCGAACCACCGACGATAGTTTCGGTGCGGACAATGGCATCGATTTGTTGTCCGCCAATGGTGATCACATTATCGTAGAGCACAACATCGCCAGCGTTTGTACCATCGCCAACTTTATTAGTGGCACTACTAAAATTCATGTCCTGGTAGTTTGCATCGTATTCCGCAAGTAACGTCGCATAATTTTCCTGCGCTTCTACAGAAACCGCTGACGCAGCTTCCACGCTACCGGTTTGAGACTCCAAGTCCCAATCTCCACCCAACGCTGCGGCACCGGTCAAATCCACGGACGCCGCCACATCAGCGCCGGTGAGCTGCGCCAGGCTATCGACAAAACTCTCACCAGCATCGCCGGCGGCCACATCACAGCCGTAAATCAAGATATCGCCGGCTTCGGTCAGGGCACTGCCCCAGACCTGCAGGTCGTCGCCAAACTGGTCGAGGTTATCGGCGGACAACACCTGGTCGCCGAGGGTGACCTGGCCACTGTCGCCATGGGAAAGAATATGAATGGCATCTATGTCGGAGCGCCCGGCTAGGGCCTCACTGATTTGCTCCACGCCGTTACGGCTTGGGTCGAGCAGAACCACTTCTTTGTCAGCACTGATACCGTCGATCAGGGTCTGAACATCGTCCACACCGCCGTCGATAAACACGATTTCGGTGCGCGGCGCTTCTGGCAGCTGGTGGGCGGCGAGTGCGCTCAGCAGTTCATCGGTGAGCCGTTGACTGATGCCAACCGGCAACGAGCTGTCGTCTGCCGTTTCTTGTTCAACGACCGCTTCCGTAGCGGCATCGGCGGTGACCAGAGCGGCGCCGTCGAGCATAATGCGCGGTTCCAGTGCCAGGATCGTTTGTGGGGTGGCCAGAGCCTGCTCGGCACGCGGGGACGCAGCAGTGCCTGAGAGTCCTTTCAAATTGTCCATAAAGAGTTCCTACCGATAATCCTGATTGTGCCAGTGGCTAGCCTGTGCGGTTAAAACAGCTAGTGCCCAGAGCAGCGCGAGCAACCATTTTTTATAACGGAGTCACAAAAACTCGACACTCTCTTATACTACAGAGACGTGGCTGTACCAACGTTTTTTTGTATCGGAGTGCCGGCAGGTCTATATCCACAACGCCAGCCGCAAAAGAACTAATGCGATAGTTTTAGGCGTCGTCACCGCGTAGGCTGATAGTGGTGCGAAATGAGGGGGGAGGTTTACAGCCGAATACAGAGAGTTCATGGATGATTACAAGAATATGGACGGCGATAGACGATTGAAAGCATCACATGGCGTCATCGCTATGGGTAACATGGTCGATACCCTACTTAAGCTGCGTAAGTCCGGGTTAGAAACGGACGATACCCCGTCGATGTTGATCGGCGTCGTTAGTACGCCGGGCGGTAATGCATTTTGAGTAAAGATGGATGCGGCGGGATTCTGGGGAGAGGATCTGCGCTTTGCGGTGAACAATGCCATCGACAAAGAGCGCCCCAGCCTAATCCCACGCTCTCTTTTCTTAACCCAGATACGCCCTAAGGACTTTGGCTACAAAATGCATGAACCTGAAGGACAAGGACCTGGATCCGGGTGAACTCGCCAACCTCAATCGGCTTTATTGCGACTAGGCAGCGATGATATTCTCGGGCGCTGAATACGCCATACCATGAGCCTCGCTGACCTGCAGGTTGGTGACCTTTCCCTGGTATACATTCAAACCATGCCGTAGGTGTGGATCTACCCGCATCGCTGCTTCTGCACCCTTGTCAGCCAGTAGCAAAACAAATGGCAAGGTTGCGTTGTTCAGTGCAGCCGCTGAAGTTCTTGCAACTGCACCAGGCATATTCGCAACACAATAATGAACAACGCCATCGACAATATAAGTTGGCGCAGCGTGAGTCGTTGGTTTCGACGTTTCAAAGCATCCACCCTGGTCAATCGCAACATCAACCAAAACCGAGCCCTTTTTCATCTGCGAAACCATCTCGCGGGTGACCAGTTTTGGCGCCGAAGCGCCGGGCACCAGGACTGCGCCTATAACAAGGTCTGCCGTCAGTGTTTCTTCAATAATCGCATCCTGTGTCGCATACAACGTCTGTACCTGGTGGCCAAACCGGGCATCCAGATGACGCAGAACATCCAGGGATTTATCAATAATTGTAACGCTGGCACCCAGACCAACAGCCATCTGCGCAGCATTTTGACCTACAACACCACCGCCAAGGATGACAACTCGCCCCTGGTGTGTGCCAGGAACACCACCTAAGAGAATTCCGCTACCACCGTGGGATTTTTCAAGACACAAGGCCCCTGCCTGAACGGACATTCGTCCGGCAACTTCGGACATTGGCGCCAGTAAAGGTAATCGGCCTTGGGCATCAGTGACCGTTTCGTAGGCGATACAGGTTGCACCACTATCCAGCAGGCCTTGGGTTTGTGGCAGATCCGGCGCCAGGTGCAGATAGGTAAACAATGTTTGCGATTCGCGCAATTGCTGACGTTCAACTTCCTGGGGTTCTTTCACTTTGACCACAAGGTCAGCTCGAAGGAAAATCTCTTGCGGTGTTGCGACTATTTCTGCACCGATAGCAGCATAACTCGCGTTATCAAATCCAATCGCGTGGCCTGCATCAGACTCAACCAAAACCTGGTGACCATGATGAATGAGTTCACGAACGCCCGCCGGCAGTAAACCAACGCGGTATTCATGATTCTTAATTTCCTTAGGGACACCAACCAACATCCGGATACCTCACATGATTTTCCTTTAGTATATTTTCGAATATATAGTGTTTCTCACTTTATTTAGGCTAATAGTTAGGTAATATTCTATATATATAGCTAAATACAGGTGTTTTCATGAATGAATTTGCAGATGTACAGGGTAAAACCCTGGACCGTATTGACGTGAAGATTCTGCAACTGCTGCAGGCCAATGGCAGAATCACCAATACCGAACTGGCGGACAAGGTAGGTCTGAGCGCAACACCTTGCTCAGAGCGGGTAAAGACCCTGGAACGACTGGGCTACATCGAATCCTACGGCGCGAAACTCAACCCCAGGCTGCTACAGCTGGAACTGCTTGTCTTTGTAGAGATCAACCTCATCAGAACATCGCCTGATGTATTCGAAGAGTTCAGCCAGGCTATCGTCGCACTTCCACAGGTACTCGAATGCCATCTGGTATCCGGTAATTTTGACTACCTGATCAAAGCACGCGTTGCCAACATGGCTGCTTACCGGCAACTACTGGGAGAAACCCTGCTAACATTGCCCGGTGTCAGTGGCTCACGCACTTATGTAGTAATGGAAGAAGTCAAAGAGGCACAGACAATCCCAGTCACCCTTTAGAGAGTCACCCTGCAGCGCCACTTATGCCTTACCTCAAACATCAATTCGGCCAAACGTTCTACCAGCTCAGGGGATCAAAACGGTCCGGTGGTCTGCCCATTATTTGTCTGCATGGCGGACCCGGCGGGCATTCCCGCTTCATGATCGATCTATTCAGGCTTGCAGATAATCGCCAGGTCGTCATCTATGACCAGATCGGTGGAGGTCGCAGTAGCTCCACCGAAAAGAAACTCTGGAAAGTGCAGACCTTTGTGCGTGAACTTGAACTGCTTGTTGAACATCTTGGTTTTAAACAATTCCACCTGTTCGGTGGCTCCTGGGGAACAACACTGGCACTAGAGTATTATCTGAAAGGGCGAAATCGACACAACATTGCGTCGTTGGTTTTTCAGTCCCCCATGTTTTCAGCCTCAGACTGGCAACGCGACGCTAACCAGCTCATCGCGAAACTCCCGGCGAAGGAAAGAAAAATTATCCGCTATTGCCACGAAATAGGCGCTACTGATTCGAAGGTTTACCAGGATGCCATGAAACTTTACTACGACAGGCATGTTTGCAGAAACAAGGCAAAGTCAAAACGTGGCGCACTGATTAAAAATTCACATGGCAACCAGGTCTACAAATACATGTGGGGTGCATCTGAATTCAGCGCCACCGGCAGCCTCAAGAACTACAACAAAGTAAGCCAGTTGGAAAAAATTGACTGCCCTACCCTGTTCATCTGCGGAGAACACGACGAGGCTCGCCCGAAGACCGCAAAACAGTACGCAAAGAAAATACCGGGCGCTGACTTTGTGGAAATCAAAAGTGCCTCACATGCCATACTTGCCGAAAGGCCGAGCCAGCTTATCAAGACAATCCGGCAATTTGTTACCCGAATTGATATAGACAAGTGAGCAACCAGCGCCCTAAAAAAGAAACCAATGTTCTAACAATACTGCGAATACAATAAACACGATGTCTACCAACCCAATCAACCCCAGGAAGTTAATGAACAGTAAATGGACAGCGGTTAAACCTGCCCGAAAGGAAAAGCATTTCATCGTAACCGAAATCGAGTTTGACGACGAAGGCGCTGTAACGGCCTGCATGATCGAATCGGTAATGTCCAAACGGATAGTTCCCATCCAGTGGCAGGCGCTGAAAAACCAGGATCAGTGGATCCAGGGTTGGAAGTAAATACCTAGATGAAAATACAGACCTGCCTCAATTGCGGTATGTGCATCAATAGCGGAGCGCGCCGCTGCCCAAAGTGTGACAATCACCTTGATGAACAGACTGATGGTTCCACCGTCACTGTGGATATCGCACATAATGGCGAGCGTGTGCACGAAGCACTTAAAAGAATGCACAGCCTGGTTGAAGCAGAAAATCGTGGCATAGCACAATACATCAGGTTTATTGTCGGCTCAGGCGTTATCAGGGAAGAAGCCATGATGTCTCTAGGGGACCTTGAACGGCGAGGGGTTATTGTTCATCAGGAAATTGAACGCGGCAACGGTGGCGCCATCCTGGTAAAACTAAAGCACTGAGTACCCGGCCACTCGAATACCTGAACCGGATGGATTGAACCGGGTCGCCTAAACTAGGATCGCCTAAACTAGTGTGAAATTAGCCTCGCTTGCTCTATATTCTGGCAACACAGTTCGTTAAGTTATTCATGCACGGCCAGAAAGTGAGTGCATCCTTAACCTCTTGCGTTAGTTTGATGCGACTCTTGCTTTAAAACAAAGAAGGGCTTTAAAACAAAGAAGAGCTTTAAAACAAAGAAGGGCTTTAAAACAAAGGAGATTCAACAATGAGTTCTGTCCTGCAGCAAGATCCTTACGCTATCCCACTGGATGATATCGACGTTGCCAATCCGTCACTCTATGAGACGGACAGCCATTGGCCCTTGTTTGAACGACTGCGCAACGAAGCGCCAGTTCACTTCTGTAAAGACAGCCTCTTCGGTCCCTACTGGTCCGTGACTCGCTACGACGACATCATGACTGTTGAAAAAGATCACGAAACTTTTTCGTCCTATCCCACCATTGTGATCGGCGATCAGGACCCTAACTTCACGGTGAAGCAGTTTATTGCGGTTGACCCGCCAACTCATGACAATCAGCGAAAAGCCGTCACGCCTGCCGTTTCACCCCAGAACCTGTCACAACTCGAACCTATTATTCGAGAACGTATCGCCGAGATCATGGATGAGTTACCTATCGGTGAAGAGTTTGACTGGGTCGACCGGGTCTCTATCGAACTGACCACTCAGATGCTGGCGACCTTGTTTGATTTCCCGTTTGAGGATCGACGAAAACTCACTTTCTGGTCAGATATGGCGACATCAAGCGAAGAACTCGCGGGAGATGACAGCGTATCCGCGGAAGAGCGGCAGGCCGCCTTGATGGAGTGCCTTGAGGCTTTCACAGAAATCTGGCAGGAACGTGCTAACAATCCCCCCGAAGGGAAACTCGACTTTATTACACTGATGGCACATTCCCCATCGTTCCAAAAAATGGATCCTATGGAGTTCCTCGGCAATCTGATACTGCTTATTGTCGGTGGTAACGACACCACCAGGAACTCAATATCCGGCGGCATTCTGATGCTGAACGACAACCCATCCGAATATCAAAAACTAAAAAATGATGCCAGCCTGATCCCCAATATGGTTTCCGAAATTATTCGATACCAGACACCGCTTATGCATATGCGCCGAACAGCCACCAAGGATGTCATGCTGGGTGGACAACAGATTCGTGAAGGAGACAAAGTCGTCATGTGGTATGTCTCTGGTAATCGGGACTCAACCAAAATTGATCGACCCGACGACTTTATTATCGACAGGCCAGGCGCACGCAATCACGTCTCGTTCGGCTTTGGTATACATCGGTGTATGGGCAATCGGCTTGCCGAAATGCAATTAAGACTTGTGTGGGAAGAAATCGTAAAACGATTTGAAAAGGTTGAGATCACCGGTCCGGTGGTGCGCCTAAAATCAAATTTTGTCCGCGGGATTGTCGAAATGCCCGTGGTCCTTCACGCGAAATAGCATCAGCGGCTTTTTCTCAACAACGACAACACGGGCTTGCCCTAATTTTTAAACTACTGTATATATATACAGCATATTTTGCTGGATACATATTATGGGAGAAGCTCCCCCCAACGCTTTAGACAAACTCTCTTTAGATAAAATCGCTTTAAATAAAATCGCTTTAAATAAAACAGCGTTAAACAAAAAACCGATAACGAGACCGGCTTTAGCTTCTGATGATCCGCTCA